>DATDMJ010000103.1:0-16443 GCA_036518855.1 Gaiellaceae bacterium | reverse complement strand
CGCGGGCGCTGCTCGACGCCGGCCATCGGGCCGTCGGCCTGTGCAACGTCGCGATCGGCTTCCAGCGGATGTTCGCGCGACTGCTCGGGGTCGCGCCCGAGCGGGTCGCCGTCGACCAGGTCGGCCTGAACCACCTCACCTGGGTCCGGGCTGTCAGGATCGACGGCAACGATGTCCTCCCTGAGCTTCTGGCCGAGCACGGCGACGAGCTCGCGAACGGCGCCCAGGTCCCGCGCGCGCTGCTTGACCGCCTCGGCGCGATCCCGTCGTACTACCTGCACTACTTCTACCTCCACGACGCGGTGCTCGAGCGCCAGCGTGTCGAGAAGCCCCGAGCGGCCGATGTGCAGGAGATCGAGCGCGAGCTGCTCCAGCTCTACCGCGATCCAGCGCTAACGACGAAGCCGGCGCTGCTCGAGCGCCGCGGCGGCGCGTACTACAGCGAGGCAGCCACGCAGCTCGTCGCCTCGCTCGCGACCGGAGACGGGGATGTCCAGGTCGTGGACGTTCGCAACAACGGGACGCTCCGCGGCCTCGCCGACGACGACGCCGTCGAGGTCCCTGCCGGCATCACCGCCGACGGGCCGAAGCCGATCGAGCAGCCGCCGCTCGCTCCCGAGATGCTCGGCCTCGCCCAGCACGTCGCCGCGTACGAACGCCTCGCGGTCCAGGCGGCGATCACCGGCGACCGCGACGTCGTCTACAAGGCGCTGCTCACCCATCCGCTGATCGGCCAGGTCCCGCAGGTCGAGGAGCTGACCGAAAGCCTCCTCCGCGAGGGCCGCGAGCATCTGCCGCAGTTCGAACCGCGTGAGGTCACGGCGTGAGCCCTCGCTTGCGATGTCGATGTCGGGCCGCGTGGGCTCTGCCCGCGCGGCCGTCTGAAATGACCGGTCGAGCCCGGCGCCGTCAGAGGGGAGCGCGGTGAGCGGGGCCGCGCCGCTCGTCCTCGCGATCGACGGCGGCGGCTCGAAGACCGACCTGGCCCTCCTACGCGCCGACGGCGAGGTCGAGGCCCTCGTCCGAGGCCCCCTGAGCTCACCGCACCACCTCGGTGTCGACGGCTCGCTCGCCGTCCTCGACGATCTCCTCCAGCAGGCTCTGACCGAGGCCGGCCTGCCGAACGGCAAGGGCCCCGTGGCCGAGGTCGGCGAGCTCTACCTCGCGGGCGTCGACTTCCCCTCCGAGGAGCGCGAGATGCAGGCCGCCGCGGCCGGCCGCAAGCTCGCACGACGGATCTCGGTCGGAAACGACACCTTCGCCGTCCTCCGCGCCGGCACGGACAGCGGTTGGGGCGTGGCGATCGTCTGCGGGGCCGGGATCAACTGCAGCGCCGTCTCGCCCGACGGGCGCCAGGCCCGCTTCCCCGCGCTCGGCTGGATCACGGGAGACTGGGGCGGCGGCTACGACGTTGGCAGCGAGGCGGTCTTCGCCGCCGCGCGCAGCGAGGACGGCCGGGGCCCGAAGACGACGCTCGAGCACGCCGTGCCGGCGTACTTCGGCCTGAGCACGCCGACCAAGCTCGCAGAGGCCGTCCACCACGGCGAGATCGGCCAGCGGCGCGTGATCGAGCTGGCGCCGGTCGTGATCGCCGAGGCTGCGCGCGACGAGACCGCAGCGGCGATCGTCGCCAGGCTCGCCGAGGAGGTCGTGACGATGATCCGCGTTGCGCTCGAGCGGCTCGGCCTCACGGAGGCCCCGGTCGAGGTCGTGCTCGGAGGCGGCGTGATGCAGTCGGGCGACCAGCGGCTGATCAGCGCGGTCGCGTCGGGCCTCCAGGACGTCGCGCCCAGAGCGACCGTCAAGGTGACGAGCTCGCCGCCCGTCGTCGGCGCCGCGCTGCTCGGGCTCGACGAGCTCGAAGCCGGCCCCGACGCCCAGCGCCGAGCGCGTGAAGAACTCGCAAACGCTTTCCAGGCAATCGAGACCCCGGGAAGGAGAGGGTGATGAAGCGACTGATGATTCTCGCGCTGGTGGTGGGCCTTGCGGCGACCGCCACCGCCTGCGGGGGCAGCAAGTCGAGCAAGTCCGGCGGAAGCACCTCCGTCACGATCTCCAACGAGCAGGGCACGACGTGGACGTGCGGGTTCAGCCCGTTCAACGCGAGCGTGAGCTTCCTCTCGTTCGGTACCGAGTACGAGGAACTCACCTACGTCGACGGCCTGAAGAGCGGCGCGACGACGCCGTGGCTCGCGAAGAGCTTCGCCTGGAGCAACGGCAACAAGACGCTGACGTTCACGATCCGCGACGGCGTCAAGTGGAGCGACGGGAAGCCGTTCAGCGCGTCCGACGTCGTCTACACCTTCCAGCTCCTGAAGAAGAACCCCGCGCTCGACCTGAACGCAAACTGGTCGGTGCTGAAGAGCGTCACGCAGAACGGCAACAAGGTCGTCTTCACCTTCAAGACGGCAGCCGTTCCGTACTTCTACTACATCGCCGACCAGACCCCGATCGTCGCCAAGCACATCTGGTCGACGATCAAGAACCCGACGACCTACAAGGACACGCATCCGGTCGGGACAGGCCCATTCACGATGAGCTCCTGCTCGCCGCAGGTGATCAAGTACAAGAAGAACCCGAGCTACTGGCAGTCGGGGAAGCCGACGATCGACACCGTCTACTACCCCGCGTTCACGTCGAACGATCCGGCGAACCAGCAGCTCGCGAGCGGCAAGGCGCAGTGGGGCAGCCAATTCATCCCGAACATCAACACCTACTACCTGAAGAAGAGCCCCGACAACCACTACTGGTTCCCGCCGGTGGTCAACGTCGCGGTCTACATCAATCAGACCAACGCGATCCTGAAGAACCTCGCGGTTCGCCAGGCGATGGCGTACGCGATCGACCGCAACAAGGTCTCCGAGGTCGGCGAGTACGGCTACGAGCCGCCCTCGAACCAGACGGGGATCGTCACGCCGACCTTCAGCGACTGGCTCGACCAGGGGCTGGCGAAGAAGGTCGACTACAACCCGGCGAAGGCGGAGCAGATCCTCCAGCAGGCCGGCTACAAGAAGGTCAGCGGCGTCTACCAGACCCCCGACGGCAAGCCGCTCTCGTTCACGATGATCAACATCGGCGGCTACTCCGACTGGGTCGCGTCTGCGCAGCTCGTCCAGGAGGAGCTGAAGGCCGTCGGCATCAAGGTCACGCCTCAGAACCTCTCGAGCCAGACCTACGACAACGACGTCTACACCGGCCACTACCAGCTCGCCTACGACGGCAACCAGACCGCCGGCCCCACGCCGTACTACGAGCTGCGCTCGCTCCTGTACTCGAAGGGCTCGGCCCCGATCGGGAAGACGGCCGGCTCCGACTGGGAGCGCTATTCGAATCCGCAGGCAGACAAGCTGATCGAGCAGTACGCGGCGACGAGCGACCCGGCGACGCAGCACCAGATCGTCAAGCAGCTCGAGGCCATCATGGTCAACGACATCCCGGTGATCCCGGTCACCGAGGGCGTGGACTGGTACCAGTACAACACCAAGGACCTGACAGGCTGGGTCGTGAAGGGCGACCCGTACGCCCGGCCGGCCGCGTACGTGAACCCGGACTGGGGTGTCATGCTTATCCACCTGAAGTCGAAGCAGGGGTAGCGCGACGACAGCTATCGCTCCGATGTACTGCATGAGGCGCGGGACGTGAGGTTCGTCCTCCGTCGGCTGGGGTTCTTCGTCGTCACGCTCTGGGCGGCGATCACCCTCAACTTCCTGATCCCGCGCCTCATGCCGGGCAACGCCGCGATCGCGATGATGGCCCGGTACAAGGGGCGCCTGAACCCGCAGGCCCTGCACGCGCTCGAGATCGCGTTCGGCGTCCACGCGCACGAGAGCCTCTTCCACGCGTACCTCACCTACCTCGGCAACATCGCCCGTGGGCACTTCGGGATCTCGCTGACGTTCTTCCCCGACACGGTCGCGCACCAGGTGCTGCAGGCGCTGCCGTGGACGCTTGCGCTTGTCGGAACGACGACGATCCTCGCGTTTCTCCTCGGCACCTTCATCGGGCTCGTGTCAGGGTGGCGGCGCGGGACCGCGCTCGACGGCGCGCTGCCGCCGCTGTTCGTGATCACCTCGGCGTTCCCCTACTTCTGGCTCGCGCTGCTCGCGATCTGGCTCTTCTCGATCAAGCTCGGCTGGTTCCCCGAGAGCGGCGGGTACGAGGTCACCACGACCGTCGGCTGGAACTGGACGTTCGTGTCGGACGCGTTCAACCACTCGGTGCTTCCGGCAGCGACCATCCTCGTGACCGCGATCGGCGGCTGGATCCTGACCATGCGCAACAACATGATCACGGTGCTGACCGAGGACTACGTACGCATGGCGCGGGCGAAGGGCCTCAAGCCGTGGCGGATCATGTGGACGTACGCGGGGCGGAACGCGATCCTGCCGAACCTCGTCGGCTTCGCGATGTCGCTCGGCTTCGTCGTCGGGGGCGCGATCCTCGTCGAGTTCGTCTTCAACTACCCCGGCGTCGGGTGGATGTTCCTGCAGTCGGTCGAGAACCAGGACTACGCCTTGATGCAGGCGCTCTTCCTGCTGATCACGGTCGCCGTGCTGCTGGCGATCCTGGCCGCCGACGTGGCGACGGCGTTCCTCGACCCGCGCACGCGGGAGCGCGGGTGACTCTCCCCTCGGTCGCGGACTCGGTCGAGCCGGCCGGCGCGACCGTCGGCTCCGGGCCGCCGGGGGAGGCGACACGGCGTCACGCCGGCCGCGACGTCTTTCGCGCCGTCACACGCAACCGCAAGGCCCTCGTCGGCCTCGGGCTGCTGGTCGGCTTCGCCGTGCTGGCGCTGATTCCCGGGCAGATCGCCCCCGACGACCCCCGCGCAAAGGTGTATCCCCGTGGGCTCGGGCCCTCGCTGCACCACCTGTTCGGGACGACCGCCTACGGGGAGGACGTCTTCTCGCAGCTCGTCTGGGGCACCCGCCAGTCGCTCCTGATCGCGGTGCTCGTCGGCGGCCTCGCGACGGTGATCGCGGTCCTCGTCGGCGTCTCGGCCGGCTACCTCGGCGGCACGAGCGACGGGGTCCTCTCGCTGATCACCGACGTCATCCTGGTGATCCCGATCTTCCCGCTGATCATCGTGATCGCGGCCTACAAGAAGAACTCCGGCTTCTTCACGTTGGTAATCGTGCTCGGCGTGCTCGGCTGGTCGTACGGCGCGAGGCAGCTGCGCTCGCAGACCCTCTCCCTGCGGAGGCGCGACTTCCTCGAGGCCGCCCTGGTGCGCGGCGAGCGCAAGTCCTACGTGATCGTGAAGGAGATCCTGCCGACGATGACCTCGCTGATCGTGGCGAGCTTCCTCGGCGCCGCGGTCTACGCCGTGCTGTTCGCGGCCGGCCTGCAGTTCATCGGGCTCGGCGATCCGAACAGCCAGAGCTGGGGGACGATGCTCTACTGGGCTCAGAACAACGAGGCCCTCGGTGCCGGAATGCCCTACTGGGCGATCATGCCAGGGGTCTGCGTGGCGCTGCTCGGCGCGGCGTTCGCGCTGGTGAACTACGCCTTCGACGAGATCAGCAACCCCGCGCTGCGGCTGCGTCGCCTCGAGCACAAGGGCGCGCAGGAGCTGCCTTCGGCTCCGCCGGCCGAGGTCGCGGCCGATCCGGAGAAGATCCTCCAGGTGCGCGGGCTCACGGTCGCGTATGCCTCCGATGCGGGCCCGGTCGTCGCGGTCGACAACGTCGACCTCGACCTGAAGCGCGGCGAGTTCCTCGGCATCGTCGGCGAGTCCGGCTGCGGGAAGTCGACCCTCCTCTACGCGATCGCCCGGCTGCTGGGCGCTCCGCTGGCGGGCGAGATCACGAGCGGCCAGGTGCTCTTCAAGGGGCACGACATGGTCTCGCTGACGGAGAAGCAGCTGCGCCACATCCGCTGGCGCGAGTACTCGGTCGTGATGCAGAGCGCGATGAACGCGCTCAATCCGGTGCTGACTGTCGAGGCGCAGATGCGCGACGCGCTCGAGGCGCACTCGGAGATGACGAAGCGGGAGATGAGAGACCGCTCGAAGGAGGTGCTGCGGCTCGTCTCGATCGACCCGGTGCACCTGCTCAGCTACCCGCACCAGCTCTCTGGCGGCATGCGCCAGCGGGCGATGATCGCGATGGCGCTGCTTTTCACGCCCGACCTGATCATCATGGACGAGCCGACCTCCGCCCTGGACGTCGTCGCGCAGCGTTCGCTGATGATGCAGATCAAGGAGCTGCAGGAGCGGCTCGGCTTCGCGGTCATCTTCGTCACGCACGACATGTCGCTCGTGAGCCACTTCTCCGACCGGCTGCTCGTGATGTACGCGGCGCAGGTGGCGGAGTACGGCAAGACGCGGCAGCTCTTCGACCACCCGCTGCACCCGTACACGCAGGGGCTGCTCGAGGCGTTCCCGTCGATCCGGGGCGAGAAGGTGCCGCTGACCGGGATCCCGGGCCAGCCGCCGGACCTGCTCCGCCCGCCCGCCGGCTGCCGCTTCGCGGCCCGCTGCCCGCACGCGCACGAGCGCTGCTCGGCGGCGCCGCCGCTGTACGAGGTGGACGGCGAGCTCGTCCGCTGCGTCCTCTACGAGCACCAGCGCGAGGCGGTGGCCGCGCAATGAGCGAGCCGCTGCTCCGGACCGAGGGCCTGACGCGCCACTTCAAGGTCGGAAAGCTCCTCCGGCAACAGGTGCTGCACGCGGTCGACGACGCGAACTTCGAGATCGGCCGCGGCGAGATCGTCGCGCTCGTGGGGGAGAGCGGCAGCGGCAAGAGCACGATCGCGCGGCTCCTCGCGCGCGTGTACAAGCCCACGCGTGGAGAGATCTACTTCGAGGGACGGCCGTTGAGCTCCCTGCGCTCGCGCCAGGACCGGCTCGCGTACTGCAGCGACGTCCCGATGGTCTTCCAGGACCCGTACTCGTCGATCAACCCTGCCTACCGGGTCACATACGGCATCCGGCGGGCGCTGCGGCTCCATCGAGGAGATCTCGGCCGCACGCGGCGCAGGCAGGAGACCGAGCGCGTCCTCGCGGACGTCGGCCTCGTCCCGTCGGCGGCGATTGCCGCGAAGTTCCCGAACGAGCTGAGCGGCGGGCAGCGCCAGCGGGTCGGTTTCGCCCAGGCGCTCGCGTTCAGCCCGAAGTTGATCATCGCGGACGAGCCGGTTTCGATGCTCGACGTCTCGATCCGGATCGGGCTCTTGAACCTGATGAGCGAGCTGCGCGAGCGAGAGGGCGTGTCGTTCCTCTACATCACGCACGACGTCGCCTCCGCCCGCTACATCGCCGACCGCGTCCTCGTCATGTACGCGGGCCACCTCGTCGAGGAGGGGCCGGTCGAGGACGTGATCCAGCGGCCGAAGCACCCGTACACGCAGCTGCTCCTCTCGGCGGTGCCGGACCCGCGGGCGCCGCTCGGCCTCTCGGACGCGGCCGACGTGGGGGAGCCGCCGAAGGTGGTCGACCCGCAGCCAGGCTGCCGCTTCCGGCCGCGTTGCCCGTACGCGGTCGACGAGTGCGAGACCGTGACGCCACTGTTGCGCCCGCTTGGCCCGGCGCGGCTCGCCGCGTGCCACGTGGCCGAGGCGGACGTGGGCGAGCCCGCGGCGTGACTCACCGGGCCGCGGGCAGCCATCCCGGCAGCTCCCCCCGCGACAGCCTTCGCACGCGCGTCCCGTCCGCGTGCATGACGTAGACGCCTCCGCTTCTCACAAGGGCGATCCACTGCCCGTCCGGCGACCATGCGGGGTCCCCGCCGTTCTGCGTCAATCGCTGTTGCCTGCTGCCGTCGGCGTTCATCACGAAGATTCCCCTCCTACCCCCGCGGTCGCGCTCGAATGCGATTCGACGAGCGTCGGGCGACCAGGTCGGATCCGCGTCCACGCCTGGGGCCCGCGTCAGCCTTCGCCGGCCGCCGCCGTCCGCGCGCATGACGTAGATGTCGAAGTTGCCGCCGCGCTGGCATCCGCAGGCGATCCTCCGCCCGTCCGGCGACCAGGCGGGAGAGCCGTCGGCTTCAGCGTTCCGCGTCAATCTCCGCTGCCCGGTGCCGTCGGCGTTCATCGCGTAGAGCTCGAGGTTCCCGTCCCGGTTGCTGACGAAGGCGATCCTCCGTCCGTTGGGCGACCAGGCCGGAAAGGCGTTCTCCGGCGTGTCCGTCAACCTTCGCTGTCCGCTCCCGTCGCGGTTCATCACATAGAGCTCGAACCTACGACCCCGGTCGCTCGCGAAGGCGATCCTCCGCCCGTCGAGCGAGCCGTTGGGCGCGATGTCCTTCGCGCGGCCACGGGTCAACCGCCGCCGTCCGTGGCCGTCCAGACCGATGACGTAGACGTCGCCGCTCCCCGAGAAGATGACGAGGCTTGCCCCGGACTTGGCCGGAGAGCGCCCGCATGCCACGGTGCTCGATATGGCGAGCAAGGCGAACACGCCGACCCCGACACGCAGCATCTCTGCCCGGACACCTCCAGTAGCCGATTCGGACCCTAGACTCGCACTCCGTGGCTGAGGCCGGCTTCGTCCATCTGCACGTCCACTCCGAGTACTCGATCCTCGACGGCGCCTGCCGGATCCCGGCGCTCGCGGAGCGCGCCGCGGAGCTCGAGATGCCGGCGGTCGCCCTCACCGATCACGGCTCGCTCGCCGGCGCGGTCGAGCTCTACAAGGAGACGCGCAAGCACGGCGTGAAGCCGGTCATCGGCTGCGAGGTCTACGTCGCGGACGATCGCCGCGCGCAGAAGAAGGGCTACGCGCACCTGACGCTCCTCGCCGAGGACAACACCGGCTACGCCAACCTGATCAAGCTCGCCTCCGCCGGCTATCTCGAGGGCTACTACTACAAGCCGCGCGTCGACTGGGAGCTGCTCGAACGCCATGCGACCGGACTGATCGCGCTCTCGGGGTGCCTCTCGGGCCGCGTCTGCAAGGCGCTCGAGGAGAACCGCGCGAACGACGCGCGAACCGACCTCGACCGGCTCGCGCAGATCTTCGGCCGCGACTCGACCTACGTCGAGATCCAGAACGCGGGCATCGACGTCCAGGCGCGGATCAACCCGTCCCTCGCGAAGCTGGCCGAGGAGGCGGCCCTGCCGCTCGTCGCGACCGGCGACGTCCACTACCTCCGGCACGAGGACGCGAAGGCGCACGAGGCGCTGCTGTGCATCCAGTCGGGCGACTCGCTCAAGAATCCGAACCACTGGCGCTTCGACACCGACCAGTTCTTCTTCAAGTCGCCGGCCGAGATGGCGGCGGACTTCCCCGGGCACGAGGCGGCGATGGCCCGCACGCTCGAGATCGCGGAGCGCTGCAGCGTCGAGCTCTCGCTCGGGAACATCCTGCTCCCGAGGTTCCCGGTTCCGGACGGGAAGGATGCGTTCGACTACCTCGTCGAGCTCTGCGAGAAGGGCCTGCAGAAGCGGTACGAACGCGTCACGCCCGAGCTCCAGGAGCGGCTCCGCTTCGAGCTCAAGACGATCAAGGAGATGGGCTTCGCGGACTACTTCCTGATCGTCTGGGACTTCATCGCGTTCGCCAAGCGCAACGGTGTCTCTGTCGGCCCGGGCCGCGGCAGCGCGGCCGGGAGCCTCGCGGCGTACTGCCTGGAGATCACCGACATCGACCCGATCCGCTACGACCTGCTCTTCGAGCGCTTCCTCAACCCGGGCCGCAAGTCGATGCCGGACATGGACATCGACTTCGCGGTTGCGGGCCGCGACCGGGTGATCAACTACGTCGCCGAGAAATACGGCCGCGACCGCGTCGCGCAGATCATCACCTTCGGGACGATGATGGCCCGAGCCGCGGTGCGCGACGCAGGCCGAGTGCTCGAGATCCCTTACGGGAGCGTCGACAAGATCGCGAAGCTGATCCCGGAAGGCGTGAAGGTCTACCTCGACGACTGCCTCAAGCCCGGCTCGGAGCTGAAGCAGGCCTACGACTCGGACCCGCTCGTCCGCGAGATCGTCGATCTCGCGAAGCCGCTCGAGGGCCTGATCCGCCAGGACTCGATCCACGCGGCCGGGGTCGTGATCTCCGACCGGCCGCTCACCGACATCGTGCCGCTGCAGCAGAAGGGCGCCGACCAGGAGGTCGTGACGCAGTTCGGGATGTGGGACGTCGAAGCGCTCGGCCTCTTGAAGATGGACTTCCTCGGCCTGCGCAACCTGGACGTGATCGACAAGGCCGTCGACCTGGTCGGCGACGGCCTCGAGATCTCGAAGATCCCGCTGGACGACCGGCCGACCTACGAGATGCTCGCTCGCGGGGATGCGGCCGGTGTCTTCCAGTTCGAGTCGTCGGGGATGCGCGAGGCGCTGCGGCAGGTGAAGCCGACCGAGTTCGAGGACCTGATCGCGCTCGTCGCCCTCTACCGGCCCGGGCCGATGGGCTACATCCCGGTCTACGCCCGGCGCAAGAACGGCCAGGAGCCAGTGACGTTCATCGACCCGCGGCTGGAGCCGATCACCGGCGTCACGCACGGGACGTGCATCTACCAGGAGCAGTACCTCGAGATCGCGAAGCAGATCGCCGGATTCACGCCGGCCGAGGCGGACGATCTGCGCAAGGCGATCGGCAAGAAGATCCACGAGCTGATGGCGTCGCTCAAGGAGAAGTTCCTCGAGGGCTGCGCGCAGAGCGGGACGACGCCGGCCGTCGCGAACCAGCTCTGGAAGGACATGGAGCAGTCGCAGGACTACTCCTTCAACAAGTCGCACGCGGCCTGCTACGCGCTGATCGCCTATCGCACCGCCTGGCTGAAGGCGCACCACCCCAAGGAGTACATGGCCGCGCTGATCTCCTCGGTGATGAACACGAAGGACCGCGTCCCGTTCTACGTGAACGCCTGTCGCGAGATCGGGATCGAGGTGCTCCCGCCGGAGGTGAACTCGTCCGAGTGCGACTTCGCGGTCGTCGAGGGGCGGATCCGGTTCGGGCTGAACGCCGTCAAGAACGTAGGCGACTCGGCGGCGAGGGCGATCGTCGCTGCGCGGGCCGACGGCGGGCCGTTCGTGTCGTTGTGGGACTTCACGGAGCGGGTCGACCCGCAGGTCGTGAACAAGCGGGCGCTGGAATCGCTCGTGGCGTGCGGCGCGCTGGACTCGACCGGCGCTTCGCGGCGCGGGATGCTCGAGGCGCTGGAGAGCGCCTTGTCCCATGGCCAGCGGGCCTCGGACGAGCGGCTGAGCGGCCAGAGCTCGCTCTTCGCCGAGGTGGAGGAGAAGCCGGAGCACCCGCCGATCGGGTCGGAGGAGTTCGAGAAGAACGAGCTGTTGCGGCTCGAGAAGGAGACGCTCGGGCTGTACGTCTCGGAGCACCCGTTGGAGGCCGTTCGCGACCAGCTGCGGCGGAAGACCGACTCGTCGCTGGCCGAGCTCGAGCGGCGCCGTGACGGCGAGGTCGTCACGGTGGCCGGGATCGTCGCGGGGCTGCGGCAGCTGACGACGAAGAAGGGCGACCCGATGGTCTTCATGCGGCTCGACGACGTGCTCGGCAGCGCCGAGGTGGTCGTCTTCAACTCCGTCTACGCGGCGGCCCGGGAGCTGCTGGTGGTCGACTCCGTGCTCGTCGTCAAGGCGCGGATCGACCACAAGGAAGGCGAGACGAAGCTGATCGCGCTCGAGGTCTCGTCGTTCGAGGCCGTGCCCGAGCGGCGGGAGGTGCGGCTGCGACTGGACGCCCGCTCGGCGCGGGCCGGAATCATCCGCGAGCTCGCCGCGCTCGTGCGGGAGTTCCCGGGAGAAGCCCCGGTGGTGGTCGACCTCGTCACCTCCGAGGGGCCGCGCGTGTTCCAGCTCGGCTCGGAATATCGTGTCCAGCCGGTGCCGGACTTCTTCGCCGAGGCGAAAGCGCTGCTCGGCGAGGCCGCCGTCGTCTAGGCGAGGAGCTCGCGCAGCTGGTCGGGGCTGATGTTCCCGCCGCTGAGGATCAGCGCGACCTTCCTGCCGGCCAGGCGATCCCTGAGGTGCAAGGCGGCGGCGAGCGGCGAGGCGCCGGCAGGCTCGACGAGGTTTCGCGTCCCTTCGATCATCAAGAGGACGGCGCGGTCGAGCTCGTCCTCGTCGACGAGCACGAAGTCGTCGAGCTGCTCCCACATGATCCGCTGTGGGAGCTCGAAGGCGACCCGGGTAGCGAGCCCTTCGGCGCGCGTCTCCATCCGGTCCTCGAGCAGCTCCCGAGCCTGCCACGAGCGGTAGGCGGCCGGCGCCGCGGACGACTGCACGCCGATCACCTCGAGCTCCGGCCGGACGCCTTTCCCCGCGATGCACGCACCCGCTGCTCCGCTCCCGCCGCCGATGGGAACGATCACGACGTCGATGTCCGGCTCCGTCTCGAGCAGCTCCAGCGTCGCCGTCCCGACCCCCGCGATCAGGTGCGGCTCGTTGCCGGAGTGGATGTACCGGTAGCCGTGCTCCCGCGCGAGGGCCGCACAGTGCTCGCGCGCCTCGTCGAAGTCGCGGCCGTGGACGACGAGCTCCGCGCCGAGGCGCTCCATCGAGGCGAGCTTCACCGGGTTCGCGCGTTCGGGGACGCAGACGATCGCGCGCACGCCGAAGCGTGCGGCGGCGAAGGCGATCGACTGCCCGTGGTTGCCGGTCGAGGCGGTCACGACGCCACGGCGCCGCTCGTCCTCGCTCAGCCGGGAGACGAGGTTGACCCCACCGCGCACCTTGAACGCGCCGATCGGCAGGTGGTTCTCGTGCTTCACGAACACCTCGGTGCCGACGAGCTCGCTCAGCGCGCCGTACGGGTAGAGGGGGGTCTGCGGCAGGTGTGGGGCGATTCGTTCCCGGGCGGCCTGGACGTCGGCCAGCGTCGGGATCACGCGAGGCGTTTCTCGCGCAGCTCTGCCTGAGCGCGGTCGGACTTCGTCAGGTTCAGGCCCATCCCGCGCATGATCTCCGGCGCTTTCGTGAACTGGATGTCCTCGTAGGCGACGACCTGGACGTGGTTGCCCCAGGGATCGAGGAAGTCGAGCCCTCGGCCCGGCAGGACTTCGGCGCCTGCTTCCCGGAGCGCCTCGCGCGCGGCCTGTACGTCGTCGACTACCAGCCCGAAGTGACGGTGGGTATCTGGTGGCTGCGTCCGGCCTCGGGCTATGGCGATGAACTGGTCACCCATGTCCACGAACGCCATTCCGGGCGTGCGCCCGCGCAGCTCGAAGTCGAAGATCCTGCCGTACCACTCGAGAGCTTCGCCGACGTCGCCGACTTCCAACGCCACGTGGTTGATCCCGACGAGCCGCGGCACGCATTGAGCGTACCCACCCACACGAAGCCGGCCCGTCCGCTGCACGATTGCCGCGCGCTTGGCGGCCTCAGGTCGGATGCAGCCCGAGCCGGCTTCTCTGCTGAATCTAACTCCTGCGGCGGCGGAGGAACAGTGCGGTTCCGCCGACGACCAGGGCACCCGGAATGGCGAGGAACGCCAGGTTGGAGCGGGAGGAAGAGCCCGAGCCAACGCGTGCAGGCAGGCCCTGCGCGACCAGCGTCCGCTTGAGGCCGTACGCGCGGTACCAGCCGCCGATCGTCGCCATGCCGAAGATCGGCTGGTTGGGCTTCATGTAGGTGACGGCCCCGCCGTCCGCGTAGAGGTAGAGGTCCTGCGTGACACGGAACGTCGTGTTGTTCCCGCCGGGAACGACGTAGTGGATCGTCATCTTCGGCCCGAGGTCGCCCTTCGGGCGGGCGTGCAGCATCGGATCCGGGCTCTGGCCGAACGCCGCCGGGAAGAAGCCGGCCTCGGTCGTCATCTCGCCGAGCGGTGTCTGGTCGCTCTCGCCGTTGCCGGTGATCCTGATCGTCTTGGACAGGGTGCCCCCGGAGATCGAAGCCTCAGAGGGGCCCTTTGCGGCCGCGGTCGCCGGGAGCAGGAGCGCCGCGGCGAAAACGGCGAGGACGAGCATCGAGCGGTTCATTCGCAGCTCCTTTCGGGGACAGCGCTGATACACCGCCGCTCGTCGCGCGGTTCCATTGGCTGCCGGTGGGGCGGCGCTTAGACCGTGCTGCGCCCGGCGAGCTCCTGGGCCACTTCGAACTTCTCCACGCTCAAGACCGAACCGCCGACGGCGTTCGCCGCCTCGCGGCGAGCCTTGCCTGCCGCGCGTTCGCTGTTCTCGAGCGCTGCGAAGTTCTCCCAGAGCGTCACCGTCATGGTGCGGCCGTCCTCGTGGTCGACGAGGACGAATCCCCCCGCGAAGCCGTCGAGCCCTTCGATCTCCTTGGCGGCGTCGCCGAAGGCGGTCACCGCGTCGTCGATCCGGCCGGACTCGACCTCATAACGTGCAACTCGTGCCAGCATGGATCGGAACCCTAACGAAGCTTCCGGTGTAGTAGCGGCGGTGGTGGACCGGCCACTGGAAGAGACGGAGCTCGTCGAGCGAGCACGGCGCGGCGACCTCCGCGCCTGGGAGACGATCGTGCGCACACATCAGGGACTCGCCTTTCGAACGGCCTACGTCCTGGCGGGAAACGCGGCGGATGCCGAGGAGGCCGCGCAGGACGGGTTCGTCAAGGCGTACCGCGCCCTCGGCCGTTTCCGCCGTGGGGCGCCGTTCCGGCCTTGGCTGCTGCGGATCGTCGCGAACGAGGCGCGGAATCGCCGCCGTTCGGCCGCGCGGCGCGAGCGGCTCTCGCTGCGCGCGGCCGCCGAGGCCCGCCCGGGGGACGCGGTCCCGTCCCCCGAGGCGGCTCTGCTCTCGCGCGAGTCGCTGGAGCAGGTGCTCGGGGCGGTCGAGCGGCTCTCGGAGGACCACCGGGATGCGATTGCCTGCCGCTACTTCCTCGATCTCTCCGAGGACGAGACCGCAGCAGCGCTGGGCGTTCGCCGCGGCACGGTGAAGTCGCGCGTCTCGCGCGCGCTCGAGCGGCTGCGCGAGGAGCTGGAGGGCGACCTGTGACGCCGCTGGAGATCCGTCTACGCGCGGTGGGGCACGAGCTCGAGCTTCCGTCCGAGCCCGATCTGACGACCCGCGTCCTCGGTGAGCTGGAACGCCGGCGGCCCTTCCCGTGGCGGCGCGCCGCGGTGCTCGCACTCGCCGTCCTGGCGATCGCCATCGGAACCGCGTTCGCGGTCCCGCAGGCGAGGACGGCGATCCTCCGCTTCTTCCACCTCGGCGGCGCGACCGTCATCCGCGTCGAGACCCTGCCGCCCGCGCGCGAGCGGAGCCTGGCGCACGGGTTGGGCAAGCCGCTTGCCCGCGCCCAGGCCGAGCGGCTGCTCGGCTTCCGTCTGGCGCTGCCGCCCGTCCACGGCGACCCGCCGGCACACGTCTACGTGATCGGCAGCTCGATCGGCAGCGTCGTCCTGCGGCGGAACGGGCGGCCCGTGCTGCTCTCGGAGTTCAACTCGTTCGGCGCGGGGAGCCTGCAGAAGCTCGCAACCGCCGCGACCAACGTCGAGCCCGCCGTCGTCGACGGGCGACCCGCCCTCTGGATCCAGGGCGCGCCGCACACGCTGACCTACTTCGACCGAAGCTTCGGCTTCCAGGAGCGCCCGGTCCTGATTCGCGGCAACGTCCTGCTCTGGCTGCGCGGACCGCTCACGTTGCGGCTCGAAGGCGACCTCGATCGCGCCCAGGCGCTCGAGCTCGCCCGCTCCGTGGACTGATATCCCCCGCCGGGGGGAGATCCAAGACTGTCGCCCGCCCGAATAACTAACGATGACCACTGCGGAGACTCAAGTCATCGTCGAGACCGAGTTGGAGCGCGTCGAGCACTGGCGAGCAGAGGAGCTGATCCGGGCGGGGTACACCCCGCCGGATGCGGTGGCCCTCGCCGCCCGGCACGACATCGACCTCCATCGAGCGACCGAGCTGATGCGGCTCGGCTGCCCGTACGAGCTCGCGATCGAGATCCTGATCTAGACCGAGTACTGCGGCGAGTACTGCGGCAGGCGTTCGGCCCGCTGGGCAGAATGTCCAGCCCGTGACCCTGGCCTCGATCCCTTCACCGCACACCGGCACGATCGACATCGGGCCGCTGACGATCCACATGTACGGCCTGATGCTGCTGCTCGCGATCGCGGCGTGCATCTGGCTGACCGGCGTGCGCTGGGTGCGCCGCGGGGGCGACTGGGACCTCGTCCTGCGCGTCGCGGTCTGGGGCGTCGCCTTCGGCATCGTCGGGGCCCGCGCCTACCACGACATCACGAGCTGGAACGAGGTCTCGAGCCCGAAGTGGAAGGGCATCTTCGCCGTCTGGCAGGGAGGCCTCGGCGTCTGGGGCGGGATCCTGTTCGGCTGCATCGCCGGCGCGATCGTCGTGCACCGCTCCGGCGCACGCATCAGAGACTTCATGGATGCCGTCGCGCCGGGGCTTCTGCTGGCCCAGGGCATCGGCCGCTGGGGGAACTGGTTCAACCAGGAGCTCTACGGCAAGCCGACCAACCTGCCGTGGGGCCTCGAGATCGACGAGCGCCACCGGCCGCCGCAGTACATCACCTCCGACACGTTCCACCCGACCTTCCTCTACGAG
>DATDMJ010000102.1:0-8062 GCA_036518855.1 Gaiellaceae bacterium | reverse complement strand
ATCCGCGCCGAGGAGGGCTCGATCGACGAGATCGACCACGACACCTACGCGTACCACTTCAAGGAGCCGCTGGGCGTCGTCGGCCAGATCATCCCGTTCAACTTCCCGCTGCTGATGGCGGCGTGGAAGCTCGCTCCTGCGCTCGCCGCGGGGAACTGCGTCGTGCTCAAGCCTGCAAGCCCCACCCCGTGGTCGATCCTCAAGCTGATGGAGCTGATCGAGGAGATCGTCCCGCCGGGCGTGATCAACGTGGTCAACGGGCCGGGCGCCGAGATCGGCAAGGCGCTGGCCTCGAACAAGCGGATCGCGAAGATCGCGTTCACGGGCGAGACGGTGACCGGGCGGCTGATCATGCAGTACGCCGCCCAGAACATCATCCCGTCGACGACCGAGCTCGGCGGCAAGTCGCCGAACATCTTCTTCGCCGACGTGATGGCCGAGGACGACGAGTTCCTCGACAAGGCCGTTGAGGGCCTCGTGCTCTATGCCTTCAACAAGGGCGAGGTCTGCACCTGTCCGTCGAGGGCGCTGATCCAGGAGTCGATCTACGACGAGTTCATGGCGCGCTGCCTGACGCGGATCGACGAGATCCGCCAGGGCAACCCGCTCGATCCTGCGACGATGATCGGCCCACAGGTCTCGGCCGCACAGCTCGAGAAGATCGAGAAGTACGTCCATATCGGCATCGACGAGGGCGCGGAGCTGCTCATCGGCGGCAAGCGGGCCCACTTCGACGGTGAGCTCGAGGATGGATTCTTCTTCGAGCCGACGGTCTTCAAGGGCACCAACGAGATGCGGATCTTCCAGGAGGAGATCTTCGGCCCGGTGCTCGCGGTGACGACGTTCAAGACCGAGGAGGAGGCGCTCGCGATCGCGAACGACACCATGTACGGCCTCGGCGCGGGCGTCTGGACCCGCGACCAGAGCAGGGCGTTCCGGATGGCGCGCGGCATCGAGGCCGGGCGGGTCTGGACGAACTGCTACCACCTCTATCCCGCGCACGCGGCCTTCGGCGGCTACAAGGTCTCGGGCGTCGGGCGCGAAAACCACAAGATGATGCTCGAGCACTACACGCAGACGAAGTGCATGCTCGTCAGCTACGACCCGAAGCCGCTGGGGCTCTTCTGAGATGAGCTCCCAGGTGACCCAGCAGGTCGTCGCGTCGGACGCCGCGATCACGGTGCTCCGGAACCTCGAGGCCACCTTCGGGCCGGTCATCCTGTTCCTGTCGGGGGGCTGCTGCGACGGCAGCTCCCCGATCTGCCTGCGCGAGGGTGAGCTGCTGCTCGGGCCCGAGGACCTGCTGCTCGGCGAGGTCGGCGGCGTCCGGTTCTACGTCGACCGCGAGCAGTTCGAGCGCTGGAACCGCCCGAGGTTCCGGCTCGACGTCGCGCGCGGGGCGGCCGAAGGCTTTTCGCTCGAGGGCCTCGCGGGCGTGCGCTTCACGCTGTCGTAGCGGGCGCGTGGACGCAGCGGGCCTCGAGCTCCGCCCACTCCTCGTCGACGCGCCGCTGGATGTGCTCGAGGAGCGCCGCGTTCTCCGGTCGAAGCAGGTGCGCGAACCGCCTCTGCGGCCGGAGCCACTCCTCCACCGGAACGACGGTCTCCGGCACGTGCGTGATCCGGTAGCGGCCGTCGACGACCTCGTAGAGGGGCCAGAAGCGGCTGGCCACCGCTGCATCGAGGACGCTTACCGACTGCCGCGGCTCATGTCCCCAGCCGACCGGGCAGTCGGTCAGGACGTTCAGAAATGCCGGCCCATCCGCTCGGGACGCTCGCTCGACCTTCGTGCTCAGGTCGTGCCAGTGCGAGCCGGCCGCCCCCTGCGCCACGTACGGGATCTTGTGGGCGACCGCGATCGCGGTCAGGTCCTTGCGTTCCTGGACCTTGCCGAGGCTCTCCAGGCCGGCCGGGCTCGTGGTGGTGCTGGCGCCGAACGGGGTCGCGCCGGAGCGCTGGACCCCGGTGTTCATGTACGCCTCGTTGTCGTAGCAGACGAACAGGAAGCGATGACCGCGCTCGAGCGCTCCGGAGAGCGCCTGGAGGCCGATGTCGTACGTGCCGCCGTCTCCTGCGAGCACGACGAAGGTGATCGGCCCGTCGGCGGGGAGCGCGCCGCGCTTGCTCAGCGCGCGGTACGCGCTCTCGACGCCGCTTGCGACCGCCGCCGCGTTCTCGAAGGCGACGTGCAGCCACGGTACGTTCCAGGCGGTCGCGGGGTAGCGCGTCGTCGCGACCTCGAGGCAGCCGGTCGCGCTGACGACGACGACGGGCGTGTCGATCGAGTCGATCACCGTGCGGACGACCATCGGGATCCCGCAGCCCTGGCAGAGGGAGTGCCCGCCCCGGAGCGGTGGGGTTCCGGCTTCCCGGCGGACGAGGGTCTTGATCCTGCTCATTGCCCGCTCCTGAGGCCGAGGTACCGCGGCAGGCCGCCGCGGAACACCTCGCGGATGTCGTCCGGGTGCAGGTCACGGCCGCCCAGGCCGTAGACGTGGCCGTGCAGCTCGACACCGCTGCCGTAGAGCGCTGCGGCCGTCTCCGCGAAGAGCGGCGCCGCCGAGCCCGGGGAGTCGGCGCGGTCGAGCACGGTCACCGAGCGGACGTCCCGCAGCGCCGACCGCAGCTCCCGCTCGGGGAACGGCCGGAAAGCGCCGATGCGAACGAGCCCCACGCGCTCCTCGTGCGAGCGGAGCTCGTCGACGACGTCCTTCGCGGTCCCGGCCGTCGAGCCCATCAGCACGAGCGCCTGCTGCGCCCCGTCGAGGCGGTAGCGCTCGAGCGCGCGATAGCGGCGTCCTGAGAGCACCTCGTACTCCCGGGCGACCGCGTCGAGCACCGCGGCGGCCGCCTGCATCGCCGCCACCTGTTGCTGCCGCAGCTCGAAGTAGTAGTCCGGCATCGCGAACGGCCCCTGCGAGGTGACGGTCCGTAGGTCGAGGAGCGGGAACGGAATCTCGTAGTCGCCGACGAAGCGTGCGACCTCCGGGTCGTCGAGCAGTGCCACCGGCTCGGCCGAATGGGTGATCGTGAACCCGTCCTGGCAGACGAGCACCGGGAGGAGCACGTCGGGGTGCTCGGCGAGCCGCGGGGCCATCACCGTGAGGTCGTACGCCTCCTGCGCGTTCTCGGCGAAGAGCTGGACGACGCCCGAGTCGCGGACGAGCATCGAGTCGGAGTGGTCGCAGTGGATGTTGATCGGGCCGGAGAGGGCGCGGTTGCCGAGCGCCATCACGATGGGCGCCCGCATCGCCGCCGCGATGTAGACGATCTCGGCCATCAGCGCGAGCCCCTGCGACGACGTGGCCGTCATCGTGCGGGCGCCGGCGAGCGCCGAGCCGATCGCGGCGCTCATCGCGGAGTGCTCGGACTCGACGTTGACGATCTCGGTCGAAGCGCGGCCGTCCGCGACGTGCTTGGCGAAGCCCTCGATGATCGGCGTCTGCGGCGTGATCGGATAGACCGGCACGACGTCGGGGTCGATCTGGCGCATCGCCTCGGCGACCGCCTGGCCGCCCGTCAACAGCTCGAGCGCGGGTGCCGTCGCGGTGCTCATTCCGGCACCATCTCGATCGCGCCGGTAGGGCAAACCTCCGCGCAGAGCTCGCAGCCCTTGCAGACCTCGAGGTCGAAGCCCGCGAACTTCGTGCCTTCGAGCAGCACGGCCGAGTCAGGGCAGTAGAGCCAGCAGAGGCTGCAGTTGACACAGCGTGCCAGCTCGACCTGCGGCTTCAGGCCGGTGCGCCAGCTGCCGGTGCGCGGGCGCAGAGCCTCGTCGCGAACGACGACGCCGCCCTCGTGCAGCTGCTGCCACGGCCTCAGTTCAGGCATGCGTACCCCTCCTCGAGCGCCCCGCGCAGCTCCTCGGGCGGAACCTTCTTGCCGAGCACCCTGACGGCCGCCTGCTCCAGGTCGTCGAGCCGCGGGTCGCCGAGCGCGGCGGCCAGCGCGCCGAGCATGACCACGTTCACGAACTTCGAATCCGCCAGTCGGGCGGCGGGCACGGAGAGGACGCTGTGGCCGTCGAGCTCGGGCGCGTCCTCGGCGTTCACGAGCACCAGGCCGTCGGGGGCCAGCCCCTCGGTGACGTCGATCTCGCCGAGCAGCGACGGCTCGAGCACGACGACCACATCCGGGCTCGTGACGGAGTCGTGCCGCCGGATCGGACGGTCGTCGACGCGCGTGTACGCGCGCAGCGGCGCGCCGCGGCGCTCGGGTCCGTATTCGGGAAAGGCCTGCACGCTCTTGCCTTCCCGCAGCAGCGCGAGCGCGAGCAGCTGCGACGCGGTCTTGGCGCCCTGACCGGCCCGCGCGTGCCAGCGGATCTCCGTCATAGCCTTCCTCCCAACCATTCGTCGATCGCGCGTGCAGCGAGCTTCGCGCCGCGCACAGCCTCGACGGCCGTCGCGCCGCCGTTGATCGCGTCGCCGGCGCAGAAGAACTTGGGGTTTCCGGTCCGGCCCGTCTCCGGGTCGACCTGCATCAGACCGTGCCGCAACTCGAGGCCGTCCACCCACTCGAGGAACTCGGCACGCGGGCGCTGCCCGATCGCCTTGACGACCGTGTCGACAGGAATCAGGAACTCCGAGCCCTCGACCGGCTCCGGACGGCGGCGGCCGCTCTCGTCGGGCTCGCCCAGCTCCATGCGCAGGCACTCGACCGCGACCAGCTCCTCGGTGCCCAGGAAGCGCAGGGGGGAGACCAGCCATTCGAACCTCACGCCTTCGTCGCGCGCCTCTTCGACCTCGTGCCGGTACGCGGGCATCTCCGCCTCCGTCCGGCGGTAGAGGACCGTGACCGCGTCCGCTCCGAGCCGGCGGGCCTCGCGCGCGACGTCGATGGCCGTGTTTCCGCCGCCGATCACGGCGACCCGCTGACCCACGACCGGGGCGTGGCCCGTCTTGAGCGCCTCGACGAAGCGAAGCGACTCCCAGACTCCCGGCAGGTCGTCGCCCGCATATCCCACGTCGACGTCCCGTCCCATGCCGACCGCGAGGACGACCGCGTGTGCCCCGGCGGCGAGTGCCTCGAGCTTCTCGCGGCTGTCGATCGCGAAGCCGAGCCGGATGTCCACGCCGAGCGCCTCGAGCGCGCGAAGCTCGTCCGGAAGCGGCTCCCGCTGCTGGCGGTACGGCGCGATCGCGTAGCGCACGAGCCCGCCGATCTCCTCGCGCTCGTCGTAGAGCGTGACGGCGTAGCCGAGCGCTGCCAGCTCGGCAGCGGACGCCAGCCCTGCCGGCCCCGCGCCGATGACGGCGATGCGGCGGCCGTTTGGAGCGGCGGCGGCACGCGGCGCGACGCCGTGGGCGAAGGCCCGATCCGTTGCGTAGCGCTGTAGCGCCGCGATCGGAACCGGGGCGCGGCCCTCGTGCTCCAGCACGCAGGCGCCCTGGCAGAGGACCTCGGCCGGGCAAACCCGTGCGCAGCTGCCGCCGAGGAAGTTCTCGGCGAAGATCGTCCGCGCGGCGCCCTCCGCATCGCCCTCGGCGATCGCCGCGACGAAGCTCGGCACGTCGACGTCTGCCGGGCACGCGACGACGCACGGCGCGGGCGAGCGGCCCAGGCACTCGAGGCAGAGCTCGGCGGTGACCCGCGCTTCCTCGTCGGAGAGCGGCGGCCGGAGCTCGGCGAACGCCTCCATCACGGCACCCGGATTTGCGGCTGGGCCGCGCGGGCGACAGCTTCCGCGACCGCCGGCGCGGCGCGCCGGTCGAACACGCTCGGGATGACGTAGTCCGCTTCCAGGTGGCCTGGCTCGACGACCGCGGCGAGCGCGTGCGCCGCGGCGAGCTCCATCTCGCGCGTGATCCCGGTCGCGCGCGCGTCGAGCGCGCCTCGGAACACCCCGGGAAACACGAGGACGTTGTTGATCTGGTTCGGATAGTCGGAGCGCCCGGTGCCGACCACCGCGACGAGCCCCTCGATCTCCTCCGGCGCGACCTCGGGCGTCGGGTTCGCCATGGCGAAGACGATCGCGTCCTCGGCCATCGCGCGCACACCGTCCACCGAGACGGCGCCCGGGCAGGAGAGGCCGATGTAGACATCCGCGCCCGCGAGCGCCTCGTCGGCGCTGCCGGGCCCGAGGGCGTCGGTCTCCTCCGCGAGTGCCGCCTTGAACCGGTCGAGCCCGGACCGCGCCGGGTGGAGCACGCCCTTGCTGTCGCAGCACACGACCGCGCCCGCGCCGGCCGAGATCAGCATCCGCGCCGTCGCTGCACCCGCGGCTCCGGCGCCGGTGATGACGACGCGCACGTCCTCGAGCCGCTTGCCCACCACGCGCAACGCGTTCAGCAGACCGGCCAGGACGACGATCGCCGTCCCGTGCTGGTCGTCGTGGAAGACGGGGATGTCGAGCTGCTCGCGGAGGCGAGCCTCGACCTCGAAGCAGCGCGGCGCCGAGATGTCCTCGAGGTTGATCCCGCCGAACGCCGGCGAGATCGCCGCAACGGTCCGCACGATCTCGTCCGGATCGGTCGTCGCCAGGCACACCGGCCACGCGTCGATCCCGCCGAATTCCTTGAAGAGGATCGCCTTGCCCTCCATCACGGGCAGCGCCGCCTGCGGGCCGATGTCGCCGAGCCCCAGGACGGCCGTGCCGTCGGTGACGACCGCGACGGTGTTGCTCTTGATGGTCAGGTTCCAGACGTTCTCCGGCTCCTCGGCGATCGCGCGGGACACGCGCGCCACTCCGGGCGTGTAGGCCATCGAGAGGTCGTCCCGAGTCTTCAGCGGCGTCTTCGGGGCCACCTCGAGCTTGCCGCCGAGATGAAGCAGGAAGGTGCGGTCGGACACGTGCTCGACGTCGATTCCGTCCACCTCGCGCACCGCCTCGACGATGCGGCGGATGTGGGCCTCGTCGTCCGCGAGCACGGTGACGTCCCGCACCTTCTTGCCGTGCTCGACCCGCACGAGATCGATCGCCCCGAGCAGGCCGCCCGCCTCGCCGATCGCGCTGGCGAGCCGTGCGAACGAACCGGGCCGGTTGTCCACGTGGACCCTGAGCGTTGCGCTGAACGACGCGGACGGATGCACGACCCAAGTCTGTTCACGCGAGAGGGCCGGGCCATCAGCGCCCGTACCGAACCGGGCTGCGGCTTTTCCGCACGCGTTTCCGCGGCCGCGCGGATGGCCCGACGCGGGGTCTCGGCGAGCCTCCGGTCATGTCCGTCGAGCTCCGCCCTCGCCCGTTCGAGTCCGTGGCCGATCTGGGCGTGGAGCTCGGGCTGCTGCCAGAGGAGCTTCAACCGTACGGCCGCCGCGCGGCGAAGATCGAGCTCTCGGCGCTGGAGCGCCTGGCCGACCGGCCCGACGGCGCGCTCGTCTCGGTCACCGCGGTCACGCCGACGAAGGCCGGCGAGGGCAAGACCACGACTGCGATCTCGCTGACCGAGGCGCTCGGCTGGATCGGCGAGTCGACCGTCCTCTGCCTGCGCGAGCCTTCGCTGGGCCCGGTCTTCGGGATCAAGGGCGGTGGCACCGGCGGCGGCCGCGCCCAGCTCGCGGCCATGGATCTGATCAACCTCCACTTCACCGGTGACATCCATGCGATCGGGGCGGCGAACAACCTGCTCGCGGCGATGGTCGAGGCGCACGTGCTGCACGGGAACGCGCTGGGCATCGATCCGCAGTCGATCAGCTGGCGCCGTTGCCTCGACATGGACGACCGTGCCCTGCGCCGGGTCGTCGTCGGCCTCGGCGGACGCGTGAACGGGTCTCCGCGCGAGACCGGGTTCGACATCACGGCCGCGTCCGAGGTGATGGCGATCGTGGCGGTCTCCCGCGACTTCGCAGACCTGCGTCGGCGGCTCGGCGCGATCACCGTCGGCTCGACCTTCGACGGCGAGTCGGTCACCGCGGAGCAGCTCGGTGCGGCCGGCTCGATGGCCGCGCTGCTCACCGACGCGCTCAAGCCGAACCTCGTGCAGACGCTCGAGGGCGAGCCGGCGATCGTCCACTGCGGGCCGTTCGCGAACATCGCGCACGGCAACAACTCCGTCCTCGCGGACCGGCTCGCCCTCAAGCTCGCCGACTACGTCGTCACCGAGAGCGGCTTCGGCGCGGA
>DATDMJ010000101.1:0-13773 GCA_036518855.1 Gaiellaceae bacterium | reverse complement strand
CTCGATGGAGGCCTCGCGCACCGTCGTGATCGCGTCGGTGAACTCGATCGCGTTCGGCGGCGGCTGCGAGCTGGCCATGGCGTGCGACCTCCGGATCGCCGCCGAGTCCGCAACCTTCGGCCAGCCGGAGATCAATCTCGGGATCATCCCGGGCTGGGGCGGGACGCAGCGGCTCGCGCGGGTGTGCGGCCTCGGCGTCGCGAAGGATCTGATCCTCACCGGCCGTGTCGTCGACGCGGACGAGGCGCTGCGGATCGGGCTGGTCAACGGCGTGCACGACCCGGTGCTCGACAAGGCCCGCAAGGTCGCTGCGGTGCTCGCCTCGAAGAGCCCGCTCGCGCTCGCGGCTGCGAAGCGAGCGCTCAACCACGCCCTCCAGGGCGAGCATCCCGACAACCTCGATCGGGAGGCCCGGGAGTTCGGCGACCTCTTCGCGAGCGAGGACGCACACGAAGGGATGACGGCCTTCGCCGAGAAGCGCGAGCCGCGCTTCGTCGGGCGGTAGCTACTTCCGAACCAGCGAGACCAGCGAGGCCGACAGCGCGAGATCGTCGCCGCGCTCGGCCTTGAGGGACGCGGGGGCGACGACCGTCCAGACGTCGACCGCCTGGCCGGTGTCCGCATCCGCAAGGGTCGCGGGCGTTCCGGGCCCGCCGAGCTTCGCGACGGTCTGGACGAGCGCCGCGGCGGGAACGTCGACGAGCAGCTTCCGCTTGAGCTTCGTCTGGCGCTGGCGCATGGGCCAGGCGTTGGTCGTCGCGACCTTCACCCGGATCGACGTGTCGGTGACGCCGGCCACCGTGCCGCGCAGCTCGAGGGTGAACGGCGACCCGCGCGGCGCGGCGAAGAGCAGGTGCTGCCCGGTCTGCAGCCACTGGTAGGGGTCGACCGCCTTCCCGCCGTCCGGATGGAGCTCGAAGTGCAGGTGCGGGTGGAGGCCGTTCGCGTCGCCGGAGTCGCCCACGTAACCGATCACCTGGCCGGCCGAGACCTTGGCGCCGTTCTTGAGGCCCTTGGCGTACGCGGTCCCGGCGACGCACTTGCCGCGGTTGTCGTTCGCCTTCGTGAGGTCGTTGTTGAGGTGGATGTAGTAGTAGGTCGTGCCGCTCGCGCCGTAGAGGTAGAGCATGCAGCCGGCCGTCGCCGAGTGCGTCCAGAACTTGATCTTCCCGGCCTCGGCGGCGAGGGCCAGCGCCCGCTTCGGAGCGAGCATGTCGATCCCCTGATGCGGCCCTCCGGCACGCGGCGCACCGAAGTCGTCGGTGTAGGTCGTCGGGCCGAGGACGGGGAAGACGATCGTCGCAGGCGGCTGCTTCGAGCCCGCCGACGCGGCGCCGACCACGAGTGCCGGGACGGCTACTGCGAGAGCGAGGATTCCTCGGGCTGTCGTCCGGAAGCGATTCACGGGAAGCGATTCACGGGGGGCGCCGAAGGGCCAGACCCTAGCAGAGTGCCCGCTTGTATCCTCGGCGCCGCATGAAGATCGCGGTCTGCGCCAAGTACGTGCCCGAAACGGGAGGTCGGATCGATCCGCAGACGAAGCGGCTCGACCGCTCCGGCGAGGGGGCGTTGAACCAGTTCGACGTCAACGCCGTCGAGGAGGCCCTGAAGGTGAAGGAGGCGGATGCCGGGTCGGACTCCGAGGTGCTGATCGTCTCGCTCGGGCCCGCGCGCGCGCTCGAGGCCCTCCGGAAGGCGCTGGCGATGGGCGCCGACCGCGTGGTGCTCGTCAACGACGACGCGGCCGCCGGCTCCGACCTCGTCGCGACCAGCAAGATCCTGGCTGCGGCGCTCGAGCGGGAGGAGCCGGACCTGGTCCTCTTCGGACAGCAGGCGAACGACTCGGACGGCGCGGTGCTCTGGGCAGCGGTCGCCGACCGGCTGCAGCGGCCCCTGATCTCCCAGGTCGCCGAGCTCACGCACGAGAACGGGAGGCTCCGCGGCAAGCGCCAGACCGAGTACGGCTACGACGTGATCGAGACGCCGCTGCCCGCGGTGGTCGCCGTCTCGGACGCGATCAACGAGCCGCGCTACCCGTCGCTGAAGGGGATCATGGGCGCGAAGAAGAAGCCGCAGGAGACGGTCACGCTCTCGGATCTCGGCGTGGACGCGGACGAAGCCGGCGAGGCGGGGTCGCGCACGGAGGTCTACGCGTTGGGCGATCCCCCTGCGCGCGGCGACACGGTCAAGATCGAGGACGACGGCACCGCGGCGGAGCAGGTCCTCGCGTTCCTCCAGGAGAAGAAGGCGCTGTGAAGACTCTGGTCTTTCTCGAGGACCACGAGGGGAAGCTGCAGAAGGACTCGCTGGGCGTGCTCTCCAAGGCGGCGTCGCTCGACGGCGACGTCGAGGCGGTGCTGCTCGGCTCCGAGGTCGAAGGGCTCGCGGCAGAGGCCGGCCGGTACGGCGCGAAGCGGGTGCACGTGATGGAGGACGTCCTCCTCGCGAAGCCGCTCCCGCAGCCGCGCGTCGACGCGCTCGAGACGCTCATCGGCGAAGGCGGCTTCGACACCGTGCTCTTCGCTGCGACGGTGCTCTCCGCGGACATCGCGGCGGCGCTCGCGGCGCGGCTCGACGCGGGTCTCAACTGGGATCTCACCGACGTCGTTCTCGAGGACGGCAAGCTCGTGGGCAAGCGGCCCGCGCTGGGCGACTCGCTGTACGTCGACGTGGGGTGGACCTCGGAGCCGCGCCTGGCGCTGATCCGCTCGGGAACCTTCGAGCCCGCTGCTGGGGCGGATGCCGGTGGGGCAGAGGTCGCGAAGTTCGAGTCGCGGCTCCAGGACTACTCGCTCGCCGCGGAGATGGTCGAGCAGGCGCACGAGGAGAGCGAGGGCCCGTCGATCGAGGACGCCGACGTGATCGTCGCCGGCGGCCGCGGGCTCGGCTCACCCGAGAATTTCGCCCTCGTCGAGGAGCTGGCGAAGGCGCTGGGCGGTGCGGTGGCCGCGACGCGTGCCGTCGTGGACGCCGGCTGGTACCCGTACGCGGCGCAGGTCGGCCAGACCGGCAAGACGGTCTCGCCGAAGCTCTACATCGCCTGCGGGGTCTCGGGCGCGATCCAGCACAAAGTCGGCATGCAGAGCTCCGCGCTGATCGTCGCGATCAACAAGGATCCGAACGCGCCGATCTTCGAGTACGCCGACTTCGGGGTGGTGGGAGACCTGCACGAGATCGTCCCGAAGCTGACCGAGCTCGTCAGGGCGCGCAAGGCCGCGTGAGACCGTCCGACTACCCGCCGCCGTTCTCCGCGGACGAGTTCGTCGCGTCGCCCGGCGAGGCCGAGATCGAGGTCGGCGTCCTGATCGTCGGCGCCGGGCCGGCGGGGCTCGCCTGCGCGATCCGGCTCGGGCAGCTGCTCGAGGAGCAGCCGGAGCTGGCCGAACGGCTCGGAGACGTGCCGGTGGCGGTGCTGGAGAAGGGCAAGCAGCCAGGGTCGCACCTGCTTTCGGGCGCGGTGGTCAATCCCCGGTCGCTGCGGACGTTGTTCAAGGACCGTCTCCGCACCGGCGACATGCCGTTCTCCGGACGCGTCGACCACGAGTCCGTCTACTTCCTGACCCCGCAGCGGGCGATGCGGATCCCGACGCCCCCGACGATGCGGAACCACGGCAACTACGTCGCGTCGCTGTCGCAGCTGGGGCGCTGGCTCGCCGAACGCGCGGAGGAGGCGGGTGCGACGATCCTCCCGGAGACGGCCGCGACCTCGCTGCTCGTCTCCGACTCGCGTGTGCGAGGCGTGCGCACCGGCGACCGGGGCCGCGGACGCGGCAGGGAGGAGCTCGGGAACTTCGAGCCGGGGTCGGAGGTTCACGCGCGCGTGACCGTACTCGCCGAGGGGACGCAGGGGCATCTCACCGGGGTCGCGCTCGAGCGCTTCGGGTTGTCGGGCGAGAACCCGCAGGTCTGGGCGCTCGGCGTCAAGGAGGTCTGGCGGGTGCAGAAGCCGCTCGATCGCGTGATCCACACGATGGGCTGGCCACTGCGCTCTGCGAAGCGCTACCGCGAGTTCGGCGGGTCGTTCGTCTACCCGATGGGCTCCGACATGGTCGCGCTCGGGATGGTGGTGGGGCTCGACTATCGCGACCTCGAGCTCTCGGTGCACGACCTGCTGCAGGAGCTGAAGACGCACCGGTTGTTGCGCGAGGTGCTCGATGGCGGCGAGCGGATCGCCTGGGGCGCGAAGACGATCCCTGAGGGCGGGTTCCTGTCGGTGCCGCGCCAGCTCCACGCACCCGGGCTGATGATCTGCGGCGACGGCGCCGGGCTCGTCAACGTGCCGGCACTGAAGGGGATCCACTACGCCGTCGAGTCCGGGCGGCTGGCGGCCGAGGCGGCGTTCTCGGCGCTGCAGCCCGGGGAGACGCCGTGGCGCCGCGGGGCGCTCGCCGGGTACGACGAGTCGCTGCGCTCGGGCTGGGTCTGGCAGGACCTGAAGCGGGTGCGCAACATGCGGCAGGCGTTCGGGCGCGGGTTCTGGCTCGGCAGCGGGCTGGCCGGCGCGATGACCGTCTCGCGTGGAGCCTTCCCGCCCGGCAACGCGCAGGGCGAGCGTGACGTCGACCAGGAGCTGATCCGCGGTGGGGCTTCGAAGTCCTATCCGGCGCCGGACGGGAAGCTGACCTTCGACAGGCTCTCGTCGGTCTTCCTCAGCGGGAACAAGACGCGGGACGACGCGCCGAACCACATCCGCGTTCGGGAGGACGTGCCCGAGGAGCTCGCGGAGCTCTGGGAGCACATGTGCCCGGCCCGGGTCTACGAGGCGGTGGACGGCGGCGGGGTCGAGGTGACCGCGTCGAACTGCGTCCAGTGCGGGGCGATCACCGCCAAGGGCGGCCGGCTCACGCCACCCGAGGGCGGCTCGGGGCCCGAGTACACGCTGACGTGACGGCGTCTGACGCCGTCCTGGCGGCTCGCGCTGCGATCGGCGGGCGACTGCTCCGGACGCCGGTCTTCCGATCGGCCACGCTGGGCGACGTCGTCGGCGCGACGGTCGCTCTCAAAGCCGAGTTGTTTCAGAAGACCGGTTCGTTCAAGCCACGTGGCGTGCTGAACAACCTCGCCGCGCTCTCGTCGGAAGAGCGTGCGCGCGGCGTCATCTCGATCTCCGCGGGCAACCACGCGCAGGCGCTCGCCTGGGGCGCGAAGACCGAAGGCATCGACGCGCTGCTGGTCATGTGGCAAGGGGCGAGCCAGGCCAAGATCGACGCGACCCGCGGCTACGGCGCCACCGTCGACCTCGAGGCACACGACCCCGCCGAGGGGTTCGACCGGCTCGCGACGCTCCAGGAGCAGACCGGCCGCACGCTCGTGCATCCGTTCGACCACCCGCTCACGATCGCGGGCCAGGGCACCGTCGGGCTCGAGATCGTCGAGGACGTCCCCGAGGTCACCACGATCGTCGTTCCCGTCGGCGGCGGCGGCCTGATCTCCGGGATCGCGCTCGCCGCAGAGAACAGACGAGTCGTCGGCGTCGAGCCGGAGCTTTCCCCGGCGCTGCACGAGGCGCTCCAGGCCGGCAAGCCGGTCTCCGTCCAGCCGCGATCCATCGCGGACGGCCTCTCGGCGCCGTTCGCCGGGACACACTGCCTGGAGATCTGCCAGGAGCACGTGGCGGAGGTGGTCCTCGTGACCGAGGACGAGATCGAAGAAGGGATGCGTTTCCTGTACACGCGCGCGAAGCTGGCCTGCGAGCCCGCCGCCGCCGTCCCCGTGGCCGCGCTCCTGGCGGACAAGATCCCTCTGGAGCGGGACGAGACCGTCGTCGCGGTCGTCTCGGGCGGCAATATCGCCACGGAAACGGCCGTTGCTATCCTGGCCGGGCAATGAAGGCCGACATCCATCCCGAGTACGTCCTCGCAACCGTTCGCTGCGCCTGCGGCAACGAGTTCCAGACGCGCTCCACGAAGCCCGAGCTCCACGTCGAGGTCTGCTCGGCCTGCCACCCGTTCTACACGGGCAAGCAGAAGCTGATGGACTCGGGCGGGCGCGTCGAGCGCTTCCAGCGCCGCCTCGAGAAGGCCGAGCGCAAGGCCACCTAGAGATACGAGGCAGCGCGATCGGGGTGGAGACCGTCCCACTTTCCCAGACGGTGCGTCAGACGGCCGCGCCGGCAAAGCCGGCACAGCCTCTTCGGTCGGCGTCGCAAGCGAGCGCCTTTTGAGCGCCCCCATCGGCGGCCAAGCCGTCCTCGAGGGCGTGATGATGCGAGGGCCCTCGAACTGGGCCGTCGCCGTCCGCAAGCCGAACGGCCAGATCGCCGAGGTCTGCCGCCCGATCGAGTCGGTGATGAAGCGGCACTGGTTCTTCCGCCTGCCGGTCGTTCGCGGGGTGATCGCGCTCGGGGAGTCGCTGGCGATCGGCTTCCGCGCGCTGGCGATCTCGGCGAACTACGCCGCGGCCGAGGACAACGAAGAGGCCGAGACCGAGCTCTCGCGCGGCGCGATCGTCTTCGCGTTCCTCCTTGCGATCGGCTTCGCGATCTCGCTCTTCAAGGTCGGCCCCGCGCTGCTCGCGGACCTGCTCCCGATCTCGAACGGCTTCTGGTTCGTCCTCGTCGAGGGCCTGATCCGCGTGAGCGTGTTCGTCGCGTACCTCGTCCTGATCTCGCTGCTGCCGGACCTGCGCCGCGTCTTCCAGTACCACGGCGCCGAGCACAAGGCGATCAACGCGTTCGAGGCCGGCGAGGAGCTCGAGCCGCGGACGGTGCAGCGCTTCAGCCAGATCCACCCGCGCTGCGGCACCGCCTTCCTGCTCTGGGTGATGGTGATCGCGATCTTCGTGTTCGCGTTCTTCGGCCGGCCCGCCTGGTACTGGCTGATCGTGACGCGCATCCTGCTGCTCCCCGTGATCGCGGGGCTCGCCTACGAGCTGATCCGCTTCGCCGGCAAGCACACGGGCAACCGCGTCGTGATGACGCTGCTCGCGCCCGGGCTCTGGCTCCAGCACCTGACGACGCGCGAGCCGACGCTCGACCAGCTCGAGGTCTCGATCCGCGCTCTCCGCGAGGTGCTGGCGCTCGAGCAGCGCGATCCCGAGATGCGGGCCGATCGCGTCGAGGTCATGGCCTAAGGCGCCGACTCGGCGGCGCCGACCAAGAAGGCCGCAGCGGCCCGGCCGGTGCGGCCGTCCAACGCACCTCCTTGGAATCTGGAGGTTGGGCCGCACGAGCAGATCCAGCCTCTAACCTTGGCCTGGTGGCCGAGTTCCAGGATCTGATCGAAGAGCTCGAGCGCTCGTACCAGGAAACGCAGGAGCGGATGTCGGACCCTGCGGTCTACAACGACCACCGCGAGGCGGCGGAGGTCGGGCGGCGCCTGAAGGAGCTCGAAGGGCCGCACAAGCTGGCGCGGGAGTGGCGCGAGGTCAACGACGACCTCGAAGCTGCTCGTGACGACGGCGACCTCCGCGAGCTCGTCCCGGAGCTCGAGGAGCGGCGGGCCAGCCTCGAGGAGGAGCTGAAGCTCGCGCTCGTCGAAAGCGATCCGGCCGACCGCAAGGACGTGATCGTCGAGATCCGCCAGGGCGTCGGCGGCGACGAGGCCGCGCTCTGGGCCGGCGACGTCTTCAGGATGCTCACGCGCTACGCGGAGCGGCGAGGCTTCAGCGTCGAGCAGCTCGAGGTGAGCGGCAACGAGGCCGGCGGCTTCAAGGAGATCGTCTTCGCGGTGAAGGGCGACGGCGCGTACTCGGTCTTCAAGTGGGAGGCCGGGACGCACCGCGTTCAGCGCGTCCCGGAGACGGAGAGCCAGGGTCGCATCCATACCTCCACGGCAACCGTCGCGGTGATGCCCGAGGCGGAGGAGGTCGAGGTCGAGGTCGACCCGAACGACCTCAAGATCGACGTCTACCGCTCGACCGGCCCCGGTGGGCAGAGCGTCAACACGACCGACTCGGCGGTGCGCATCACGCACCTGCCGACGGGGATCGTCGTCGCGATGCAGGACGAGAAGTCCCAGCTCCAGAACCGGAACAAGGCGATGCGCGTCCTCCGCGCCCGCCTGTACGAGGCCGAGCGGGAGCGTCAGCAGGCCGAGGAGGCCGCCACACGCCGGTCGCAGATCGGCTCGGGCCAGCGCGCGGAGAAGATCCGCACCTACAACTTCCCGGAGAACCGCGTCACCGACCACCGCGTGCACCACACCGTGCACCGGCTCGACAAGATCCTCGAGGGGGAGCTCGACGACTTCACCGAAGCGCTGACGGCCGAGGACCGGCGGCGCGCGCTCGAACCGGCGTGACGCTTGGAGAAGCGCTCGCGGCGGCCACCGCGCGGCTCGCGGAGGCGGGGGTCGAGTCCGCCCGACTCGAGGCGGAGCTGCTCCTCGCGCGCGCGTGTGACGACTGTGCGCGGGCGCTCCTCTATGCGGAGCTCGACCGCGAGCTCACCCCGGAGCGGGAGGCCGCGTTCGAGGCGAACGTCGCGCGCCGCGTCCGGCGCGAGCCGCTCGCCTACATCCTCGGCGAGTGGGGCTTCCGCCGGCTGACGCTGAAGACCGACCGGCGCGCGCTGATCCCGCGCCCCGAGACGGAGATCGTCGTCGAGCGCGCGCTGGCGCACATCCGCGACGACTCCGGCCCGGACGTGCTCGACGTCGGCACCGGCACGGGTGCAATCGCACTGGCGATCGCGGACGAGCACCCCGGCGCGCGGATCACCGCGATCGACGCCTCGGCCGACGCGCTCGCGCTCGCCCGGGAGAATCGGGAGCTCACCGGCATCGACGGCCGGGTCGAGCTCGTCGAGCACGATCTGACGGACGGCCTCGGCAGCTCGCGGTTCGATCTCGTCGTCTCCAACCCGCCCTACGTCGAGCCGGAGGAGCTGCGGACCCTCCAGCCCGAGGTTCGCGACTGGGAGCCGCACGCCGCGCTCGTCGCGAACGGGGCGACCGAGGCGGTCGCGCGCGCCGCGACGGAGGCCCTGCGGCCAGGTGGCTGGCTGGTCCTCGAGACCGCCGCCGGCGCCGGCGAGCGAATCCGGAGCCTGCTGGACGATCTCGGCTACGAGCGGGTGACGATCACGCCGGACCTGGCCGGTAGGGACCGGGTGGTCGAGGGCAGATGGCCGACGCGGCGGTGATGGAGCTGTGCGCGACGGTCTAGGATCCCGCCGGTGGAGGGGCTGGCGACGGCGGACGGGCGCAGGCTCGCGTACAGGCGCATCGGCTCCGGGCCGCCGCTCGTGTGCCACGGTGGCGGGCCCGGCTTCTCGGCGCACTATCTCGGCGACCTCGGCGGGCTCGACGACCGCCTCGAGCTGGTCCTGCTCGACCCACGCGGCACCGGCGGCTCCGAGCGGCCGGCCGACCCGAGCGCCTACTCGATCCAGGACTACGCGGACGACGTGGAGGAGCTTCGCGAGCACCTGGGCCTCGAGCGTCTCAATCTGCTCGGCCACTCGCACGGCGGCGTGGTCGCGATGGCATACGCGGCCGAGCACCCCGAGCGGGTCGAGCGACTGATCCTGGCGAGCACGCTCGCACGCTGGTCGCCGGAGCAGCAAGCCGCGATGGAGGAAGCGATCGCCTCGCACGCGGACGAGCCGTGGTACGCGGACGCCAAGGCGGCGCTCGAGGCCGAGCAGGCGGGGGAGTTCGAGACCGACGAGGAGATGGCCGAGCTCGGCTTCCGCGAGTTCCCGTTCTACTTCGCGCCCTACGGCGCCGAGGAGCGCGCGTACCTCGAGACCCTTCGGGCCGACCCGGCGAACGCCGACACGCTGCGGCACTTCAACAGCGAGATCTTCCCGACCTTCGACCTGCGGCCGGACCTGGAGCGGATCACCGCCCCGACGCTCGTGATCACCGGCGCCGAGGACTTCATCACCGGCCCGCCCTCGGCCTCGGAGATCGAGCAGGGCCTGGTCCTCGCCGACGTCTCGAAGGTGGTGATCCCCGACTGTGGCCACTTCCTGTTCGTCGAGACGCCCGAGGCGTTCGTGGAAGCGGTGACCGCCTTCGTCGCCGTCCCGGCGACGCCGTGATCGACGAGGCGGTCGCGGCCATCCGGGCAGGACGGCCGGTCGTGCTTCCGACCGACACCGTCTATGGCCTCTGCGCCGATCCCGAGCAGGAGGGCGCCGCCCGGGAGGTCGCCCGCCTCAAGGGCCGCGAGGCGGCGCAGCCCATCGCGCTGCTCGCGCGAGACGTCGATCGGCTCCTCGAACGCATCCCGGAGCTCGACGACCGCGTCCTCCACGCGCTCTTGCCGGGGCCGTACACGCTCGTCGTGCCGAATCCGAACCGGCGCTATCCATGGCTGGGCGGGAACGGCACGATCGGAGTGCGCGTTCCCGACCTGCCGGCGGCCGCCGCCGCGGTGCTCGGCGAGGTCGGCGCGGTACTCGCGACCAGCGCCAACCTCCACGGCGGGCCCGATCCGCGTCGCATCGAGGACGTGCCGGAGGAGATCCGTTCCGCCTGCGGGGCGGTCATCGACGCGGGGGAGCTGCCAGGGACGCCGTCGACGGTGCTCGACCTGACCGGTCCGGAGCCGCGCGTGATCCGCGAAGGCGCTGTTCCGGCTGCCGAAGCGCTCGCAACTGTCGGCGGCCTGCGCGAGTAGCATCTACGGCGTGGCCGTTGCGCAGGAGACCGTGCAGCATCTCCGCACCGCGGGCCTGGCCGAGATCGACCCCGAGATCGCGGAGCTGATCGGCCGCGAGCTCGAGCGCCAGCGCGGGCAGATCGAGCTGATCGCCTCCGAGAACTTCACGTGGCCGTCGATCCTCGAGGCCGTCGGCTCGGTTCCGACGAACAAGTACGCCGAGGGCTACCCCGGCAGGCGCTACTACGGCGGCTGCGAGGTCGTCGACGAGATCGAGCAGACGGCGATCGACCGCGCGAAGGAGCTCTTCGGAGCCGAGTACGCGAACGTGCAGCCGCACGCGGGCGCACAGACGAACATGGCCGTCTACTTCGCGGCCTGCGATCCCGGCGACACGATCCTCTCGCTCGAGCTCTCGCACGGCGGCCACCTGACCCACGGGCTCAAGGTCAACTTCTCGGGCCGCCTCTACACGATCGTCCACTACGGCGTCTCGCGCGAGACGAACATGGTCGACTACGACGACGTCCTCGCGCTAGCCAAGCAGCACAAGCCGAAGCTGATCGTCTGCGGCGGCTCCGCGTACCCGCGCACCGTCGAGACCGACCGCTTCCGCGAGATCGCGGACGAGGTCGGGGCGCTGCTCCTCTGCGACATGGCCCATTTCGCCGGGCTCGTCGCGGCCGGGATCCATCCGAGCCCCGTGCCGCACTGCGACTTCGTCACCTCGACGACGCACAAGACCCTCGCCGGGCCGCGCTCCGGGTTCGTCCTCTGCAAGGAGGAGCACGGGACCGCGATCGACCGGGCCGTGTTCCCCGGGATGCAGGGCGGCCCGCTCGTCCACACGGTCGCGGCGAAGGCGACCTGTTTCCGGATCGCCGGGACCGGGGCGTTCCGCGAGTACCAGCAGCAGGTCCGCACGAATGCCGACACCCTCGCGGCTGCGCTGCAGGAGGGCGGGCTCGACGTCCTGACCGGCGGCACCGACACGCACCTGCTCCAGGTCGACCTGCGCTCGACGGACTGGACGGGCAAGGACGCGGAGGAGCGGCTCGCCGAGGTGAAGCTGACGGTGAACCGCAACACCGTGCCGTTCGACGAGCGCCCGCCGACGGTCGCCTCCGGGGTCCGCATCGGCACGCCTGCCGCGACGATGCGCGGCTTCGACGCGGACGACTTTCGCGAGATCGGGCAGATCATCATCGGCGCGCTCGGCAACGGCGACGTCGCCGCGCTCGCGGCGCAGACCGAGGCGCTCTGCGACAAGCGGCCGCTCTATCCGGGCTTCCGCGGCTTCACGACCTACCAGGCGTGAGCGTCGAGACGGCGTCCGGCGTGACCGTGGTCACGCACCCGCTCGTGCAGCACAAGCTCGCCTACCTCCGCGACAAGGACACGCCCACGGTCCACTTCCGCAAGCTCGCCAACGAGGTGACGCTGCTCCTCACCTACGAGGCGACCAAGGACTTCCCGACCGAGGAAGCGGCGATCGAGACGCCGCTCGAGCGGACGACCGTGCAGCGCATCGCAGGGAAGAAAGTCGCAGTCTGCCCGGTGCTCCGCGCCGGTCTCGGCATGCTGGACGGCGTGCTTTCGCTGGTCTCCAGCGCTCGGGTGGGCTTCATCGGGCTCTACCGCGACGAGGAGACGCTTCAGCCGGTCGAGTACTACGTGAAGCTCCCGGAGCTCGGGGATGGCGAGCGCGACGCGATCGTGCTCGACCCGATGCTCGCGACGGGCCGCTCGAGCGCCGCCGCGGTCGCAGCGGTCAAGCAGGCGGGAGCGCGCTCGGTCACGCTGGTCTGCCTCGTCGCCGCGCCCGAAGGGATCGAGCACATGCAGAGCGAACACCCGGACGTGCGGATCGTCACCGCCGCCGTCGACCGCGAGCTCAACGACCGGGGCTACATCCTCCCGGGGCTCGGCGACGCGGGCGACCGCCTCTACGGAACGAAGTAACCAAACCGCCCATGTGGGAGACGTTCACCGACAACCTCGAGGTCCTCTACGGGGCCGTGGTCGCCGCGGTCATCGTGATCCTCCTGACCCCGGCCGTCGGCGGGATGGCCCGGATGCTCGGGGTCGTCGACGAGCCCGGCACGCGCAGGCTCAACCGCCGGGCGGTCCCGCGGCTCGGCGGGCTCGCGCTCTTCTTCGGGATCTTCGTCCCGGCGCTCGCGTTCCTGCCGCTGGGCCGTGAGACGAAGGGGCTGCTGCTCGGGGCGGCCGTCGCGACGACCGTCGGCGCCGTGGACGATTTCCGCGGGTTGGTGTGGTGGGAGAAGCTCGGCGGCCAGATCGCCGCCGCCGCGATCCCGGCCGGCTTCGGGATCTGGGTGCACCGCTTCACGTTCCCGGTGGTCGGCGTGCACGCGCTGCCGGAGTGGGTGGGCGTGTCGCTGACGATCTTCTGGATCGTCGCGATCATGAACATGGTCAACTTCCTCGACGGCCTGGACGGGCTCGCCGCCGGGGTCTGCGCGATCTCCGGCTTCACGTTCTGCCTGATCGCGCTCTCGCTCGGCCGGCCGAGCCCGGCGATCCTGGCCGCGATCGTGCTCGGCGCGTGCGTCGGCTTCCTGCGCCACAACTTCTATCCGGCCCGGATCTTCATGGGCGACTCGGGGGCGATGCTCCTCGGGTTCGTGCTCGCCGCGCTCTCGGTGCAGGGCCTGCTGAAGACGGCCGCGGTGGCGACGCTGTTCTTCCCCCTGATCGTCCTCGCCGTGCCGATCATCGACACGTCGTTCGTCGTCGCGAAGCGGCTCAAGTACGGGCGCCCCGTCTACTCGGCCGACAGCTGGCACCTGCACCACCGCTTCATGAACATCGGCTACTCGCAGCGTCGGGCGGCGCTGACGATGTGGGCATGGTGCGCGATCCTCTCCGGCGCGGCGCTCTCGCTGCGGTTTCTGCGGCCCCACGCGCACGGCGACTGGCGTACCGGGCCGACGATCGCGGTCGCGCTGATCGGGTTGTTCGCGCTCGCGGCCTCGGTCTACATGGTGTACCTGCTCGAGATCGTGAAGCTCGCGAACCCGCGCATCCGCCGCCGCGAGCAGGAAGCGCGGGAAGCCGCGCGCCGCGCGTCCTAGCCGCTCAGAAACGCGGCCAACCGCTCCGGGTACCCCGGAGCACGGGGGAGGGAGTGGCCCGCGCCCGGCAGCACGGCCCGCTCGGCGCCGAGGCGCTCCTCGAGCACGTCGCAGACGGCGTCGAAGG
>DATDMJ010000100.1:0-4600 GCA_036518855.1 Gaiellaceae bacterium | reverse complement strand
CCGACGAGCCTGCCGTGGGGCCTGAAGATCGACCCCGAGCACCGCGTCGCCGGCTACGAGAACTTCTCCACCTTCCAGCCGACGTTCCTCTACGAGTTCGTCTACGACCTCGTCGGCGTCGGCCTCCTGTTGTGGCTCGACCGACGCTTCCGGTTCCGGCCGCCGGCCCTGTTCGCCCTCTACGTCTCGTACTACACGGCCGGTCGTTTCTTCGAGGAGCTGTTGCGGATCGACCCTGCACACCACTTCGCGGGTCTCCGGCTCAACGCGTGGGTCTCGCTGATCGTCTTCATCGCCTCGACGACGTTCTTCCTCTGGTGGCAGTTCATCCGCGGCGGCGAGCAGGAGCCCGGCCAGCCCTCGCGGAGGCGCGCGCCCGAAGGGCCTGCGATGGCGATCCCGAAGGGGCGCGTCCGGCCCTAGCGTTAGCTTGCCGCAGGTGGAAGTCCGCGAGCTGGAGCTGGACCTCGACGCGTTCGAGGGCCCATTCGACCTGCTGCTGACCCTCGTCCTGAAAGAGGAGCTCGACCTGGCCGAGGTCGACGTGGCCGGGATCGTCGTGGCGTTCTGCGAGCGGCTTGCCGAGCGCGGCGAGCTCGATCTCGAGGCCTGCGGCGAGTTCCTCGTGCTGGTCGCGGCGCTGCTGGAGCTGAAGGCGCGCGGGCTCTTCCCGGACGAGGAGGCAGAGCTGCTCGAGCTCGAGCCCGAGGAGGCGGCCGAAGAGCTGGCCCGGCGCCTGGCCGAGTACCGCCGGGCCAAGGAGGCAGCGGCCTGGCTCGCAGAGCGGCTCGAGGGGGAGGGCGACAGGTTCTTCCGGCTCGGGCCCGCGCCGCTCGCGCCGCGGGTCGAGCGCCGTCTTGCGCCGCAGGAACCGGCCGCGCTCGGTGCGGCGCTGCTTGCGCTGGCGGCCGAGCCTCCGGCGGTTTCGCTGGCCCACCTCGAGCTGCGCTTCCCGCCGGTGTCGCAGTTCCTCGAGCGGTTCCGGGCCCTGCTCGGGCGCAGGAGGGTGTTCGACCTGGACGCGGAACTCGACGGGATGACGCGCATCGAGCAGGCGGTCGCATTCCTCGCGGTGCTGGAGCTGCGCCGCTCGGGCGAGGTCGCGCTCGAGCAGGCGGCGCCGTTCGCGCCGATCCGCGTGCGCAAGGCAACGGAAAGGAGAGCCGAATGGACGGCGAGCGCCCGCTCCGCCTGATCACCGCCAGCCCGGTCGACCGGCTCGCGCGGACGGTCGAAGCTTTGCTCGTCGTCGCCTCACAGCCGCTGTCGGCCGAGGAGCTCGCCGAAGCGGCCGACGACGATCCGGAGCGCATCGAGACCGCCCTGCGGCTGCTGGCCGAGCGCTTCGCCGAGGGGCGCAGCGGGATCGTCCTGGAACACGTCGCCGGTGGCTGGGCCTTCCGCGCCTCGCGCGAGGCAGCAGAGGCCTGTGGGAGGCTGTTCGAGCGGCCGGTCGAGCGAGGGCTGAGCGGAGCCGCGCTGGAGACGGTCGCGATCGTCGCCTATCTCGGGCCGGTAAGCCGTCCGGAGATCGCTCGGATCCGCGGGGTCGCCGCCGACTCGGTCGTGGCCGGGCTGGTCGAGCGCGGCCTGATCGCCGAGGCCGGCCGGGAGGAGGGCCTCGGTGGGGCGGTGCGCTACCGGACGACGCCGCTCTTCGAGCGGGTCTTCGGCCTCGAGTCGCTCTCGCAGCTGCCGCGGCTGGACGACGTGGGCGAGGACGCGGCGGAGATCCGCGAGCGGCTGGAAGCCGTCGCCGAACGGCGCGGCGCCTAGCTCGGCTCCGACGGTCTCCTAAAGGTTCACGCGTGCGCGCCCCACCCTGGGTGGGGATGAAGTTCCACCCGCCGCCCGCTGCGAGCGTAGCCGCGAAGGGCGCACGCGTGTGAAAAGGGGCTGTGACGAATCCGTGACTCTTGCCGCGCGGCGCGAACCCGCACGGCTGCTGCGTCACAGCCGCCGGATGATCTCCTCCGCCTCCTCGCGCGTGACCGCGCGGAGCGTCTCCGTGTGCTCGGCGCCGTGGCGCTGGAGTTTCAGGATGATCTCCGCGGCGAGATCGTCGTCCGGCGCCTCGAAGATCTCGACCACGTCGTAGCGGCCGAGCGTCACGAAGACGCCGATCAGCTTCCCGCCTGCCTCCTCGATGATCCGCTCGCCTTCCTCGACGCGCTCGCGCCAGGCCGGGAGCCCGGCGACTCCCTGCGACGTCCAGCGCATCAAGGACACGTAATGCGGCACCTCACGCGAATAATGGCGCGTGTGCGGCTGAATGCCTATCTCGCACGTGCGGGCGTCGCCTCGCGCCGCGGAGCGGATGAGCTGATCAAGGCCGGCCGCGTGACCGTGAACGGCCAGCCCGGGCAGCTGAACACCTTCGTCGTGAGCCGAGACCGTGTCGAGTTCGACGGTCGGCTGCTCGAGCCGCAGCCCTACACCTACATCCTCCTGCACAAGCCGGCCGAGACGGTCACGACCGTCCGCGATCCCCAGCGCCGGCGCACGGTCGTCGAGCTGATCGACCACCCAGTCCGCGTCGTGCCGGTCGGCCGCCTCGACGCCGACACCACGGGCGCCCTGCTGCTCACGAACGACGGCGAGCTGGCCCACCGGCTCGCCCATCCGCGCTACGGGGTCGAGAAGGTCTACGAGGCGCAGGTCGAGGGCGAGCCCGAAGACGACGCGCTCGAACGGCTACGCCGGGGGATCGAGCTGGACGACGGCCCGACGGCCCCCGCCGAAGCCCGCCGCCTCGGCCGCCACCGCGTCGAGCTGACGCTGCACGAAGGCCGGAAGCACCAGGTCAAGCGGATGCTCGCCGCGGTCGGCCACCCGGTGACGCGCCTCCACCGCAGCTGCTATGCGGGCCTGAGGCTCGAAGGGCTCGAGCCCGGCGCGTGGCGCGAGCTCGAGCCCTCCGAAGTCGATCAGCTCAGGACGAGTTGGCCAGGCCCTGCGCCTGCTGGAGCAAGGCGTTCGCCTGGTCGTTCCAGTCGTTGATCTGGTTCTCGCTGAGCTTCGTGCCGTTGAACTCCGCGTCGTTGAAGCCGGTGCGGATGTCAGCGGCGAGGGCGTTGCGCTGGTTCGTCAGCGCTTGGATCTCGCCCTCGATCGTGTTGTAGGTCGAATCGCCCGCCGAGTCGCTCGACAGCGCGGCCGTCGAGGCGACGAGCGTGTTCATCGAGAACGAGCCGAACGACGCCATCAGCTGCTTGTACGTCTCACCCAGCCGTTCGAGGCTCGGATGGTGCACACGCAGGCTGACGGGCAGCGCGTTCTCGTTCACGATCTGGGTGACCGCGCGGCCGTCGGTCTGGTAGTCGTCGCGGAGGCCCAGCAGCGTCAGCACCGTCGGCCGGTGGTCGGTGTGGTCGGTCCACAGGTTGCTGACGTCGCCCATGTTCTTGATCCCCGGCCCGACATAGCCGGCCCAGGTCGATGCGATCTCGTCCTGGATGTCACCGTGGTTCCACGCGAAGCTCTGGCTCGTCCGCGCCGGGATGAAGGCGCATTCGGCCTGCGTCGCGCAGTTGGCTCCGCCGGTGGCGAAGAAGAACCAGTCCGGATCGGCGAACGGCGTGAACGTCGGGTTGCGGAACTGGTCGGCCGACATCATGTGGAGCGTCTTCATCTCCGTCTGGTCGGCCAGTCCGACCATGATGCCGTGCTGATCCACGCCCGTATACGGGTTCGTCCAGTGGAGTTGGGACATCTCCCGCTCGAGGTTCCGGGTGACCGGGTCGGTCTGGCTCGGGTTGCCCGTGATGTAGACATTGGGCGCGTCGTCGGAGTGAACGGTGAAGTTCGTCGTGTCGCCGAACTCCGTCCTGATCATCCGGCGGAGGTCGCCGTTGATCTCGCCGACGCGGGTGTAGTTGCACGGGACGTTGACGCCGTCGCAGCCCTCCGGGGTCGGCGGGTCGCCCACGAAGTGGTCGCCCTCGTCGACGGTGAACAGGAACAGCGTGTTCGACTTGTTGATCCCGTCCGCCGCGAGCCGGTCGAAGAACTGCCCGAACGCGGTGTCGTAGTCGTGGAGCTGCTGGACGTAGCCGGCCTCGCCGGGCCCGTACGCGAAGTGCGTGTCTCCGGAGGTGCCGTGCCCGTCGTGGGCGTCCGAGATGTACGCGTAGGTGACCGGGATCCCGGCCTCCTGCATCTGGGCGACCCACGAGAGCGAGTTCGTAGCCTCCATCCCGTCGAAGCCGGGGAAGCCGATGTGGCCGTTCTGATCCTGGATCACGTTGCCGTTCAGGTCCGTCATCGGCCCGCTCGGCTTGATCACCGGGTCGACGTACTTGGCGCCCATCAGCGCCTGGTAGCCGTTGTAGCCGCCCGGCTCGTCCGGCAGCAGATCCGCGTGCGCGTGCGCCGAGGCGCCGCAGATCGCGGAAGCCTGGGCACAGTGGACGCCGATGCCGACGTAGTCGGCGAACGTCTGGGTCGCAGACTGGCCGGGGTGGTCGCCGTTCGCCTGGATCGCCTCTGGCGACCCGACCCCGAAGAACGCCGGGATGTCGATGCCCGTGTTCTCGAGGACCGTGTTCGCCGTCGCGACCTGGCCGACGTCACAGCCGTCCCGCGTGTACGGAACCCACGG
>DATDMJ010000099.1:0-14914 GCA_036518855.1 Gaiellaceae bacterium | reverse complement strand
GCTGATGATCGTCATCTTCGCCCCGATCGCGGGCAAGCTCTCCGATCGCGTCGGCTCGCGCTGGCTGATGGCCGCGGGCATGACGACGGTCGGGGTCTGCTGCCTCCTCCTCTCGACGGTGAACCTGCATTCGACCTTCTGGCACATGCTGCCCGCCTTCATCCTCGGCGGCCTCGGCATGTCGTTTGTGATGACGCCGATGTCGGCCGCCGCGATGGGCGCGGCCCCGGTGGCCAAGGCCGGCGTGGCCTCGGGCGTGCTGAACACCTTCCGGCAGGTCGGCGTCGCGCTGGGGATCGGGATCATGGGCGCGATCGTCGCCGATCGGGCAGGCGTAGCCGCAAAGGGCGGTGCGACCCGGCCCGAGGCGTTCGTCTACGGGCTCACGTACGGCATGAAGGTCAGCGCGGCGATCTGTTTCGCCGCGGCGATCGCGGCTGCCGTGCTCGTCCGCAAGTACCGCCACGCCGAGGACTCCCCGGCGGTCGAGGCGGCTGCATGACGCGGCTCTCCGGGCCGGAGCGCAAGGCGGCGGTCGTCGCCACGGCCTGCCGCGTCTTCGCGAAGAGCAGCTACCACGGCTCGACCACCGCGCAGATCGCCCGCGAGACGGGCGTCACCGAGCCGGTCCTCTACCGACACTTCGCCTCGAAGCGCGAGCTCTACCTCGCGTGCCTCGACGCCGTCTGGCAGCAGGTGCGCGTGCTCTGGGAGACGGCGGTCGAGCACGAGCCGGATTCGGCGAACTGGGTGAAGGCGATCGGCAAGGCCTATCTCGAGGCCCGCGCGTCGGCGCGAGTCGTCCTGGTCGACCTCTGGATCCAGGCGCTGACCGAGGCCGCGGACGACCCCGAGATCCGGCGCGCGCTGCGGCTGCAGATGCGGGAGGTGCACGATTTCGTCTCGAGCCTGATCCGCCGCGCCCAGGAGCAGGGAGGCGTGCTTCCCGAACGGGATCCCGACGCGGAAGCCTGGATCTTCATCTCGCTCGGGCTCCTCAGCACGATCGACCACCGGCTCGGCAACATCGTCGGCGACGAGTTCGAGGACATCGTGTCCAGCCGCCGCGAGTGGATGACCGGCCGGACCGACTAGATCGGGGTAGCTCGGTCGAGGGAAGGGCGGGGCGGTCGGACCAAAAATAAGCCCCCGGCTGCGGCTCCGGGGGCTTGATGAGAGTTGTGCCCGCCTGTTCTTGAGAGGCGACGACCCGGAGGCCTTGGCTCTGCGGCCCAGCCACGCCTCCGGGCCTTCGTCGCCATCTCTCTGGCGCGCCCCTTGCAACTGTGAGCCTGGCGTCCGGCCACGTGCAAGGTGGACTGACTATAGAGCCGACCCCGGAAAGAGTCAAGTACCTCGGTCAAGTGATTTTCAGACCCCTCAGTTCACCGGGTTTCTCGCACAGATATGACCATTTTGGGGGATGCTGCTCGAAGGACACTTGCGCCGAAATCAAGTATGCGTTTGACTTCCCCAGGACGCCTTATGCCGCAAGCACATCTCTCCTCTGCCGCACAGACCAGGACTTCCACCGGCCCCGCCGGCGCCCGCCTCGGTGAGCGCCTGCGGCAGCTCCGCGTGGCGGCCGGTCTGACGCAGAGCGATCTGGCAGGAGAACGGTTCTCGAAGGAGTACGTCAGCCAGATCGAGCGCGGAAAGACACGTCCTACGCGTGAGACGATCGAGTGGCTGGCAGCGAAGCTCGGCGTCGACGCCGCCTTCCTCGAGAAGGGCGTCTCCGCCGACGAGCGCAGCCGCGTCGAGGCGATGCTCGCGCGCGCAGAGGCTCTGACGAACGCGCATCACTACGAGGAGGCCGTCGAGGAGCTCGAGAACTCCCGCACGGCCGTTCTCGCGACCGGTGCTCCGGAGCTCGAGTACCGCTCGCTCTCGGCCGAGGCCTGGGCGAGGATGGAGCGTGGCGAGGTCAAGCCCGCGCTCCAGCTCCTGCAGCGGTGCCGGACGATCGCAGACAACCCCGGGTTCTCGGACGTCGATCGCGCGACGGTCCTCTTCCGCATGGGCGTCTGCCGCTACCACCTCTCCAGCATCGCTTCCGCGGTCGGCCTCTTCTCCGAGGCCCTGCAGCTCGCGGAAGCGTCGAACCTGCCTTGCGACCTGCTTCGCTCCGAGATTCTCGGCTGGCGCTCGCGGTGCTACCGCCGCCAGCGCGATCTCGAGGCAGCGCGCGAGGACGTCGAGCACGCGCTCGAGCTCGCACAGGCGCTGGACGACCACCGCACGATGGCCAACGTCTACTTCCAGGCGTCGATGGTCGCCGAGCGGATGGGCCACTGGGTGCTCGCCCGCAGCTACGCGGAGCGCGCCAAGGCCTACTACGAGCAGCTCAACGACGAGCGCAACGTCGGCCGGCTCCTCAACAACCTCGGCGGGCTGAACTTCCAGCTCGGCAAGCCGGACAAGGCCGTCGAGGATCTGAAGAGCGCCTACCGCGTCCTGCTCGACAAGGGCAGCGAGGCCGAGGCGGCAAACGTCGTCTCGTCACTCGCGCACGTGCACCTGATGACCGGCCAGGTGCAGACGGCCGAGGAGGAGGCGCGGCACGCGCTGGAACTCCTCGAGGGCCGCGAAGATTTCCTGCTCGACATCGCACCAACCCAACTTGTCCTCGGACGGGCACTGATGGAACAAGGCCGGCTCGACGAGGCAGGCGAGATGCTCCGTGACGCGGAAGCGAGCGCGGAACAGCTCGAGTCCATCAGCCATCGCGCAGCCGCGTGGATGGCACAAGGCGACCTTGCACGCCGCACCGGCGACGACCCAGCCGCCGCGCGGCTGTACCGCAAGGCCGCTGAAGCACTACAGGATGTCCGCTTCTAAGCCGATGAAGGAGGTGACTATGACAAAGGCACGCCTCATCTCCCTCATGGCATCGCTCAGCCTGTTGGCGTTCTATTTCGAGGGCGCGGCACGAGGACTTGGCCACGTTGGTGGTTACTGCTTCGGCTGGGGCCCCGGCAGCTGGTTCGACGGTCACTAGACGCGCTGCGCACAACGTGGGTGCACGCAGGGTCTGAACAGGATTCCGTGCGCTCACACGAGGCGCTCAGCGCCGCCGCACTCCTGCTCAGCGGTTGCGCCTCTCATGCGGCTCGGCGTCACCCTCCTCGCTAGACTCGAAGGGTGGGTCGTCTTGCTGCGGTCCTCGCGCTAGCGGCGGTTCTCGCGGCGGGCTGCGGGTCCGAGTCGCGGCCGAAATCGCTCTCGTCCTCGTTGACGATCGGCGAGATGCTGAAGACGCCTGGACCGAACGTCGCCGTGACGATGGGCGCCGGCAGCTTCGTGCCGGGAAGCGTCCGCTTTCCGTTCCTGGTGATCCGGCACGACGGGGCGCCCGTGAACCGGAAGAGCGCGCGCATCTGGCTCGCGAGCGGCGAGAAGGAGAAGCCCTTCGCGGAGACGACGGCCAGGCTGGAGCCGATCGGGATCCCCGGTGTCTCGACGCCCGCCGCCGGGGGCATGACGCGGATCTACGTCGCGCATCTGAAGATCCCGCGCTCGGGTCGCTACTGGCTGATCGCGCAGCCGGAGGGCAGCAAGGTCAAAGGGATCGGCGTCTTCGACGTCCGCGCCAAGCTGGCCTCGCCGGCCGTGGGAGACAAGGCTCCGGCCTCGCGCACGCCGACCCTCGCCGACGCCCCGGCCACGGCGCTGACGACCGCGCGCCCTCCAGACCGCGGCCTCCTCCGCTACTCCGTCGCGTCCTCGCTGGCGGCGCACAAGCCGTTTGTCGTCACGTTCGCCACGCCGAAGTTCTGCACGAGCCGCGTCTGCGGGCCGGTCGTCGACGTCGTCGACGCGGTTCGCCGGAGGCTCGCGTCGAAGGGCGTCCGGTTCATCCACGTCGAGGTCTACACCGACAACAACCCGACGAAGGGCTACAACCGCTGGATGCGCCAGTGGGATCTGTCAACCGAGCCCTGGACCTTCCTGGTCGGCCGCGACGGTCGGATCAGGGCCGAGTTCGAGGGGTCGGTCTCCGCGGACGAGCTGGCGAACGCGATTAAGCGCAACTTGTTGTAGGAAAGAAACGGTTCGTGGGGGCTCGGCTCCAGCGCGCGCGGCGCGCGCTCCAGGTCACGCGTGTGGCGCGCAACCGGCGCCTGCTCCGCGTCTTGCGCGAGCTCGGCCTGGTCGGCGACCGGCCGGCGACGCGCGAGGGAGCCGTCGAGTTCCGGCGTGCGCTCGAGCAGCTCGGCACGACGTACCTGAAGCTCGGCCAGCTGCTCTCGTCGCGGCCCGACCTGCTCCCGGACGTCTACATCGAGGAACTCTCCAAGCTCGTCGACGAGGTGCCGCCGTTTCCCTTCTCGGAGGTCGAGCGCATCCTCCGCGAGGACTTCGGCGAGGGCGCGTTCGCGCGGCTCGACCCGGAGCCGCTGGCGGCCGCGTCGATCGCGCAGATCCACCGCGCACTCTTGCCCGACGGGCGGGACGTCGTGGTCAAGGTTCGCCGCCCCGGGATCATCGAGCAGGTCGACCTCGACCTCGATCTCGTGCGCTCGATGGTCGGCTTCCTCGAGGAGCGATCGGAGACCGCGCAGCTTCTTCAGCTGCGCGCGCTCGCGGACGAGCTGGAGGTGCACCTCCGCAGCGAGCTCGACTTCGTGGAGGAGGCGGCGAACACCGAGCTGATCGCGCGCGGGGTCGCCGAGTACCAGGACATCGTCGTCCCGGAGGTGATCCGGCCGCTCGTGACCGAGCGGGCGCTGGTGCTGGAGCGCCTCGAGGGGACGAAGGTCACCCCCGAGCACGGGCTTCCGGAGGAGGAAGCTGGCCGGCTCGCCCGCGACTTCTTCCGCAGCTACATCCGCCAGGTGACGCTCGACGGCGTCTACCACGCAGATCCGCACCGCGGCAACGTCATCCTCACCCCGGACGGCCGCCTCGCCCTGCTCGACTTCGGGCTGCTCGGCCGGCTCGACGACGAGACCCGCACGACGCTGTCGCTGCTCCTGCTGGCGATCGCGCGAAACCGCTCGGAGGACGTGGCGGCGCTGCTCCTCTCGTTGTCGCTGACGACGCTGGACTCCGACGAGGCGGCGTTCCTGCACGAGCTGCGCCGCAAGCTCCCGCGCTACCAGCGGCGTACGCTGGCCGGGATCCGGGCCGGGGAGGCGCTCGCCGACCTGCAGCGGCTCTGCCTCGAGAACGGGATCCGGCTGCCGGCGAGCTTCGCGCTCGTGGGTAAGACGCTCTCGCAGGCCGACTCGATCGCACGGACGCTCGACCCCGAGCTCGACCCGATCGCGCTGATCGAGGACGAGTCGCTCGAGCTCATCTTCACGGAGGCCGAGGCGCGGCTCGAGCCCGACCGGTTCTTCGGCTACCTGCTGACCCAGATGGACGCGCTCGCGCGCCTGCCGCGGCGCCTCGGGCAGCTCGCCGACCGGCTCGAGACCGGCACGCTCACGGTCGGCGTCGCCCCGACCGCGCTCGAGGACACCGAGCACATGCTTCGCTCGGTCGCGAACCGCGTCGGTGCCGCCCTCATCGTCGTCGGCCTGCTGATCGCCTCCGCGCTGATGGCGCGGGTGAACCATGCCGTGGCGCTCGTAGGGTTCTGCCTCTCCGCCGTGATCGGCCTGTACATGATCTGGCGGATCATGCGCACGCCCGGCGAGCTCTGACGCTGTCTCTGAGCTGTTGCAGGAATTACGAAGTAACCGCCGAACCCGTGCGGAGCAAGAAAGCTCCTCCTCTCCCCTGACAGCGGCGGTCCGTGCGGCCGCCGCTGCTTTTTGTTTCAGGGGAATGAAAGGAGGCGACCACTCGTATGGACGGGAACGACCACGATCCCTACAGTTCCCGGAACCCGATTTCAGGGAGGCCGTCTGTGGACCTGAATACCGGCAGCGTGAAGCTCACCGACCTCGCCTCGTGCGGCGGCTGCGCCGCGAAGTACTCCGCTGCGCGCCTCGAGCAGCTGCTCTCCGGCTTCGTCCCGGCGGAGGCCGAGAACCTGCTCGTCGGCCTGGCACCGGCGGACGACGCGGCCGTGTACCGGATCGACGACGAGCGCGCGCTGATCTTCACGCTCGACTTCTTCCCGCCGGTCGTCGACGACCCGGGCGACTACGGCGCGATCGCGGCGACCAACGCGCTGAACGACGTGTTCGCGATGGGTGGGACGCCGCTGCTGGCGCTCTCGATTGCGGCTTTCCCCGAGGAGCTGCCGATGCAGATGCTCGCCGAGATCTTCGCCGCCGCGGACGCGCAGGTCCGGGCGGCGGGCGGCCTCCTCGCCGGTGGCCACACGATCCGCGACGCCGAGCCGAAGTACGGGCTCGCCGTCGTCGGGACTGTCCACCCGAAGGCCATCTGGCCGAAGAACGGCGCCCGGCCCGGCGATGCCCTGTTCCTCACGAAGCCGCTCGGAACGGGCCTGATCATGAGCGGCTACAAGAGCGGCGACGCCGGCACGCAGCAGCTCGAGCGTGCGGTGCGCTGGATGCGGACCCTCAACAACGAGGCGGCGGACGTCCTGCGCGCCCTCGAGCCGAACGCGGTCACGGACGTGACGGGCTTCGGCCTCTTCGGCCACGCGCACGAGGTGGCCGAGCGGAGCGGCGTGTGCCTGCGGCTCGAGTCGGAGCGCTTCCCCGCGATCGACGGCGCGCTCGACCTCGCGCGGCACGGCGTCCGCACGAGCGGCGACCCGCGCAACCGCGACTTCGCTGGCCTGCACGTCGAGCTCGACGGCGTCTCCGACACGCTTGCCGCGCTGGGCTACGACCCCCAGACCGCGGGCGGCCTGCTGGTCTCGGCGCCGGGTGAACGGGCCGCCGCGCTCGAGGCGGAGTTCACGTCGCGGAAGCTCTTCATCCGCAGGATCGGCCGCGTCGAGGAGGGCTCCGGCGTAGCCGTCGAGTGATGATCGCCCGGGGCATGATCCACGGGCGGTTCCAGCCGTTTCACAACGGCCACCTCGAGTATCTGCGCGGCGCCGCCGTCCGCTCCGAGGAGGTCTTCGTCGGGATCACGAACCCCGATCCGGAACGGATCCTGCCCGAGGCCTCCGACCCGGTGCGGCACCTGCCGGAGTCGAACCCGTTCAGCTACGTCGACCGGCTGCTGATGATCAAGGCAGCGGCGCAGGACGCGCAGCTCGACCTCGAGCGGGTGCACGTGATCCCGTTTCCGGTCAACGAGCCCGAGCTCTGGCCGGCCTACGTCCCGGACGACGTCGTCCAGTTCATCCGCCTCTTCTCGGACTGGGGCGGGACGAAGCTGGAACGGCTCCGTGACGCCGGCTACGAGGTCGTCGTCCTGGACGAGGGCGCCGAGAAGGAGGTCTCCGGGGCCGATGTCCGCGCGGCGCTGCGCGACGGCGGTGAATGGGAGCGCCTGGTTCCCCCGGGAGTTGCGCAGGTGTTAAAGCGGTTGGAGCGCGGCGTAAGAGTCTTGTAAGCGAAAGAACTTTCGGCTTGCGCCCCCGTTTTACTTACCAAGATGCCGCAAACGTAGGGGGTTTTGCAGATGCGCAGCTTCGTGCTTATCGCGGTCGGTACTCTCGCGCTAGTCCTTGGGGGCGCCGCGCGACCCGCCGCCACGGCGACGAAGGCGGTCAACATCACGGCAACCGCTTTCAAGCCCGCCAGCGTCACCATCAAGGCCGGCGACATCGTGAAGTGGACGAACAAGGACACCACGAACCACCAGGTCGTGGCGAACAACGGTGCCTTCGCCTCCGGCGCGATCACGGCGAACCACAGCTACTCGCACACGTTCAACACGGCGGGGACGTACAAGTACCACGACGCCCTCCACCCGGCGTTGACCGGGAAGGTGGTCGTCACCGGGCCGCCGCCTGCAGTGACCATCGGCGCTGCGTTGCCGATCATCGACTACGGCAAGTCGACGTCGATTGCCGGCCAGGTCTCGAGCGGCCAGGCGAACGAGAAGGTCGACGTGTACGCCCAGCCCTACGGCGCGCCGTCGGCCCAGCTGGTCGCCTCGCTCCTGACGGGCACGGGCGGCGCCTGGGCCGTGACCGTGAAGCCGAGCTGGGCGACGACGTACACCGCTCACTGGAAGAGCCTCGTCAGCGCGACCATCTCGGTCGGCGTCCGCCCGACGATCGCGTTCACGATCAACAGGCACAAGCTCGCGGCGGTCAAGGTCAAGGCCGCAACTTCGCACGCAGGGCGGAAGGTCTACATCCAGCGCTTCACCAAGTTCAAGGAATGGGTGAAGTTCCGCGGCGTCACGCTCAACGCGAGGTCGGGCTCCGTCTTCCGCCTGCACCTGCAGCGCGGCGGGCGCTACACCCTGCGCGCCTACATGACGATCAACCAGGCGGGGACCGGCTACCTCGACGGATACTCCCGCACGATCGTCTACCGCGCTCGGTAACCGACTTGGGGATACGCGGCGCGGGTTAGCCTCCGCGCCGTGTATCCCATCGTCGTCTTCCTGCTCGACGGGCTCGGCGACCGGGCCCACGGCGTTCTCGGCGGGAAGACCGGGAACGAGGCCGCAGCGACTCCGAACCTCGATCGGCTTGCCGCTGCCGGTTCGTGCGGCTTGCTCTACGCCGTCGGGCCCGGGCGCGCCCCGTCGAGCGAGGTCGCGCACTGGTCGATGCTCGGCTACCGCCCCGAGGAATTCCCGGGACGAGCGGTCTTCGAGGCGCTCGGCCGCGGCCAGGAAGTGAGCGCGGAGCACGTCTTCGCCTACGCGGCGCTGCGGCCCGCCGAGCGGCGCGAGGACGGGTGGTGGCTGACCGGTCGGCCCGACCCCGGGCGGGACGCGGACGAGGCCCAGCGCCTCGTGGAGCGCTGCGACGGGATCGAGGTGGACGGGCTCACGTTCTCGCTTACGCATGTGTGGCGCGGGGAGGCCGTGCTCCGGATCGGCGGCGGAGCGGACGAGCGGGTAACCGACACCGACGCGTTCTTCCGTGCCTGGCATCCGATGCTGCGCCCGCTGCCGCTCGTCTCCGAGGCGGAGCGGACCGCCCGCGCCTGCGAGGAGTGGACGCGGGAGGTCATGCGCCGGCTGGAAGGCGAGCGATTCAACGTGATCACGCTCAAGTGGTTCGGGCGGCCACGAGCGGTGCCGAGCTTTCTCGAGCGCCACGGGGTCGGCGGCGCGTTCGCCGCGGACTCGGCGTTCCTGCGCGGGCTCGGGATCGCACTGGGTCTCGAGCCGATCGAGGCCGAGGAGACGGATGATCCGGTCGCGGATCTGCGCCGGCGCCTCGAGCTGGCAAGGCAGCGGCTCGACGCGGGCGACACCTTCGTCTTCGCGCATCAGAAGACGACCGACGCGGCCGGGCACACGAAGGACCCGCGGGTCAAGCAGGAGACGATCGAACGGTTGGACGCGGCCCTGCAGGAGCTTCCGACCGACCGGGCGATCGTGTGCCTGACCGGCGACCACGCGACACCTGCCTCGCCCGACGTGATCCACTCGGGCGACCCGGTGCCGCTACTCGTCGCCGGCCCCGGGGTTCGCGCGGACTCGGTCGAGCACTTCGGGGAGCTCGACTGCGCCGCCGGAATCCTCGGTCAGCTCCGCGGGCCGGACCTGATGCCGGTTCTGCTGAACGCGGCCGACCGGCCGCTCTTCCTGGGCTCGCGCCCGACCCCGTTCGAGGGCGCAGATGGCTACCCTGCGCTGCTGGAGCCCTTGCGCTGATGGAGCCGTTGCGCTGATGTCCGTTCACACAGCTGCCGCGCGCGCGAGGAGATTCGAGCTCTCGGCGGCGCACTTCCTGGTGCTCGCGTGGGCCTCGGTTGCGGTGCTCTGGCTGATCGTCGTCACCGGGGCGGCCGTACGGCTGACGGAGTCCGGGCTCGGATGCCGGCACTGGCCGGGTTGCGAGAAGGGGCATCCGCTCCCGGCCAAGAACTACCACGCCTACATCGAGTTCGGGAACCGGGTCGTCGGCGCCGTGACGATCGTCATCGTCTTGCTGACGGCTCTGGCCGCGTGGCGCACCCCGGCGCTCACGCGCGGCTCACGGCGGCTGGCCCTGGCGGTCTTCGTCGGGACGTTTCTCCAGGCGCCGCTGGGCTATCTCGCCGTGAAGACGGACCTGCGCTGGCCGGTCGTCGCCTCGCATCTCCTGCTTTCGATGGCCGTCCTGGCGGGCGCCGTCGTGCTCGCGCTCGAGACGTACGCGCTCGTCGCCGGTCGCGCAGAGCAGCTCGTGCCGCGCGAGCTGCAGCGCCTCGGAGTGGTCGTCGCCGGCGCCGCGCTCGCGCTCCTCGTCACCGGAACGCTTGCGACCGCGGGCGGGCCGCACTCGGGCGGCGGCACCGCTCACGTCGCGCGGCTCTGGCGCCTGCAGCCGCTGATCTTCGTGCATGCCGGGGCGGTGGCCGTTTTCGGCGTGGGGCTCGTCTTCCTGCTCGGCTACCTCGCCGCGGAACGCCGCCGGGCGCCGCGCGTGTTCTGGTTCGGGACGGCCGTTCTCGGGCTGCTGGTCATCCAGATGATCGTCGGCGAGATCCAGTACCGCACGCACCTTCCGTGGCCGCTCGTGCTGGCTCACGTCGGTCTCGCGGGGGCGGTCTGGGCCCTGCTCGTGGCCTTCGTCACGGTCCTGTGGCGTCCGCCGACGGCTATCGCCCCGTTGCGCCACCCGCGCGTAGACTGAAACCGTGGCCGGCGAGCTTCGAGTCCACCGGCGGCCGGAGCTCACGCGCCCGGTCCTCGTCTCTGCGTTCCGGGGGTGGAACGACGGTGCTCAGGCGGCTTCGCTCGCGGCCGGCTACCTCGCCAAGACATGGGAGGCGGAGCGATTTGCGGACCTCGACCCCGAGAACTTCTTCGACTTTCAGGCGACCCGCCCGCACGTCTCGCTCGAGGGCGGGATGACGCGGAAGATCGACTGGCCGGAGACCGCCTTCTACCATGCGCGGCCCGACGGGCTCGACCGCGACGTCGTGCTCCTGCTCGGGATCGAGCCGAACCTCCGCTGGCGGACCTTCACGGACCTCCTGGTCGGGCTCGTGCGGGAGCTCGGCGTCGAGATGATGATCACGCTCGGCGCGCTGCTCGCCGACGTCCCGCACACGCGCCCCTCCCCGGTGACCGGCAGCGCGAGCGATCCAGAGCTCGTGCGCCAGCTCGGTCTCTCGGAGTCCCGCTATGAGGGGCCGACGGGCATCGTCGGGGTCCTCCACGACGCCTGTCGCGAGGCCGGAATTCCTTCGGCGAGCCTCTGGGTCGCGGTGCCGCACTACGTGTCGCTGACGCCGAGCCCTCGCGCGGCGGTCGCGCTCTGCGAGCGGCTGGGCGCGCTGATCGGGCTCGACGTCGAGGTTTCGGAGCTCGAGGAGGCGGCTCGCAGCTACGAGGAGCAGGTCAGCGAGGCCGTCGCCTCCGACGAGGAGACGGCGGCGTACGTCGAGGAACTCGAGCAGCGAGCCGATTCGCTCGAGGACACCCCCGACCTACCCTCGGGCGATGCGCTTGCCGCCGAGCTGACGCGGTTCCTGCGGGAGCGTGAGCAGAACGGCGGCGGCGAGGACGCCGCCCGCGAGCAGTAAGCCGGGACCGCGCCGGCACATTCACTCGTAGTCCTGGCGTGATTCGCTTTCTGGCTGCTGCGCTATGCGCGTTCGCGCTTGCGCCGGTCGCCCTCGCCGACGAGACGACGCAGCTGGTGCCTGGTCGCGGCGCGCTCTGGACGTGCTCGAGCTCCGGCGTGATCGAACTCGATGCCCGTTCGGGAAAGGCCCTCCGCCACATCAGCGTGCGCTCGGACTACCCGCTGCAGGTCGCGGTCGGCCACGGTGCGCGTGGGTCGCCGACGTTGCAGGCAGCTACACCGCGGGCGGGCTCACGCGCGTCGACCTCGAGACGGATCGTGCGACGACGCGCCTTCGGCTCGCTCACGGGCCGGTGTTCGGAGTCGCGGCAGGTACGCGCGGAGTCTGGGCGCTCACCGGGCCGACGGAGAACGCAACCGTGACCCGAGTCGACCCCCGCAGCGGCCCTCCTCTGGGCGAAGTCGCCGGCGTCCATCAGCCCACCTCGATCGCGGCGGATTCGTCCGGCCTCTGGATCGCCACCGCGACCGGCTGGATCCTGCACGGCATGCGGAAGGTCGTGCGGGTGGGCATCCTCAACGCGCCTGCGGCGATCGCGCTGAGGACAGGACTGCGTGGGCCGTGGGCAACAGCGCCGTCGTCCGCATCGACGAGCGGACCGACCGGCCGGTCGCGCGACTCCGAATCGCCGGGCTCCCTGTAGCGGCCGCCGCAGGGACGCGCGGGCTCTGGCTCCTCGCCTCCCACCGCCTGATCCGCATCGACGCGAGCACGAACCGCATCGACGGCGAGACGCGTGTGCCTTCGCCGACCACATCAGTCGCAGTGGGCGCAGGCAGCGTCTGGCTGGGCACGGCCGAGCGGGTCCCTCGCGTTCTCCGCGTCGATCCGAGGACGCTCGAGCTCCACGCTTTCGCGCGTCTGCTCTAGCCGAAGGTGAACGCGTACGCGGAGATGCCCGGCGTGAAGCGGAGCTCGAGCAGCCCCGCCTGGCCCGTCCGGTAGTTCAGCAGCGTGTAGAGCCGGCTCAGCCCACCGACGCGGATCGTGCGCACGTGCTTCCCGTTCACGAGGACGTCGAGCCGCCCGCGGCCGCCGAGGACGAGGTAGACGTGCTGCGCGATGAAGCTCAGCCGCAGCCGCGCCGCCGGGCCGCTGAGGATGTGCTGCGACCCGACGTTCCAGAAGCCGGAGTACGCGAGGTAGTTGGGCGGGATCTCCTTCGGGAAGCGGTAGCGGAGCAGCCGGTCGGGCGTGATCGCCGAGCCTGCGTAGCGCGCCAGACGCTCCCAGCCGAGGTACGACTCGGGCGTCGTGAAGTGCTGCGGCGTCTGGTCGCGCACCGACGCGAGCTGCGCGCCCGCGGGCTCGCCGAGGAGCGCCTGGATCTTCCGCTCGGTGTCGTCGTACTGCCCCTCGCCTTGCTTGTACTCGCGGATGCGCCCGCGGCGGTCGATCAGGTACTCGGCCGGCCAGACGTCGTTGCGGTAGGAGTCCCAGGTCTTGTAGTCGTTGTCGATCGCGACCGGATAGCGCACGCCGAGCCGCTTCGTCGCTTCGCGCACGTTGGAGACGACGTGCTCGAACGCGAACTCGGGTGTGTGCACGCCGACGATCACGAGCCCGCGACGGTGGTACCGCGAGTACCACGCCTCCAGGTGCGGCAGCGTGCGCAGGCAGTTGATGCACGAGTAGGTCCAGAAGTCGACGAGCACGACCTTGCCGCGCAGGCCCGCGATCGTCAGCGGGGGCGAGTTGATCCAGGTGTCGATGCCCCTGAACGGGGGCGCCGTGGCCGCGGAGGCCGGCGTGCCGTTGTTCTCGATCTTTGCCAGCTCCTTGCGCGCGACGCCGTTGTTCTCGACCTTGCTCTGGAAGAAGTTCGTGTAGTTCGGGAACCAGGTCTGCAGCTTCTGGTCGGCGTTGAAGACGATCGCCAGCGCGGCCAGCGCCATGACGATCCCGAGCACGGGGCGCAGTTGCGGGATCCTTGCGCGGAGCCGCCGGGCCGCGCCCTCGCCGAGATAGGCGACGATCAGCATCGGGATCGCCGCGCCGAGTGCGTAGAAGACGGTCACGAAGATCGTCCGCCAGCCGAACTCCACGCGGGCGGCGTTGGCGGAGATTGCGGCGAGCACCGGTCCGGCGCACGGAACGAAGACCAGGCCGAGGCTCGCGCCGAGCAGGAAGCCGCCGCCGAGGTCGTTGCCCGGCGCTCGGCGGCTCAGCCGCGCGAACGGCCGCTCGACCAGCACTCCGATCTTGGGGAAGACGAGCGTCGCGGCCAGCAGGAAGAGCAGCGCGATCGCGAGGTTGCGGAGGAAGTCCTGCGGCAGGTGCAGCTGCTTGAGGATCCACGTGGCAAAGAGCGTGAACGTGGCGAAGCTCGTGACGAGCCCGGCGATGATCGAGAGCGGCCGCCGCGAGCCTCCGGCCGCGAAGATGATCGGCAGGACCGGGAAGACGCACGGGGAGATCGCCGTGATGACGCCTGCCCCGAGGGCGATGCCGAGCAGCAGGAGAAAGTGGCCACTCATCGGTTACCGATTAGTTTCGCTGGAGCGGTAAGCGTTACGCGTCAGCGGCGGACGCGGTTTCCTGCTCCTGCGCCTGCTGCTGGTCCTGCTGCTGCTTGCCTGCTCCCTGGGCCTGGCCCTTCTTCTTGCGCTTGCGGCGACGCCTCCTCGACCGGCCCGGTGCTTTCGGGGCTGGAAGGTTGTCCGCCAGCGCGTTGGCAACCTCCTGGATCGTTCCCAGCCGCTCCCGGGCGGCGTCGATCAGCCGGGTCGCGCGCGGCGTGTAGCCCTCCGCCGAGGCGAGCAGCGCGGCGCCGACCTCGCGCGGCTGGTCGAGCGCGGCGTTGACGAGCTTGGCCGCGTTCTCCTCGTGCCGGTGGCCGCGGGAGTTGGCAAGCGCGCCGAGGAGCCGCTTCGCCTCCGGGAACTCTCCGCTGGCGCGCCGGTCCTGGACCTTGCGCGTCGCGCGGGCGAGCCGCCACGTCCAGCGGGCGAGGATCTGCTCCGGCGCGTCGACCTTGTTCTCTCCCAGCGCACGCAGCAGCGTGCGCACGCCCTGAACGCGGTCCTTCTCCCAGGGCGGGGCCTGGGTGACCAGCGTGACCAGGTCGTCGAAGCTCGCTCGGTCGACGATCATCGAGACGCGGTCGGCCAGCGCCGTGAGCCGCAGCCGCCGGTTCGGGTTCTCGGCCGCGCACGCGTTCAGGAACTGCTCGAGGGCTCCGAGCAGGCGCTTCGCCTCGGGGAACTCGCTGCTCGCCCGCCGGTCCTGCACCTTCCGCGTCGCGCGGGCGAGCCGCCACGTCCAGCGGTCGAGGATCTGGTCCGGCGCGTCGGCCTTCCCCTCGCCGATCGCCCGCAGCAGGATCCGGA
>DATDMJ010000098.1:0-16652 GCA_036518855.1 Gaiellaceae bacterium | reverse complement strand
CCGGCTTCGACGGCCGCCGCGATCCCGGCCGGGCCGCCGCCGACGACGATCAGCCGCCGGCGCGGGCAACGGTTCGGCGGCCCGAGGCGCCGTTCGCGGCCGGTTCGCGGGTTGACCGCGCACCGCAGCGGCGTTCCGGCGTGGTAGTGCGCGATGCAGGCGTTGCAGCCGACGCAGCCGACGAGCTCGACGAGCCGTCCCTCACCCGCCTTGCGAGGGAGCTCCGGATCGGCGATCAGCGCTCGCGTCATTCCGACAGCCTCCGTGCGGCCCTCGGCGACGAGGCGGTCGGCGACCCCTGGGTCGAGCACACGGCCCGTCGCGATCCGCGGCAGGCCGACCTCGAACAGCGACTGCGCAACCGCCGCCTCCGCGACCGGCGGGGGCGGGACGATCCCCACCGACCCGAGGTACGTCGACGATTCGCCGAGCGAGAGCGAGACGTAGTCGGCGCCCTCGGCGACGGCGAGCTCGGCGATCGTGCGAGCGCGCGGCGAGTCCGCGGAGAGCCGCACGCCCACCGCCAGGCCTGGAGCTGCCGACCGAACCGCCCGGAGGACGGTGGCCGGGAAGCGGGTCCCGTCGCGCCACTCGTCGCCGCGCAGGTTCAGCTCCTGGTCGAGGAACTGCTCGACGAGATACCGGTGGGCGGCCGAGACCTCGATACCGTCGAGCCCCGCCTCGGCCGCGAGCTCGGCGCAGCGCGCAAAGCCGGTCACGAGCTCGTCGATCTCGGCCGGCGCGATCGCCCGCGGCTCCGAATGAAAGCGCGGGCTCGGCACCGCCGACGGCGCGATCGCCGGCGGACGCGGCGGCGTGGCGATCTGCTCTCGCCCGCCGTGGAGCAGCTGCACGAAGAGCCTGGTCCCGTGCGGCTGAACCGCGTCGGCGACCAGCCGATAGCGGTCGACGATCTCCGGGAGGTAGCCGCCGAGCGTGTGCGAGGTCAGCAGGGCGCTCGGATGAACTGCCGTGGCCTCGAGCACGATCAGCCCGGCGCCGCCGCGCGCGCGGGCTTCGTGGTAGGCGACGAAGTCGTCGGTCGGCAGATGGTCGTGGACGAGCGTTGTCTGGTGCGCGGTCGAGACGATCCGGTTCGGGAGCTCGACCGGCCCCAGCTCGAGCGGCCGGAAGAGGTGATCCAGCGCCATCAGCCTGTCCGCTCGAACGCGGCGCGCTCGGCTCCCGTGAGCGGCGGTGACCGGTCGCGTGCGCGGTTGCATGCCACCAGGACGGCTTCTGCCTCGGCTGCCAGTTCGTCCCCGGCCACGATCGTCTCCGCTGTCGTGACGCTCGAGGACCCCAGCCGCGCGAGGCGGCAGCGGACGACCACCTCGTAATCCTCGAGCCGCAGCTCGCGCCGGAAGTCGATCGCGAGCCGCGCAACGACGAAGTCCCACGCGGCCTCGCCGTCCCGGAGCCCGTGCTCGAGCCACTCGTCCCTGCACTCCTCGAGGTACGTCGCGTAGGCGGCATTGTTGACGTGCCCGAAGGCGTTCACGTCTGCCCACCGGATCTCGACGCGCTTCTCGTGCACCGCGCGCCGATCCTACGCTGACCGCACCGATTTGACTTCACGGTCAGGACCGGGGTTCAATCCGGCCGCGTCCAGCATGGGGCACCCGAGAGAACGATCCGGAATCACGCGGCGCCGACTGCTCCAACGCGGCGCCGGCGCGGCGCTGGCGGTGAGCGGCGCGGGCCTCCTCGCCGGCTGCGAGAACACCACGGAACCACTCGGAGCGTCGGCGAGCGGACCGGCGGGAGCGGCGGGCAAGCTCGTCGTCCCCAAGCCCGTCGGCCCCGGCGGCCTGCCGCTGCCCCGCCCAGACAACGCCGTCACGTGGGCGATCACGCCCGAGAACCAGCCCATCGCGGACGGTCGTGCGATCGAGAAGGGCCCGCTCAACGTCTACAACTACGCCGACTACCTCGACCCGGCGACGCTGAAGAAGTTCCAGAAGGAGACCGGCGCGTCGGTACGGATCGCGACGTACAACTCGGCGGACGAGGCGATCGCAAAGCTCGCCGCGGGCGCCGTCGCCTTCGACGTGATCGTCGGGCTGACCGGCTCGAACATCGTCAACCTGATCGCGCAGAAGCTGCTGCAGCCGCTCAACCACTCGTACCTGCCGAACCTCGCGAAGAACGTCTGGCCGGCGCTGCAGGACCCGTTCTACGACCGCGGCAGCCGCTACACGGTGCCGTATGTCGTCTGGATGGACGGGATCGGCTGGCGCAACGACAAGATCCGGCAGGACGTCGCGGCGATGGACGTGCCCTGGGACATCTTCTGGCACTCGCAGCCGTACCGCGGCCTGGTCGGCGTCCTCGACGACAAGCGCGACGGGCTCAGCATGCCGATGCAGCGCGACGCGATGCGTACGGGCATCCGGCCCGACCTCAACACCGAGGATCCGGCGGTCGTCGCGCATGCGGGCGACGAGCTTTCGCAGCTAAACGGGATCTGCAACGTCAAGGTGACGATCACGGACTACCAGACCCTCCCCGAGGGCAAGACCGTGCTCCACCAAGCGTGGTCGGGTGACCTGCTGAGCGGCGCCTTCTACTACATGCCGAAGGGCGTCAAGCCGGATGTGCTGTCGTTTTGGGGACCGGACGCGAACGGCGTCGTCCAGAACGACTTCTTCTGTGTCGGGCGCTCGGCCAAGAACCCCGTCCTCGCCCACCGGTTCTTGAACTTCATGCTCGACGAACGGAACGCGTACAGCAACTTCGTCAACTTCGTCGGGTACACGCCGCCGCAAAACGCGATCGACGCCGAGGCGCTGATCGGAAAGGGTCTGATCCCGAGGAGCCTGACGCGGGCGGTCGTGCGGCCGGATCAGTTCGCGGCGAACCAGGAGCTGCTGCAGCTCAGCGTCGAGGGCGAGCGGCACTGGGACGACGCATGGTCGAAGTTCAAGGCGGGCTGACGCGTGGGCTCTCGCTGGACCTGGCGGTTCCTCGCGCTCCCGGGAGTCGTCTGGCTCGGCGTCTTCTTCCTCGTCGCGTTCTACGCGGTGCTGTGCGTCGCGTTCGGGAACCAGGACACGCTCTCGCAGCCGGTTCCGTTCTGGAACCCGCTGGACTGGAACGTCGGCTACGTGCTGGACGTGCTGAGCAACTTCCGGCACGGCGGCCAGTTCCTCACCGTCTCGCTGCGCACGCTCGAGTTCGTCGCGATCGCGATGGGGCTCTCGCTCCTGATCGGCTACCCGGTCGCGTACTTCGCAGCGCGGCACAGCGGCCGGTGGAAGGGGCTCGTGCTCGTCCTGCTGATCGTGCCCTTCTGGATCAACTACCTGATGCGGATGCTCGCGTGGATCAACCTGCTCTCGACGGACGGCTGGGGGACGCGCGTCCTGCACGACCTCGGGATCGAGCAGCTCTTCCTTTGGACGGGGCTCCTCTCGACCCGCGGCGGGTGGCTGGACGGCCAGCCGTCGGCCGTGATCATCGCGTTCGTCTACGGCTACGTGCCGTTTCTCATCCTGCCGCTCTTCGCGGCGCTCGACCGAATCGACCAGCGGCACATCGAGGCGGCGCGCGACCTTGGCGCGAGCCCGTTCAGCGCCTTCCTGCGCGTGACCCTGCCGCTCTCCGTCCCCGGGATCCTCGCCGGCTGCGTGCTCGTCGCGCTGCCGATGTTCGGCGACTACTACACGCCCGACCTCGTCTCCGCCTCTACGAAGACGACCCTGATCGGGAACCAGATCGACCAGTTCACGCGACAGGGATCGGAGAAGGTGACCGGCGCTGTGCTGACCATGCTGCTGGCCCTGGTGCTACTCCTGCTGATGTTCTACTACCTCCGCACAACGAGGCGTGCCGCGGAGGAGGCCCCCGCGTGAGCTGGCTGCGCAACCCGTGGGGCAAGCCGCGGGTGCTTGCGGTGGTGACCGGCATCTACATCCTCTGGTCGATCCTGCCCGTCGCCATCGCGGTGCTGTTCGCCTTCAACAACGGGCGCTCGCGCACGAGTTGGCAGGGCTTCTCGGTCCGCTGGTTCACCGGCCCGACAGGCAGCGTCTTCCACGACCCCGAGCTCCAGGGCGCCCTGAAGCACACGCTGATCCTCGCGGTGATCTGCGTCGGCGTTGCGGTCCCGCTCGGCGTCGCCCTCGCCCTGGGGCTGCAGCGCTGGCGGGGGCCGGGCGGGGGCACGATCAACACCGTCATGCTCCTCCCGCTCGTCACCCCCGAGATCGTGATGGGCGTGGCGCTTCTACTGCTCTTCCTGCGCGTATTTCCGAACATCGGCCTGGGCACTCCCGCGCAGGCCATCGGGCAGGTGACGTTCACGCTCTCCTACGTGGTCGTGATCGTGCGCGGGCGCCTGACCTCGATCGGGCGCGAGTACGAGGAGGCTGCCGCCGACCTCGGCGCGCCCCCGCGCGACCAGCTCTTCCGCGTCGTGCTGCCGCTGCTCGCGCCGGCGATCATCGCGGGAGCCGCCGTCGCCTTCGCGCTCTCGATCGACGACTTCGTCGTGACGCAGTACCTCTCGAGCGACGCGAGCACGACCACCGTCTCGATGCTGCTGTATGCGAGCGCTCGCGGCGCGCCGACTCCGGCGCTCAACGCGATCGCCACCGTTGCGCTGCTGATCACGCTCGCCACGCTCGCGCTCGCGTTCGTCGTCTACCGCCGCTTCGCGAGCGGCAAGGAGGCCGCGGCGGTCGCGGCGCTCGAGGTCTGATGGAAGGCGAGATCCGGCTCGAGGAGCTGACGAAGAAGTTCGAGGACGTCGTCGCGGTGGACGCGATCGACCTGCACATGCCGCCCGGCGAGTTCTTCACCATGCTCGGCCCGTCGGGCTGCGGCAAGACCACCACGCTCCGGATGATCGCCGGGTTCGAGCAGCCGACCAGCGGCAAGATCGTGCTCGACGGGAACGATGTCGCGCGCGTACCGCCGCACAAGCGCAGCGTCAACACGGTCTTCCAGAACTACGCGCTCTTCCCACACCTCGACGTGGCGGCAAACGTCGCCTTCGGGCTCAAGTACAAGCGGCTTTCGAAGGAGGAGCGCCGCCGCAAGGTGCGGGGAATCCTGCAGCTCGTGCAGCTCGACGGCTTCGAGGAGCGCAAGCCCGCACAGCTCTCGGGCGGCCAGCAGCAGCGCGTCGCGCTCGCCCGCGCGCTCGTGCTCACCCCGCGCGTGCTCCTGCTCGACGAGCCGCTCGGCGCCCTGGATGCGCGGCTGCGCAAGGACCTCCAGGTCGAGCTCAAGGCGATCCAGAAGGACGTCGGCGTCACGTTCGTCTTCGTCACGCATGACCAGGAGGAGGCGCTGACGATGAGCGACCGCATGGCGGTGATGAACCACGGCCACGTCGAGCAGGCCGGCTCGCCCCGTGAGATCTACGAAGAGCCGCGCACGTCCTTCGTGGCCGGATTCCTGGGAGTCTCGAATCTCCTGGACGCAGAGGCGGGCGCAGACGGCGGCGCCTGCGTGCTGAAGATCGGCGAGCGCACGTTCCGGGCCGAGCAGGGCGCGACCGAGATGCGCGGCGCGGTCAAGGCGATGATCCGTCCCGAGCGAATCGAGCTCGAGCCGCACGGCGCATCCGGGGACAACCGGCTCCCCGGTCTGGTCGAGCGCGCGGTCTTTCTCGGCGGCTCGCACGAGGTGCACTTGCGGATCGTCGGCGGCGAACTGCTCAAGGCAACCGTCTCGAACAACGGGCGACCGCTGTCGTTCGAGCTGGCGGAGGGCAGCTCGGTCACGCTGCACCTGCCGCCCTCCGGATTACGGGTGCTCGAGCCCTCTCAGGGGCCGGAGCCGGAGAGCACGACCGAGGCCGCCGACCGGCCGGAGCGCACCGCGCCTTCCATGTAGCCGGCGACCCACTGGTCCGAGCCGCAGACGTAGAACGGCGGCGCATGCGTCCCGTGCCGCGGGCCGACGCGCATGACGTCTCCCGGCCACCAGTGCGTGACGTAGCCGCGGGTGAAGGGATCAGTCCCCCAGAGCCGGTAGTGGATGGCCTCGGGCTCGCGCGCGCTCGAGCCGTAGAGGCGCTCGAGCTCGTCGCGGACGACGTCGTCGCGGTCGTCGTCAGTGAGCGCGAGTAGATAGGCGAGGCGCTCAGGCGGTACGAGCGCCGAAAGGACGCCCTCCCGCTGCGGCCAGGTCGACGAAAGCAGGTGCTCTCCCTCGGCAAGGCCGTTCGAGCCCGTGTCCGCCCAGACCGAGCGGGAGTAGACGGCGACGACCTTCGCGGCGAGCGCGTGCCGCTGAGCGCGCAGCGAGCGGATGCGCTCCGGGTCCACGCCCTCGATCGGAAGCCTCGCGGCGACGGGCGCGGGAAGCGCGCAGACGACGGCTTCGGCACGGAGCTCCTCGCCCGATGCGAGCCGCACGCGGCAGCCCCCGTCGACCACGACTCCTGTCACCTCCGAGCCGAGCCGGATCCGCTCGCCGAGCTCAGCGGCCAGGCGCTCCGCGACCTGTGCGCTCCCCTCGGCGACCTGGAGCGACTCCCAGCGTTCGTAGGAGTAGAACTCGTGCTCGCCGACCGCCGCCGACTTCCGCAGCTCGGCGAGGAGCGAGCTCTGCTCGATCGATCCGTCCGCGAGCGCAAGCGCGCCGATCTCGAGCCGGCGAACTGTTGCGGGGAGGGCGCCGACCGACCTCAGCCACGCGCCGATCGAGGCACCGTCGAGCCGGGCAGCATCCGGATGCGACCACGGGTCGGCGGGGTTCACCGAGGCGACGAGCTTGCCCCACTCGCGCTCGACCCGCTCGTAATCCTCCCGCTCGCGCGTCTCACGCACAGGAAAGTGCTCGCTGCGCTCGACGCCCTCGAAGAGGTCGAACGTCGTTGTTCCCCGGGCGTCCGTGTAGCTCGGCTCGAGCGTCAGGCCGAGCTCTTCCACGACGCCGAGATACGCGGTGTGCACAGGGCCGACGACCTCGCCGCCGAGCTGCACCGGCCGGCCCGCCGCCGAGGGCACCTGCTCGACGCGGCCACCGACGCGCCGACGCGCTTCGAGCACGACCACGTCCGCCCCGCCGTCGCCGAGGTCACGGGCGGCGCACAAGCCGGCGAGACCCGCGCCGAGCACGAGGACGTCGGTCACCCGACGAGCTCGCGCTGCACGCCTGCCTGCAGCAGCGTCCGGGCTTCTTTCCGGTCGAGCAGCTCGAGGTAGAGCATCGAGTCGATCCCGTCGCCGAGCGCGGCGAGTCGCCACGCCGTGTGTCTCGGGTCGCCCTTCGGGTCCGCGGAGCCTTCCGCGCGGGCCTCGCGGACCAGCGTCGTCAAGCGCTGGACCCACTTCCGGTACGAGGACTCGACCAGCGGGCGCAGGTCGTCGTCGAACCGAAGACTGCTCCAGACCTCGTTCCAGAGCGCCCGGTGCTCGGCGAACGGCTCGGACGGGTCGAGCGTCAACAGCAGTGCCTGCTCGATCCGCTTCGATGCAGTGGGCGCGCTCCGGATGCGCTCGTCCAGAGCCGACTGCCACTGCTCCTCCGACCACGAGAACGCGCTCCGCAGCAGCTCTCGCCTGGTGGTGAAGTAGTAGTGCACGAGCGCTTTCGAGACGCCCGCCTCCTCGGCGACGGCGGCCATGCGGAGGCCGTGCGCGCCCTTGCGCACGACCACCTGGCAGGCTGCGTCGAGGATCGCGACGACGCGATCGTTCGACGTGGAGAGCGTGCTCACGAGCGCATCTTGACCCATTCTCATGGGCGCGGATATCCTGACTGACCAGACAGTCAGGACCGCTCGACATGCAGACGACCTACGGCGTACCCCCGATCCCGCGACCGCTCGAGGAAGGGTGGACCCTTCCGGCTTCGTGGTATTCGGAGCCGGCGGTGCTCGAGCTGGAGCGCGAGCGGATCTTCGCCTTTTCGTGGCAGTACGCAGGGCCGGCCGAGCTAGTTGCGGAGCCGGGGAGCTTCCTCGCGTCGGAGGCCGGTCATGTCCCGGTCGTGATCACCCGCGCCGCGGACGGAGACCTGCACGGCTTTGTCAACGTCTGCCGCCACCGCGGGCACGTCGTCGCCCAGGGCGCGGGTTGTCGAGCCACGCTGCAGTGCCCGTACCACGCCTGGACGTACGAGCTGGACGGGCGGCTTCGGCGGGCACCGCGCTCCGACCGCGAGCCCGGCTTCGATTTCTCTTCGCTCTCGCTCCTACCGGTCTCCGTCGAACGATGGGGCCCGTTCCTGTTCGTGAACCCTGACCCGGATGCCAGCTCACTGGCAGACGCGCTCGGCCCGCTCCCGTCGCTCGTCATGCGCAGCGGCGTCGACCTCGACGGCGTCCGGTTCCACTCGCACGTGCCCTGGGAGCAGCAGGTGAACTGGAAGGTCGCGCTCGAGAACTACCTCGAGTGCTATCACTGCCCGGTCGCGCACCCCGGCTTCAGCAAGGTGATCGATGTCGACCCCGATGCGTATCGGCTCTCGGTCGACGGACTCGTCTCCAGCCAGGTCGGGCCGTTGCGCGGCGAGGCTGCCGCCGGCGACATCGGGTCGTCGCAGTACCACTTCGTCTGGCCGAACACGACCATCAACATCTCGCCCGGGCCGCAGAACGTCTCGATCGAACGCTGGGTGCCGCTCGGTCCGCGCCTCACCGTCGAGGCGACCGATTACTTCTTCGGCGCCGACGTGCCCCCGGAGCGGATCAGGGAGTCGATCGAGTGGGACACACAGGTGGCGACCGAGGACGTCGCGCTCGTCAACGCGGTTCAGCGCGGCCTCGACTCGCGGGCGGTCGAGCAAGGCCGCCTGATGCCCGAGAGCGAGCAGCTGGTTGCCGCGTTCCAGCGACGCCTGCACGACTCCCTGGTCGAGCTCGCATAGCTCAGATCGCGCTGCCGGTCGCAAGCCAGGCGATCAGGAAGCAGAGCCCGATCACCGCGCCCACGATCACGGCCAGGGCCGTGTAGAGCCCGACGAGCGTCACCCAGAGCGGGCGCTCGGTCCCGGCCCGCGGCGGCGGGGACAGGCGCCACGGCCTGAGGGAGAGCAGCGCATGCTCGAAGGCTCCCGGTGGCTCGGGGAGCGGCTCGAGCGGCGCCCCGGTGCTGCGCCACGAGGCGGCGAGCCCGTTCGAGGAGGACGCGTCGACGCGCGGTGGTTCGAGCGCGAGCAGGCGGGCGGCCGAGCGCATCGTCAGCTCCTCGTGCTCGAAGACGACGGTCTCGACGTCCTCGGCGAGCAGCAAACCGTCGCGGCCGTCGACCGTCCGGACCGCCACGGCCACCGGCTCACCGGAAGCGTCGAGCCAGGTCTCCTCGACCCACCCGAGCAGCCCGTCGGCCGACTCGACTCTGAAGCCCTCACAGCCCGCAAGCTCGTGCTTGGCAATGGTCGCCATGTCGCCTTTATGCCCGTTCTCCGACGGTGGAATCGTGCCTAAGGAGCGAGGCGCTGCGCGTGCCAACCCTCGCGCGCGCGCGTGAACCTGACTCGCTCGTGCAACCGGTCGTCGCGGTGTTGCCAGAGCTCGATCGCCTCGGGCTCCAGGAGGTAGCCGCCCCAGCGCTCCGGTCGTGGCACCTCGCCCTCGTGCTCGGCCAGCAGGCGCTCCGCCTCGGCCTCGAGCGCGTCGAGGTCGTCGATCGGGTTGCTCTGGCGCGAGGCGGCCGCTGCGGCGCGCGATCGCGGCGGTCGCGTGGACCAGTACGCATCGGATGCCTCCGGTGAAAGGCGGGTCACCGCGCCCTCGACCCGCACCTGGCGCCCGAGCGGCTGCCAGTAGAAGACGAGCGCCGCGTGCGGGTTCGCCTCCAGCTCGCCGCCCTTGCGGCTCTCGTAGCCGGTGAAGAACGTGAAGCCGTTCTCGTCCGCGCCCTTCAACAGCAGCATCCGCGCGGACGGCCGCCCCGACGAATCCGCCGTCGCGAGCGCCATCGCCTCCGGCACTGGGACTCCGGCGGCCCGGGCCTCTTCCATCCACTCGTTGAAGGTCGCGACCGGGTTCAACGCCAGCCGGTCTCGAGCAGTTCGCGGACCTCTTCGACACCGGCCTGCCAGACTCGTGCGACTTTGTCGTCGGGCAGCTCGTAGGCGCCCTGGAAGACGCCGTCGTCGAGCAGTTCGCGGACAGCCGCGGGGTCAGCGGTCACGCGGTAGGCGTCCTGATCCAGCGGCGGCTTGCGCTCGGTCGGGAGCTCGACACCCGCGAGGCGCGTCCACGGGAAGTTCTCGAACCAGTTGGCGTGGCTCGGCAGCGGGTCGACCTCGCGGGCCGCGGCCTGGACCCGGTCGCTGAACCACCAGCTGTGGAAGATCGCCTGCGCCTCGGAGTGCTCCGCGGCCCACTCGCGGACGAGACCCGCGGCAGGGATGTTGCCGCCGTGGCCGTTCACGAGCAGGAACCGGCGGAAGCCCTGTCTTTGGAGCGAGTCGAGGAGGTCGCGAAGAACCGCGAAGTACGTCTCGACCCGCAGCGACGGGCTCCCCGGATATGCGGCGAACGAGGGGGTCAGGCCGTAGGCGAGCACCGGCAGGACCAGCACCCCCAGCGGGTCTGCCGCTTCCGCCGAGACCCGCTCGGCGAGGATGTTGTCCGTCTCGAGCGAGAGGTACCCGTGCTGCTCCGTCGAGGCGATCGGCAGCACCACGCGGTCGTCGTGTGCCAGGTACTCCTCGACCTGCATCCAGTTGCGGTCGCGGGCTCTCACGAACGCTCCAGCGACGCGTGTCTGCGGCTCAGGATCTCGAACCAGCGCAACAGCAGGAACCCGGCGATCCCGTAGATCAGGCCGATCAGCAGCTCGGCGCCGAGCAACCCCTTCACGTCGGCGAGCGAAGAGCCGTCGGCGAGCTTCCGGGCCGCCGCGATCGCATGTGTGAACGGCATCCCCTGAGCAGCCGTGCTCATCCAGTTGGGCAGGTCGTCGAGCGGAACATTCGCACCGGTGAAGATCAGCAGAAAACCGAAGATGACGTTCGAGAGCACGGCGTTCTCGCGGATCCGGAGGCTCACTGCCGCGTTGATCAGCCCGAGTCCGGTGCAGGAGAAGGCCGCGATCAGGATCGTCAGGCCGAGCGGCGCGAGCGACGAGGTCGGCAGGTGCACGCCGAGGAGCAGGCTCCCGACCACGAGCGAGAAGGCGGCCACGAACGCCCCGTTCAGCACGACCGGCAGCGAGCGACCGAAGAACAGCGGAAACCGCGCCGCGGGACTGACCAGGATCGCGCTCAGCGTCTCCTGGAACCGCTCGCCGCCGATGCTCTGCGCCATCGCGAACAGGCACGGGATCGCCGCGTACTGGAGGGCGTTCCCGATCACGTAGAACTGGTTCGACTCGAGCCCGGCCGACTTCCCGATGTACGCGAAGAGCAGGATCTGGAAAAGCGGAGCGATCAGCATCGTCGGGATGTAGATCCACGGCGTCAGCCAGTAGAAGAGCGCACGGAAGCTCGTGGCCCCGCCGACGAAGAAGATTCGGGCGGAGACGATCACGTCAGCGAGAGCGAGCCGCTGACCCGGGCGGCGCGCAGGACGCGGTCGGTGACGAGCACTCCGGCGCCCACGTACGCGAGGCCGAGCGCCAGGCAGAGGAGCAGGTCGGGCAGCGGGGTCCCGCCGAGGGCGGACTCGCGGATCGCGTTCATCCCCCAGGTCGGGGCGAGCACCCACGCGATCGGGTGCACCCAGGTCGGGAGCAGCGTGAGGGGCACGAGGAAGCCGCAGATCAGCCACACCGGGTACTCGAAGAAGTTTCCGAGCACCCAGGCGGCGCGGAAGCGCACGAACGAGACCGCGAAGAGGAAGCCGAGGCCCGCGAAGGAGATCACCGTGCCGACGATCGAGAGCGCGAACAGCAGCGGGTGCTCGATCGTCAGGTCGATGCCGAACGCGAAACGCCCCCAGAGCAGCGTCGCGACGAGGTTGTAGACCCCGACGGTGGCGAGCCCGAGCGTCGACGGCAGCAGGACGAGCGAGAAGTGGCGCGGAGCCGAGACGAGCAGCTCGAGCGTTCCCCACCAGCGCTCGCGTTGCATCGCCGACCCCGCCGAGGTGCTCACCGACGACCACATTCCCATCACCGACGCACCGAGGGACGCGTAGATCAGCGTCCTCGGGCTGTCGCCGGCCCGGAAGACGAAGAACGCCGTCGTCGCGAAGAACAGCGGGTAGATCACGTTGCCGAAGCCGTCGAACGGCGAGCGCATGATCATCTTGAACTGGAGCCACCAGCTGACGAGCACGAGCCGCAGCGAGCTCCTCATTCGGACACCAGCGCGACGTAGGCGTCCTCGAGCGTCGGCTCGCGCCTCGAGATGCGGCCGACGTCCGAGCCGTTCAGGTTTCCGAGGATCGCCTGCGTGAGCTCGACGTCCGCCTCGGTCCGCACGACGAGCACCTGCGCCTGCTCGCGCTCCTCCACGGCGACCGAAAGAACTCCCGTGAGCGCCCGTACGCGCTCGAGCGCCTCGCCCGCGATGCCGAAGACCTCGACCTCGACGACCGTGCCCTGCGCGACGCCGCGCTTGAGGTCGAGCGGCGTCCCCTCGGCGACGATGCTCCCCTTCGAGATCACGGCGATCCGGTCGCAGAGGGCGTCCGCCTCGAACATGTAGTGCGTCGTCAGCAGGACGGTCTTGCCGGCCTGGGTCAGCGAGGCGATCGTCTCCCGGATCTCGCGGGCGCCGACCGGGTCGAGCCCGATCGTCGGCTCGTCGAGGAAGAGCACCTCCGGGTCGTGCAGGAGGCCCCGGGCCACGTGCAGGCGCTGCTTCATCCCGCGCGAGTAGCCCTCGGCGCGCTCGTGCTCGCGGTCCTTCAGCCCGACGAGGTCGAGCAGCTCCTCGATCCGCCGCTTCTGTTCACGCGCGGGAACACCGTAGAGCTCGGCGAAGTAGCGGAGGTTGTCGTAGCCCGAGAGCCGCTCGTAAACGCCGCGCTCGCCGCCGAAGACGTAGCCGATCCGCTTGCGAACCTCGTGTGCCTGGCGCACGACGTCCAGCCCCAGCACCCGAGCGCTGCCGCCCGTCGGGATCAGCAGGGTGATCAGCATCTTGATCGTGGTCGTCTTGCCCGCGCCGTTCGGGCCCAGGAGGCCGAAGAGCTCGCCGGGCTCGACGGCGAAGCTGATGCCGCGCACGGCCTCGATCTCCTTCGCCCGCCGCCGCAGGGTTCCGGTGTGCGTTCTGTAGGTCCGCCGCAGATCCGCCGCCTCGATTGCAGCCATGCGCGAGAGCCTAGCGATGAAGGTTCATTGCTACACTCAGCCCCGCGGGGCGGCGTAGCTCAGTTGGTTAGAGCAGCGGAATCATAATCCGCGTGTCGGTGGTTCGAGTCCACCCGCCGCTACTCCTCGCGTACTCGGAACAGCTAGAGAACAGAAAATGGCAACCGGAGTCAGAGTTGGGATCACGCTCGCCTGCACCGAGTGCAAGCGGCGCAACTACCAGACCCAGAAGTCGAAGCGGAACTCGCCCGACCGCATCGAGTTCAAGAAGTACTGCCGCTGGTGCGGCCGCCACACCGCGCACCGGGAGACCCGCTGATGGCCCGCCAGACCCGTTCCGAGCGCCGCGCCCGCAGGGCCGCCCAGGCCGAGAGCAAGGCCGCGCTCGAACGAGCCCCTTCGCGCCCCCAGCAGATGCGGCCCGCCCCCGCCCCGGCTCCATCGAGCGGAGGTGCCGAGCGCCGCGGCTCCGGAGGAGGGCCTTTCGGCGGAACGCGCCGCTTCGTCCACGAGTCGTGGGGCGAGCTCCAGAAGGTCGAGTGGCCGGGCCAGTCCCAGCTGATCCAGGGCACGGTGGTCGTCCTCATCGCGTGCTTCATCGTCGGCGTCTACCTGTTCCTGTGCGACGAGGTCTTCAGGCGGCTCGTCCAGCAGGTGCTCCTCAAGTAGCCATGTTCCGCTGGTACGCGATCAACACCTACTCGGGGCACGAGAACAAGGTGAAGGCCAACCTCGAGCACCGGATCGACTCGATGGGGCAGCAGCCGCGCTTCCGCCGCGTCGTCGTCCCGACCGAACAGGTCGTCGAGACGCGCGACGGCCAGAAGGTGCAGACCGAGAAGCGGATCCTCCCCGGTTACGTCCTCGTGAACATGAACCTGAACGACGACGCCTGGACGGTCGTGAAGAACACGCCCGGCGTGACCGGCTTCGTCGGCGCCGGCTCGAAGCCCGTACCGCTCTCGCAGGGCGAGGTCGACCGGATCCTCCGTACGGGCACCGCCGTCGGCGAGCGGCCGCGAGCGCAGGTGGAGTTCTCGCTCGGCGAGTCGGTCAAGGTCACCTCGGGACCGCTGTCCGACTTCGACGGCGAGATCGTGGACGTGAACCCCGACCAGCAGAAGCTCAAGGTGCTCGTCGACATCTTCGAGCGCCAGGTCCCCGTCGAGCTCGGCTTCGACCAGGTGAAGAAGATCGACTGATGGCGAAGAAAGTTCTCACGCTGATCAAGCTGCAGATCCCAGGCGGGCAGGCGAATCCCGCGCCGCCGGTCGGCCCGGCGCTCGGCCAGCACGGCGTCAACATCATGGAGTTCTGCAAGGCGTTCAACGCGCAGACCGCGCAGGAGAACGGGCGCATCATCCCGGTCGAGATCACGGTCTACGAGGACCGCTCCTTCGACTTCATCACCAAGACGCCGCCGGCCGCTGTTCTGATCAAGGAGGCTCTGCGGATCGAGAAGGGCTCTGGCGAGCCGAACCGAGAGAAGGTCGGGCGCCTCACGCGCGCCCAGCTGCAGTCGATCGCCGAGGCGAAGATGCCGGACCTGAACGCGCGCGACGTCGAGCACGCGATGCTGATCGTGGCGGGGACGGCTCGTTCGATGGGAGTCGAGACGGATCTATGAAACACGGCAAGAACTACCGGAACTCACGCTCGCAGATCGACCGCGAGCAGGTCTACTCGCCGGTCGATGCGGTCCGGATGCTCAAGGGGTTCCCGGCCGCGAAGTTCGACGAGACGGTCGAGGCGCACTTCAACCTGGGCCTCAACGTCCGTCATGCCGAGCAGCAGCTCCGCGGGACCCTGATGCTCCCGCACGGGACCGGCCGCGAGTCGCGGGTCGCCGTCTTCGCCGACGGCGAGAAGGCCCGTGAGGCGCAGGACGCCGGCGCGGACGTCGTCGGCACCGCCGACCTCGCGAAGCAGATCGAGGACGGCTTCGACGACTTCGACGTCGCGATCGCGACGCCGGATCAGATGAGCGTCGTCGGCAAGCTCGGCCGGATCCTCGGCCCGCGCGGGAAGATGCCGAACCCGAAGACCGGCACGGTGACGATGGACGTCGCGAAGGCCGTTCAGGAGGCGAAGGCGGGCAAGCTCGAGTACCGCACCGACCGCGGCGCGAACGTCCACGTCGCGATCGGCAAGAAGAGCTTCGACGAGAAGCAGCTGCTCGAGAACTACGCGGCGCTGATCGACGAGATCATGCGCGCGAAGCCGTCCGCCGCCAAGGGCCGCTACATCAAGACGATTACACTGACGAGCACGATGGGCCCCGGGATCCACGTCGACCCGGCGCGGACGAGGGGCATCGTGGAAGAACTGGAAGGAGCACCGGCCGAAGAAGCCGTACCCGCGTAGAGCCCGTTCGCCAGAGACCGTTGGCAGCCGAGAGGCGGAAGACCAGCCGAGGCGGAGCAGGAAAGGCATCGAGCCTCTCCGAGCCCGCCTGAGTGCGGGCTCGTTTGCTGAAGAGAGGTGACTGGATGCTGAGATCTGAGAAGGAGAGGGTCGTCGCGGAGCTGGCCGAGCGGCTGCGCTCGGCCGAGACGCTCATGGTCGCCGACTACCGCGGCCTGACGATGCCGGAGATCGAGGAGCTGCGCACGCGGCTGCTCGAGGCCGGCGCGCGCTTCACCGTCGTCAAGAACACGCTCACGAAGCTGGCGGCCGAGCAGGCGGGCACCGAGCAGGTGCTCGAGCTGATCGACGGCCCCACGGCGATCGCGTTCCTCGACGCCGACAGCGACCCAGTCGCCGCCGCGAAGGTGCTCAACGAGACCGCCCGTGCGCGCGACGTGCTCGTGATCCGCGGCGGGATCTTCGAGGGCTCGGTCGTCGGCGATGCCGACATCAAGCGCCTCGCGACGCTTCCTCCCGCGGATGTGCTGCGCGCCCAGCTCGCCGGCGCCGTGGCCGGGCCGCTGACGATGATCGTCGGCCTCTTCACCGCACCGTTGCGCGACCTCGTCGGCGTGATCGACGCGCGCATCCGCCAGCTCGAGGAACAGGGCGAGACCGTCCCGGAGCCGGAGGCCGAAGCGGCAGAGGAACTACGGTCAGACTCAGAGGCCGAGGCAGAAGCACCGGCCGAGGAGGAGCAGACCGAGGAAGAGCCGCAAGCCGACGCGCCTGCGGAAGAACCATCAGCGGAAGAGCAGTCCGAAGAGCCGTCGGCAGAGGCCGAGCAGGCTTCGGCCGACACAGAGGAGGAAGAGCAGGATGGCTAAGACCGACACCGACAAGCTCGTCGAGACCCTGGGCGGGATGACCGTCCTCGACCTCGTCGACCTCAAGAACAAGCTCGAGGAGGAGTGGGGCGTGAGCGCCGCGGCGCCGGTCGCGGTGGCCGCCCCCGGCGCTGCTCCGGCGGCCGGCGGCGATGGTGCGGCCGCGGAGGAGGAGACCTCTTTCGACGTCGTGCTCACGGGCGCAGGCGACAAGAAGATCCAGGTGATCAAGGTCGTCCGCGCGATCACG
>DATDMJ010000097.1:0-9328 GCA_036518855.1 Gaiellaceae bacterium | reverse complement strand
CGCGGTGGTGCGCGATCCGCGCACACATGTCGCCGATCGGCCCGAGGCCGAGCACGACGACCGAGCCGCCGTCCGGAATCGCCGCGTACTCGATCGCCTGCCACGCCGTGGGCAGAACGTCGGAGAGGAAGACGAAGCGGTCGTCGGGCGGGCCGTCCGGCACCTTGATCGGCAGGTAGTTCGCGAACGGCACGCGCAGGTACTCGGCCTGGCCGCCAGGAACCTCGCCGTAGAGCTTCGTGTAGCCGAACAGCGCCGCGCCGCGCTCCTGCTCGTGCTGCTGGGTCGTCTCGCACTGCGAGTGCAGGCCCTGATTGCACATGTAGCAGTGGCCGCACGAGATGTTGAACGGGACGACGACCCGGTCGCCGGGCTTCAGCTCGGTGACCTCGGCGCCCACCTCCTCGACGACGCCCATCGGCTCGTGGCCGAGGATGTCGCCCGACTCGAGGAACGGGGACATGATCTCGTAGAGGTGAAGGTCCGAACCGCAGATGCCGCTCGAGGTGACGCGGACGATCGCGTCGGTCGGCTCGCGCAGCGTCGGATCCGGGACGTTGTCGACCCGAACGTCGCGCTTTCCTTGCCAGGTCACGGCTCTCACGAGGAACGGTCCTTGCCGAGGTTCCTGGCTGTAAACCCGAGAATGGAGTTGTGAGCGAAGTCCAGGACATCGCTCCCGGGCTCTGGCTCTGGCAGGTCGACCTCCCGGGCTGGCGGCCGGAGCGCGGCTTCCCCCAGGTCGTGACCTCGACGTGCGTCGAGAGCGGCGGGGAGATCGCCGTCATCGACCCTCTTGCGCCTTCGGCAGAGGCCTGGGAGCGCCTCGACGCGCGGCCGCCGACGATGACGGTCGTGCTCAAGCCCGACCACGTGCGCGACGTCGACCTCTTCGTCCGCCGCTACGGCGCGCGGGCCTTCGGGCCCTGGCTCTTCTGGCGCGACGACATCCCCGAGACGGAGCTCGAACCGATCGAGCCGGGGTCAGAGATCCCAGGAGGCCTGAAGGCGCTCTACGACGGGCGCGGTCGCAACGAGACGCCGCTCTGGCTCCCGGAGCAGCAGGCGCTCGTGTTCGCGGACGCATTGATCGGGATCGACGGCGAGCTCCTCATCTGGGACACGCCGCACATCGAGCGGGCGCGCGCGGCTCTCCGCGAGCTGCTCGACCTGCCGTTCGAGCACGTCATCGTCGCGCACGGCGAGCCCGTGCACGACCGGGCCGCCTTCGAGCGCGCGCTCGAGCGCCCCGCCTGGGCCGGCGAATCCGCCTAGGCGAGTCGCGCGTAACCCTTTCCAGAACCCCTCGCATCACCTAGGAGGTTTCCTCATGAAGAAGGCAGCAACCCTCAGCGTCGCCGTGCTCGCGCTGGCCCTGGTCGCCGTGGCCGGAGCCCGCACCGTGCGTCTCGTCTCGACCGCGCACAACGCGAAGCTCGGCAAGACGATCCTCGTCACGAGCCGCGGGCGCACGCTCTACTCGCTCAGCGCCGAGCGGCACGGCCGCTTCGTCTGCAAGAACATGGCGTGTCTTTCGGTCTGGACGCCGCTCACGCTGCACAAGGGCGACAAGCCCGCGGGCGTGGCCGGCCTCGGGACGATCAGGCGGCCGGATCACCGGATCCAGGTCACCTACCGCGGCGCGCCGCTCTACACCTTCTATCTCGACACGAAGCGCGGCGACATCAACGGCAACGGCTTCCGCGACGTCGGCGTCTGGCACCCGGCAGCGGTCGCCCGCTAACGCCGGAGCCGAACGCGAAGCAGCTGAATGGGGAGGGCGGCGAGGCAGGCGACCTCCCTCCCCAGCAGCGCCACCGGCGGCCGGCCCGCCGGCGACGAGCTGGTCACTGCAACCCCTGGAAGCGCGGCGCGGACGAGCGTCCGCGCCCGGAGCGCGTGCCACCTCGAAGTGACGACCACGACGTCGTCTGCTTTGAGGCGACGGGCCGCGTCGGCGACGCCGAGCGCGTTCTCCCTGGTGCTGCGGGCGTCCGGATCCAGCAGGAGCGGCACGGGGCTGCCGTTCCAGGCAGGCCGCATGTGGTCGACCTCGCCCGAGAGCAGCACGGCGTCGGCCTTCAGCGTCTCCGCATGCCGCACCCGCTCCGCGCAGATGTCGTGGATCTCGTGCCAGCGAGGATGCGAATAGCCGAGGACTGCGACGAGACGCATCAGCGGCGCCAGCGCTCGACCGCGAACAGCGTCGCGATGATCGTGAGGACGACGAGCACCGCCTTCTTGCCCTTGAGCTTCGACTCGCCGCTCGCCCGCGGTCGCATGTCGACCGGCACCTCGTCGACGCGGAGACCCGCCTCGTGCAGGCGCAGGATCGCCTGCACCTCGGGCGCTTCCGTCGTGTACGGCTGCGCGAGCACCGGAAGCGCCTTCGCGTTGGCCGCGTACATGCCGCTCGTCGCGTCGAGAAACGGCCGCCGCAGCGCAACCTTGATCGACCGCCGCAGCAAGGCGGTGCCGAAGCGCCGCGCGCCGCTCGATTGGTAGCGGTACGGCGCGAAGCCGTCGCCGCTCGCGAAGCGGGAGCCGACGGCGACGTCGCACTCGCCTGAGCGAACCCGGTCGAGCAGCCGTGCCAGCTCGGAGACCGGATGCTGGCCGTCGGCGTCGACCCGCCCGCAGAACGCGTAGCCGTGATCCAGGGCGTAGCGGTAGCCGGCGCCGATCCCCGCGGGAAGGCCGCGGTTCGACTCGAACGAGATCACCTCGGCGTGTCCCTCTCTTGCAACCGTCGCGGTCCCGTCGGTCGAGCCGTCGTCGACCACGAGGACGTCTGCCTCCGGCAGCCCGGCGCGAAGCTCGTCCAGCACGGCAGGAAGGTTCTCCTCCTCGTTCCAGGCCGGCAGGAAGACGAGGGTGTCGCTCCCGTCGGGCACGCCCGCAGCCTAGTCGCCGGTACTAACCCTTCGACCCGTCGACTCGTCCAACCCCCACCAGTAGGATCAAGGCCTCCTGCGGGGGGCCGATAGGTGGAGAAGCGATGTACCGGACCGGCGTCATGGCACCGCCCGACCTCTACGAGCGCCCGGCCCAGCCTGGGCTGCTGACCGCTGCGGCGGGCCACGAGACACACGAGGTCAGCTTCAAGAGCTTCCTCTGGTGCGTCGCGCTCGTGCTGGGGCTCGTCGAGCTCCTGGTCCAGAGCTTCGACTAGGCGGTCGCGAAGCGCTCGGCCGCCCGGGCGCGCTTGCGCTCGGCCTCGACCTCGCGGTCGCGCGGAGGGGCGGTCGTGACGAGCGAGCCCAGGAGCTTCGCCGTCGCCTCGGCGACCTCGTCCACGGCCAGCGCGAAGGCCTCCTCGTTCGCCTGCGACGGCTTCGTGTAGCCGCTCACCTTGCGGACGTACTGGAGCGCAGCCGCGCGGACCTCGTCCTCGGTCGCCTCGGGCTCGTAGTTGTAGAGCGTGTGGATGTTCCGGCACATGCGGGCGAGTCTAGCTACGGGAACTCGAGCCCCGAGGGCCGCCCCGGCTGCCATTTCGGGAACGGCGCGTAGGCCTCGGCGGACACGGTCGTCTCGGTCTCGACCCCGACGCCGTGGCTGCGGGCCAGCTCGTTGCGCACGTAGACCGTGTCCCTCCCCACGCGCGAGCCGGTCATGAAGATCACGCATGGTTCGTCGCCCGCACCGACGAAGCCGTGCTCGGTCCACGGCGGGCAGTGCACGAAGTCCCACGCCTTCAGGTACCGCTCCTCGCCCTCGATGATCGCGATGCACTCGCCGCGGAGGACGAGGAAGTCCTCCTGGTTCACCTCGCGGTGGTAGCGCCCGCCCGACTGGCCCGGCTCGAGCACGGCGATCGTGTACCCGAGCTGGGGGAACGGCGCTTCCTCCCCCTCGAAGATGCAGGCCGAGCCGAGCACCTCGTTCTGCACCCAGGCCGCGTCGCGGACGTTGACGACGAACCAGCCGTCCGTGACCGGGGTCAGGCCCTCGTCGCGCTGCTCGAGCCGCGCCTCGTTCACGGGAGCGGAGCCTACGGCGTCTGGAGGTCGCGGCGTTCGGAAAGCCACGCCCCGGCGACGAGAACGAGCAGCGACACCGCCAGGACGACGAGAAGGCCCCAGCCGTTCACCCCGTCCTCGAGCGGCGACTGCCCGACGAGCCAGAACGGGGACAGGAAGCGGAGCGGGTCGAGCCACCCCGCGAGCGAATGCAGCCCGCCGACGAGGTACGCGGCGGCCGCGAAGCCCGCGGAGACCCCGAGCGCGACCACCTTGCTCGGGAACGCCGCGCCGAGGGCGAGCGCGAGCCAGCCGAAGAACAGGCCGAGAGCCGCGAGCGAGCCCATCGCCGCGGCGAGCCGGCCGATGTCGAGATCGAGCCCGAAGATCGCGCTCAGCGCCGCAAGCGAGCCGAAGCCCACGGCGCAGAAGACGACCACCTCGGCTGCGAGCGCCGAGCCCTTGGCCAGCACCGCACCGCGCCGCCGCAGCGGATAGGAGAGCAGGAGCTCGAGCCGGCCCGCCTCCTCTTCCCCCGCGAACGCCCGCGCTCCGGAGCCGATCGCCAGCACCAGCACGAGCAGGGGCAGCATCAGGCTGAACAGCTCGGCGTCGAGAAAGCCCGGACCCGAGGTGAAGCTGCCGCTGCTGAGCCCGAGGAGCGCCTTCAGCGCGTCCGGGTACCGCTCGACGAGCTTCTGGAGGTCGGCCGAGCCCTTGAACGACGGGAAGATCGAAGCGAGGAGCGCCGTGTAGCCGATCACGCCCACACACCAGCCCAGGAGCGCGCGCCGGTGGTCGAGCAGGCCGCGGCGGATCAGCTCAGCCGGCATCCGGCTCCTCGTACAGCTCGAGGAAGATCTCCTCTAGGTCGGCGGGCTGGGAGACGAGGTCGACGACGCGGTGCGCCGCGGCCTCCTTCACGACGGCGTCCATGGCCGGCTCTGGGGCGGACAGCCGCAGGACGAAGCCGTCGGCGTGGTCGAGGTGGACGCCGTCGAGGCGGGCGAATCGGTCCGGCTCGACCGGCTCCGCGAAGACGATCGTCACGTGCCGCAGGGCGCGCTCGCGCAACCGGTCGACCGAGTCGAGATCGACGAGCGTGCCGGCCCGGATGATCCCGACTCGGTCGGCGATGTGCTGCACCTCGTCCAGCGAGTGCGAGGAAAGGAAGACGGTGCGGCCGTCGGCGGCGGTCTCGCGCAGGAGCGTCCGCAGCTCCGCCTGGAGCAGCGGGTCGAGGCCCGAGCTCGGCTCGTCGAGGACGACCAGCTCGGGGCGGTGCATGAACGCCTGCACGACGCCGACCTTCTGCCGGTTGCCCTTCGAGAGGTGGCGGATCGGGCGGTCGAGCACGACCTTGAACCGCTCACACAGCTCCTCGCGCAGCCGCTGGTCGACGGCGCCTCGCAGCCGGGCCAGCGAGTCGAGCTGCTCCCGCGCGGTCATCCGGTCGCCGAGCCGCAGGTCGCCGGGCAGGTAGCCGATAGACCGCCTCGCCGCCACCTCACGCGAGTCGACGCCGAGCACGCTCGCTCTCCCGCCCGTCGGATGGATCAGGTCGAGCAGCAGCCGGATCGTCGTGCTCTTGCCGGCGCCGTTGGGCCCGAGGTACCCGAAGACCTCGCCTCGGTCGACCCGCAGGTCGAGCCCGGCCAGCGCCCGCACACCGCCGGGGTACGTCTTCGCAAGGCCTTCGGTCTCGACGGCAGCGGCCGGCACATGGCCACTCTGCCAGGACTTCAGCGGTTCACTGACGTCATGTCCGCGTAGCGATCGCCCGCGGCCGCGCCGAGCGGGAAGACGGACTCCAGCTCGCGAAGGTCGTCGTCGGTCAGCTCTACCTCTAGCGCCCCGACGTTCTCCTCCAGGTGCCCGCTGTGCGTCGTGCCCGGGATCGGAACGATGTCGTCGCGGCGAGCGAGCACCCACGCGAGCGCGAGCTGTCCCGGAGTGACGTCCTTCTCGGCCGCGAGCTCCTCGACCCGCTCGACGAGCGCCCGGTTCCGGTCGAAGTTCTCGCCCTGGAAGCGCGGGTTCTCGCGGCGGAAGTCGCCTTCGTCGAGGTCGTCGCGCGAGCGGAATCGGCCTGAGAGGAAGCCGCGTCCGAGCGGGCTGTAGGCGACGAAGCCGATCCCGAGCTCGTGGATCGTCGGCAGCACCTCGTTCTCGGGGTCGCGCGTCCAGAGCGAGTACTCGGACTGGAGCGCGGTGATCGGGTGGACCGCGTGCGCGCGCCGGATCGTGTCGGGGGCGGCCTCCGAGAGGCCGAGGTAGCGCACCTTCCCCGCCTCGACGAGCTCGACCATCGCACCGACGGTCTCCTCGATCGGCGTGTCGGAATCGACGCGGTGCTGGTAGTAGAGGTCGATGTAGTCGGTGCCGAGCCGCTCCAGGGACGCGTCGCAGGCCGCGAGGATGTAGAGGCGGTCGCCGCGGATCCCGAGCCGCTCGCCCTCGAGGCTGCGGACGTTGCCGAACTTCGTGGCGAGGACGACCTCCTCACGCCGGCCCTCGATCGCGCGGCCGACGAGCCTCTCGTTCGTGAACGGGCCGTACATGTCGGAGGTGTCGAGGAAGTTGACGCCAAGCTCGAGCGCACGCTGAATCGTCCGGACTGCCTCGTCCTCGTCCGCGGTCCCGTAGAACTCGGACATGCCCATACAGCCGAGTCCGATTGCCGAGGTTTCCAGCCCTTGACGGCCCAGTCGACGCCGTTCCACGCTTGCCCGCTACCCCGAAAAGGATCGGCTCAATCGTCAGAACTGCGCCAGTCGCTCCCGTATCTGTCCGGCCGCCACCAGGCAGCCCTTTTCCTCGGCCGCCGCGAGCGCTTTCTCGAGCGCCTCCTGCTCGGCCTCGGGGTTGCGCGCAAGGCCGGCGAGCTCCGCACGAACGAGATTCAAGCGGACGTGCAGGTACAGGTAGTCGGTCGGCTCGATCAGAGCCGCTGCCTCGCGGAGCAGATCCTCCGCTTTCGCGAGCGCGCCACGACGCGCTTCGACCAAGGCGCGCACCAGCCGCACTCGGGCATGCGGCTCGAAGTCGTCTTTCTGAGCGAGACGCTCCGTCTCGTCGCTCAGCTCGAGCGCCGCGTCCTCGCGACCGAGCTCGAGCGCGGCCTCGGCCTGTAGCCCGACGACGGTCGAGAGGTACCCGGTCATCGTGGTGTCGCCGAGGAGGCGGTGGCCCTCGGCCAGAACGTCGTAGGCGCGTCGAGCGTCGCCGGACGTGAGCTCGATCTCGCCCTCGATCATCGCCGGACCGGCCGACCAGATGGGCCCGCCGAGATCGAACAGCTGGGCACGGCCGGTGGCAATGTCGGTTCGCGCCGCCTCGAAGTCGCCTCGGTAGGCCTTCAGCAAGGCCCCGATGTTGAGGGCGGTCGCCTCGACGATCGTCGAACCGGAGCGGCGGGCCCCTTCGAGGTATTCCTCGCAGCGCTGTAGGCCCTCGTCGACGGAGATTGGACCCGACCAGGCCTCCCACAGGAGCCAGATCCGAATCTCGTCTCCGAGCCGCGCGTCAAGGCGGTTCGCTCGCTCGAGCGTCGACTTCAGCGTCTGTTCCGATTGCCGGCTGTTGCCGAGCCAGCCCTGGAAGTTCCCGATCAGGCGCAGAGCCCAGATTGCGCCGTACTCATCACCGAGCCGCTCGAGCTCCTCGTGGGCCGCCTCGGCGGCGGCCAGCGCGTCGCTAATGGTCTCTGCGGGCTTGGATTGGACCTCGGCCTCCAGCGCCGCCAGAGTGAGCCTGGCGACGAGCGCTTCGTCTCGAGCCTCGAGCGCAGCAGCTTCCGCATCGGCGCGCGCCCGCTCGGCCTCGTCGTACCGGCCGACGTCGGCGAGCAGCTGGGCGTAGCGGGCCTGTGCGGCTCTTCGTTCCGGGTTGGTTTCGGGAAGAAGGTCAATCGCGCGTGCGAGCAGGAGCAGGGCGGCCTGGGCATCGCCTCTGTGGTGGGCTCGATCGGCGCTTCGCGCAAGATGCTGCCCGGCTTCCTCCCCGATGGCAACCGCCGTCTCATCGAGCGGCCCGAGCTCGACGCGGTAGCGGTGGGCCTGCTCGAGGTGATAGCCAACGATCTCGTCCAGCTCGACGAGCTCGGCGCCGTGCTCCTGGAGCCAGCCCGCGAAGCGCTCGTGCAGCTCGGCCCGCACGGCCTTGGGCAGCGCGTCGTACGCCGTGTCGCGGATCAGGAGGTGGCGGAAGCGGTACGCATCGTCGTCCGCGAACACGGGCTCCTCCGGGCGGACGAGGTCCTTCCGGACGAGGGTCACGAGCCGGCCCTCGACCTGTGGCTCCTCGGGAGCGAGGGCGGCCACGGCGCCTCGGTGGAACACCAGCCCCTCGACCGCGCCGCGCTCGAGCACGCCGCGCTCGGCGGGGTCGAGCTGGTCGAGCCTCGCCGCCAGCAGCGCCTGGATCGTGGGCGGAACGGCAATCTCGCCGCCCTCCTCGGCGGACATGGCGACCATCTCCTCGACGAAGAGCGGGTTGCCGCCTGCGGCCTCGAGGATCCGCTCACGCTGCGCCGGGGCGATCCCGTCGGCCAGCGCTTCGATCAGCTCGCCGGCCTCGTCCTGCGGGAGCGGCTCGAGGAGGACGTTCGTCGCGTTCAGCTTGCCGCCGCCCCAGGCGGGCCGCTGGTCCAGCAGCTCGGCCCGCGCCATGCAGAGCAGCAGGATCGGCGCGCCGCGGCTCAGGTCGGCGACGTGCTCGACGAGATCGAGAAACGCGGGTTCTCCCCAGTGCACGTCGTCGAAGACGACCACGAGCGGCCGCTCGGCGGCGCGTGACTCCAGAAGCTTCCGGAAGCTCCAGGCGATCTCCTGCGGCGAGCTCGCTGCCGACTCGTCACCGAGGATCGGCGCGAGGCCGGCGGTCTCGGTGTCCGCTGGAGCGAGCTGCTTGACGACCTCCGTCACCGGCCAGTAGCTGATCCCCTCGCCGTACGAGAGGCACCGGCCGCGCACCACGGTCGTCTCCGGGAGCGAACGGATGAACTCGTTTACCAGCCGCGACTTCCCGACTCCGGCCGCGCCGAGGATCGTGAAGAGGTGGCACGAGCGCTCGGCCGCGACGGCGGCGAACGCGCCCTCGAGCAGCGCGCGCTGGCGCTCCCGGCCGACCATCGGCGCCTCGTGCCGACGCGCCGGTGTCTCCGCGCTGACCGAGCGCAGCCGGTAGGCCCGGAGCGGCTCGGCCTTGCCCTTGGCCTGGACCGGCTCTGCCGGCTCGCATTCGGCGGCGTCGCGGACGAGCCGGCAGGTCTCCTCGCCGAGCAGGATCTCGCCGGGCTCGGCTGCCTGCTCGAGGCGCGCGGCCACGTTGACCGCGTCCCCGGTCGCGAGGCGCTCCTCGGTGCC
>DATDMJ010000096.1:0-16589 GCA_036518855.1 Gaiellaceae bacterium | reverse complement strand
TCGTGGTCGGGATCCGGCCGGAGGACCTGACCGAGGACCCGAACGGCGTGCTCGACGTCGGCGTCTCGCTCACCGAGCCTCTCGGCGCCGAGGTGATCGTCCACTTCGAGCTCGACGCCCCGCCGCTCCTCGCCGACGACTGCACGGCTCGACTCAACCCGCGGACGAAGGCCTCGAGGGGCGACCTCCTGCGACTGGTCGTCGATCCGTCGTCGCTCTACTTCTTCGATCCGGACACCGAGACGGCGTTGACTTAAAGACAACCGTTCGCCATGATCGGCGCTCCTGCGGCGATCCGTCAGTCGTCAACAGGAGGGGGAAATGAGCACTCGATCGGTTCTGGTGGCGATCGCTGCCATCCTCTGCCTCGGTGCGCTCGCGGGCTCGACCAGCGCAGCGCCCATGGGAGCGCGTCCGAGCATCGCGGCGGGGCCGGCCTCCGGCTTCGTCCCGGCCCGGAACGCGGGCAACCCGCTCGCACCGCTCGTGGCGAACCTCGCCTGGCACGGCGGTCCGGTGATGCATTCGACGACCGTCGTCCCGGTCTTCTGGGGTTCGAGCTGGAGCGGCTCGACGTTCAGAGGCGACAAGATCACGGGCCTCGACTACCTGTACTCGCACATCGGCGGGACGCCCTACCTGCACACGAACTACGAGTACACCGACGGGTCGGGGCACGTGGGCCTCGGAGTCTCGAAGGGCACCGACCTGAACGACTGGACGGGCACGCCGCCCAGCGCGCCGTCGACGTCGCAGGTGCTGGCCGAGGTCAGCAAGGCGACCGGCGGCCACCCGATCTCGAACGCGTACTACCCGGTCTACTCGACGGGCCGGCGCGGGAGCGCCGGCTACTGCGCCTGGCACAGCAGCGGCACGATCAACGGCACCCGGGTCCAGTTCGGGTTCTTCTTCACGCTCGACGGCGACTCGGGCTGCAACCCGTCCGCGCCGACGAACCTCGGGCACAGCCAGGGCCTCTCGGCCCTCGCCAACGTGACCGGGCACGAGCTCAGCGAGATGGTGACGGACCCGCGGCTCAACGCCTGGTACGACTCGTCGGGCAACGAGAACGCGGACAAGTGCGCCTGGACGTGGCACGGGCTCGTCACGATCGGCTCGCAGCAGTGGAAGATCCAGGGCAACTGGAGCAATGCCGCCGCAAACGCCCGCACAGGCTACGCGAACGTCGGCTGCATCCAGACCAGCTAGGGCTCGTCAAGGGTGCCTCCCTCGGGAGGCACCCTTTCCTACAGCTCGCCCGGAGGCGAGAAGCGGTAGAAGACGCGGCCGATCTTGCCGAGGAGGCCTGGCACGAAGTCCTCGAGCGCGCGCGCGTTCTCGAGCCCGCCGACGCTGACCGGCTCGAAGCCGGCGTCGCGAATCAGCTGCTCGGTGACCTCGCGGGCCTCGTCGTCCGCGGCGTAGAGCTGGCTCGGCTTCGCCCGCTGGTCGCCGATCTGGTCGAACAGCGCGGCGAAGTTCGCGTTGAACGCCTTCGCGGTCGGACCGTTGGTGTGGGCCTTCACCTCGTGCGCGAACGACTCGTATTCCTCGTTCCGGCCGTGGAAGGCGTTGTTCGCGTCGATCACGAGCTTCCCCTCGAGCCCGCTCACCTTGCCGAGCGCCTCGGAGAGCGAGCCGGACGGGACCGCGACGAGGACGGCGTCGGCGTCCGACGCGTCCCCGCCCTCGCGGCCGAGGGTGGTGACGGTGTGGCCCGCCTGCTCCCAGAGCCCGGCGAGGCCGCCGCCGATGTTCCCCCGGCCGACCGTGGTGATGTTCACGGCGCTACGCGCGGCCCGGGATGGCGCTGTCCCTGCGGAAGAAGCGACCGACGAGGGCGACCAGGACCACCGCGACGATCACCCCGATGATGAACGCCAGCCAGCCGCCGGAGATGGCGGCGGCGACGAGCATCGAGATGATTCCGATTGCGATGGTCAAGAGCCAGCCCATCGGATCCTTCCCCGGGTGCAGGAGCCTGCCCAGTGCGCCGACGATCGCGCCGACGATGATGAACCAGATCCAATGCATGGGCACGTCAGTATCCGTTGCGTCGTGCCGCGAAACCCATGATTGGCACCGGCCGGGTTCGGGCACGTCGCCCGCATGAAGCTGCTGCGTCGAAACCGCGAGACGGCCGAGACCGACGAAGCCCAGGACGAGCGGCCGCCGCCGGACGAGGCTCCGGAGCCGCTGCCCGAGCCGGACGAGCCCCGGCTCGAGGACCCGGGCCTGCGCGACCTCTCGAAGCGCGACCACGTCGCGATTCTCCGCCGCGCCGTCAAGGCGTTCATGAACGACCACATGACGAACATCGCCGCGGCGCTCGCGTACTACGCGTTCCTGGCGATCCCTTCGTCGCTGCTCGTCGCGGTCGGCATCTTCAGCCTCGTCGGCGATCAGAACGCCGTCACGACCGTGATCGACAAGCTGCACGGGATCCTGCCCGCGCAGGCGACGAGCCTGATCGAGGGCAGCCTCCGCAACCTGGTGAACAGCCACGGCAACGGCACGGGAATCGCGGTGCTCAGCATCGGCGGCGTCCTCGCCTTCTGGTCGCTCACCGGTGCGATGCAGAACCTGATGTGGGCGCTCAACATCGCCTACGGCCGCGAAGAGGGCCGCGGCTTCGTACGCCGCCGGATCGTGGCGCTCTGGATGGTGCTGTTCGCGCTGATCGGCTTCGCGCTCGCGTTCGGCGTGCTCGTGCTCGGGCCGCACATCTCGACCTGGGTCGGCGACGCGATCGGCGCGAAGTCGGTGACGAAGGTCGTCTGGTACATCGCCGAATGGCCGCTGCTCATCGGCGGCTTGCTCTTCGTGTTCGCGGCCTGCATGTACTACGGCCCGAACGTGAAGCATCCGCGGTGGCGCTTTCTGAGCTTCGGCGCGATCGTGTCGCTCGTGATCTGGCTGGTCGCCTCCGGTGCCTTCGCCTTCTACACGAGCCGGTTCAGCTCGTACAACAAGACGTGGGGCTCGCTCGCGGCGGTCGTCGTGATGCTCACGTGGCTCTGGCTCAGCTCGGCGGCGCTGCTGCTCGGCGCCGAGGTCAACGCCGAGGCCGAGCGGAGCCGCGAGCTACGGCAGGGCGAGCCGGCCGAGCGCGACCTGCAGGTGCCGGCCAAGGCGGAGGCCTAGACAGCCCTCGCACTTGCCGCCCCCTCTGGGGGAGGCGATAGTGAGGCGACATGACCGGGCCGCCGAGTGGCACCGTCACGCTGCTCTTCAGCGACATCGAAGGATCGACGAAGCTGCTGCGGCGGACGGGCGACGCCTACGCCGAGCTGCTGGCCGAGCACCGCAGGCTGCTCCGCGAGGCGTTCGCGCGCCACCGCGGGTACGAGCTGGACAACGAGGGCGACGCGTTCTTCGTCGCGTTCGAGTCCGCCAACGACGCGGCGGCAGCGGCCTCCGCGGCGCAGCGCGCGCTGGCCGAGCACGACTGGCCGGACGGCAACGAGATCCGCGTGCGCATGGGGCTCCACACCGGTGAGCCGAGCACGGTCGACGGGCGCTACGTCGGGCTCGTCGTGCACGCGGCCGCGCGCATCATGGCGGCGGGGCACGGGGGCCAGGTGCTGCTCTCTGAGTCGACCCGCGCCCTGCTCGACGAGCAGTTCCCGCTGCGTGACCTCGGGGCGCATCGGCTCAAGGACCTGCCCGGATCGCAACAGCTCTACCAGCTCCAGATCGAAGGCTTTCCGGCGGACTTCCCCCCGCTGAAGACGCTCGAGCACCGGCCGACGAACCTGCCACTCGAGCCGAACGCCTTCATCGGGAGGACGCGCGAGCTGAAGGAGGCGTGGTCGCTGCTGACGCGAGCGGATGCGCGGCTGCTGACGCTCACCGGCGCGGGAGGGGCCGGGAAGACGCGGCTGGCGCTGCGGCTCGCGGGCGGGGCCGTCGAGCAGTTCCCGAACGGCGTCTTCTTCGTCTCGCTCGCCCCGGTCCGCGACTGGGAGCTCGTCGTGCCGTCGATCGCGCAGACGCTCGGTCTGCGGGAGCAGCCGGGGGAGACGGTGCTGGAGACGCTGACGGAATACGTGCGCGACCGGCGGATGCTGCTGCTGCTCGACAACTTCGAGCAGGTGCTCCCGGCGGCGGCGGCGCTCTCGGGGCTGCTCGGCTCCGCGCCCGAGCTCAACGTACTCGTGACGAGCCGCACGCCGCTCCGCATCGCCGGCGAACGAACCTACTCCGTGCCGCCGCTGCAGGGCTCGGAGTCGGTCAACCTCTTCGTCGAGCGCGCGCAGGCGGCCGACGCGGAGTTCACCGTCACCGACGAGAACGCGCGGGAGGTCGCCGAGATCTGCGCCCGGCTCGACGGGCTTCCGCTCGCGATCGAGCTTGCGGCGCCCCGCGTGCGTGCGCTGCCTCCGGCCGCGCTGCTGCGTCGCCTGGACGACCGGCTCAAGCTTCTGACGGGCGGCGCCTCCGATCTCGACGAGCGCCAGCGGACGATCCGGGCCACGATCGAGTGGAGCTACGACCTGCTGCCCGACGCGGAACGGGCACTGTTCGCGCAGCTCGGGGTCTTCGTCGGCGGCTGCCGTCTCGAGTCCGCGGAAGCGCTTTGCCAGGCCGATCTCGACATCCTCGACGGCCTGCAGTCGCTGGTGGAGAACAGCCTCGTGCGGCGGCGGGCGGACTCCGACGGCGAGCCGCGGTTCTGGATGCTGGAGACGATCCGCGAGTTCGCGTCGGAGCTGCTGGAGGCCGAGGGCCGCGGGGAGGAGGCGCGGCGGCGCCATGCCGACCACTTCGCGGACGAGGCGGAGCATCTCGACGTCGAAGCGCGTACGGGCGACCACCCGGCGGTGCTCGCCCGCCTCGACGAGGAGCGCACCAACATGCGCACGGCCTTCGCCTGGGCTCGGGAGAAGCGAGACGGCGACCTGATGCTCAGGCTGGCGACGGCGCTCTGGGGCTTCTGGGCGGCACGCGGCTACGTCGGAGGAGGGAGGCGCGCGCTGGAGGACGCACTCGCCGCGAGCGGCAAGCGTCCGGCCCGCGCGCTGCTCGGCCTGTCCAGCCTGAAGATGCTCACCGGTGACACAGAGGGCGTCTCCGAGGCCGTGGAGGAGGCGCTGCGCGGCGGGGAGGACGACTTCACGCTCGCGCAGGCCTGGAACCTGCTCGGCCGGATCGACGGCAGCGTCCTGGGGCAATTCGGCAAGGCCGAGAACGCGTGGCGGCAAGCCCTGACCCACGCCGAGCGAGGCGGCTTCCCCGCCGAGCGGGCCGACATCATCGGCTGGCTGCTCATGAGCACGGTCTTCGGGCCGCTGCCGGTCGACGAGGGGATCGCGCGCTGCAACGAGTTCCTCGAGCTGGCGGGTGCCGATCCGACGATCCGTGCCTGGTGCGCCACCGAGCGGTCGGTCCTCGAGGCGATGCGCGGCGACTTCGAGCACGCGCGGGAGCTCCTCGCCGAGGGGAAGCGGTCGCTCGCGGAGCTCGGGCTGATTCTGGCGGCGGCGAACACCGCCCACGAGCGATTCCTGATCGAGAACCTGGCGGGCGCTCCCGAGACCGCCACAGAGGTTCTGCGCGACAGCTACCAGGCCCTGGAGGAGATGGGCGAGCGCGGCTTTCTCTCGACGACCGCGGGTTTTCTCTCCCACGCCCTCTACGCCCAGGGCGCATACGGCGAAAGCGCACGCTTCGGCCGAATCTGCGAGCAGCTGGCCGCAGCGGACGACGTCCCGTCCCAGACGCTCTGGCGGCGATCGCGCGCGAAGCTCTCGGCGCGCGAGGGAGACCTGGAAGCCGCGGAGGCGTTGGCTCGGGAAGCCGTTCGGTTGTGTGCGGCGACGGACTTCCTCAACTCACACGCTGAGGCGCTGGTCGACCTCGCGGAGATCCTGGCGCTCGAGGGTCGGCGCGAGGAGGCGCTGGACGTCCTCGGCGAGGCGGCCGGGAAGTACCGGCAAAAGGGAAACCTCGTCTCGCTGCGTCGCGTCGAGGAGTTGTCAGCGTCGCTCGCATCCGGCTAGAGTCGGCGCCGTGGATCGGAAGCTTCCGGACTACGTCGCCGCATACCTCCTGGAACGGGCGATCGCCCGGCTTCCCGAGGAGGTGCTCGAGGTGCTCGTAACGCTGTCGCCCGAGCAGATCGAGGGACTCGCGAAGGTCGGCCAGGCCTTCGACGAGGCGGGCGAAGAGCGCCATTTCGTGACCTTCTCGGTCCATTGACGACGAGCCGCCGGGTGCGGCGGCAGCTGGCGGAGGCGGTCGGGCCACTCACGCTCGCCTGCACCGAGCTCGTCGAGGATCCGCGCCTCCGCGAGCTCTGGCCGGAGTATCTCGTCCTGCAGCACCAGATCATCCGCGCGACGGTGCCGCTGACCGAGGCGGCGCTCGGGCGCGCGCGGGAGCTCGACGGCGATCCGCTCCTGGTGACCTACCTCGAGGAGCATGTCGACGAGGAACTGGATCACGACGAAGGCTTGCTGGGTGACCTCGAGAGCCTCGGTCTCGGCCGCGAGGAGGTGCTCGGCCGGATGCCCTCCGCAGCGGTGGCCGCGCTGGTCGGCGCCCAGTACTACTGGATCTATCACCACCATCCGGTCGCGTTCCTGGGCTACGTCGCGCTGATGGAGGGCTATCCGCCGACGGCGGAGCTGATCGAGACCCTCGCCGAGCGGACCGGGTATCCACCGGAGGCGTTCCGGACGTTCGACCAGCACGCCGATCTCGATCCAGGCCACAAGGATCACCTCGACCGAACGCTGGACGCGCTGGCGTTGACCGATCGACAGGAGGCGATGATCGTGGTCTCCGCCACGGCGACCGCCGCGCTCAGTGCGCGGGCGGTCTCCGAGGTGCTCGACCTACCGGTGCGGCGGTAGGAACAGATCCGTGTCGTAGCTGTGCAGGACCGCGGTCACGTGCATCGCCGCATGTGCGATCGGCGCCCCGACCGGGTTCAGCGTCAACAGCGTCGGGGCGCTCCAGAGCGCGTCGCCGCGGAGCGGCTGTCCGATCTTCCCGGAGCGGAAGTCGCTGTAGCCGGCGTGGTACGCAGCCGTCATCCCGAGCGACGCGACGAGTGCGATCGCACCGATCGCAAGCTTGCCCGAGAGCCGCTCCCGCAGCCGGGTTCCGGCGAAGGCCGCGAAGACCGCCAGGATCGGAAACGCGGAGAGCAGCAGCCCGTCGGCCGCGCCGTAGAGGACGCCGCGCCAGACCACGGCCCCGGCGAGTTGCAACCCTCCGGGCCGGCTGGTCGCGTCAGCCGCTTTCAGGACGAGCAACGAGACGAGTCCTCCAAAGCCGAGCCCGAGTGCGATCGCCGTTGCCGTCCGACGGCGAACCATCTCCCCGAGGTCCTGCCCGGTGCTTCTTGCCCAGGCGAAGAAGAACGTCGCCACGAAGGCGATGTAGATGCCGTAGTAGAGATCGCGCGGCAGGTCGAGCAGGTCAGCGAAGACGAACGGGACCGCGAACCCGAGCGCGAGGCCCGCTGCGAGCCATTCGAGGTGGCGGCGGGCGGTCGCGGGGAGCCGCGCAGGCACTCCGGCCCGTCGTTCGATGGCGTGCGTGCTCATGAGCCACCTCCTTGACGCTCCGATCCTGTCGGGACGCGGCCGTTCGGGCATCCGTGGCTGCCCCGATTTCGCTCAGTAGTTCCGGGCATAGCTACACTTCCGCGCCGTGGCCGGCGAGAGGATCAAGCTCGAAGTCCAGGACCGTGAGAGCCGAGGCTCCGCGGAGTCGCGCCGCCTGCGCAAGCAGGGGCTGATCCCGGGCGTTCTCTACGGCCGCGGCCACGAGCCGCACTCGTTCTGTGTGGCCGAGCGCGAGTTGCGCCGCGCGCTGACCGGCGACGCGGGGCTGCACGCCATCCTCGACGTCACGGTCGACGGCGGGTCCGCTCGCCCGTCGATCCTCAAGTCCTACCAGCAGGATCCCGTGCGCGGGACGCTGACGCACATCGATCTCCAGGAGGTCCGCCTCGACCAGCCGATCCAGGCGCGCGTCGTGGTGGAGCTGGTCGGCGAGCCGGTCGGCGTCACCGAGGGCGGCGTCCTCTCGCAGGTGAACCGCGAGATCACCGTGGAGTCGCTGCCGCTCGAGATCCCCGAGCACCTCGACCTCGACGTGAGCCGGATGGCGATCGGCGACACGCTGCGCCTGGCCGACCTGCCGCCCCAGGAAGGCGTCAAGTTCCTCGACGATCCCGAGGAGACGGTGCTCGCCACGGTCACGATGCCGACGCGCTTCGTCGAGCCCGAGCCCGAAGAGGTCGAAGGCGAGGAGGAGCTCGCGGAGGGCGAGCTGCCCGAGGGCGAGGAGGCTCCGGAGGGCGAGGAGGGCGAGCCTGCGGCCGAGGGCGAGGGCGAAGAGCCCTCAGGCGAGCAAGAGACCTCAGAGGAATAGGTGCGGTTTCTTCGTCGAGGCGAGCGAGCCTCGACGCTGGATCTCCTCGTCGCCGGGCTCGGCAATCCGGGCCGCGGGTACGAGCGAACACGTCACAACGTGGGCTGGCTGGTGCTCGACGAGCTCGCGCGGCGCCAGGGCGGCTCGTGGCGCTCGAAGTTCTCCGGCTCGCTGACGGAGGTCCGGCTGGGCGACGCGAAGCTCGCGCTGCTCAAGCCCGAGACCTACATGAACGAGTCCGGCCGGTCGGTCGCGGCGGCGGTGCGCTTCTTCAAAGTCGAGCCGGAGTCGCTGCTCGTCGTCCACGACGACGTCGATCTCGAGCCCGGCCGTCTGCAGGCGCGGCGCGGGGGAGGGCTCGCGGGCCACAACGGCCTGCGCTCGCTGGCGCAAACCCTGGGGACGCAGGACTTCCTGCGCCTGCGTGTCGGCGTGGGCCGGCCCGGCCGCGGCGACCCGCGCCCCGTCGCCGACTGGGTCCTCTCGCCGTTCACGCCGGAGGAGGACGCTGACGGGCTCATCTCACGGGGCGCGGACGCGGTCGAGACGATCGTCTCGGACGGGCTGGATCAGGCCCAGCAGCGCTTCAACTAGCGGTTCCAGTCGGGGCAGCAGGCTTCCTGGCGCAGGAAGACGCGCTTGCCGTCGCTGATCCGGACGATCGCGAGGTGGACGGTCTGCCCGTCGCCGCCGCTGCCGACCTCGTAGCGGCCGTCGCTCGAGCCTTCGTTCGCGAAGTCGTGCAGCTCTCGCAGCTTGCCGGTCTTCGTGTCGACGACCGCGCCGAGGGTGCCTGAGTTCGTGCGCACCCCGGTGAGGACGTCGTGGTCGTCCAGCCACGCGAGCGGCTGCAGCCCGAAGAGGTCGTTGCTCGCGAGCTCCTCCGGCGCGCGGGCGATCACCGGCCGCACGTGCGAGCCGTCCGCGTCCATCGTCCAGATCCCGGGCGCCGAGCAGTCGTCCTGCGAGATTCCCGCCGGGAAGTGGGAGAACGCGATCCCGGACTTCCCCCACACCGGGAAGCCGCTGAGGCCGTCGTGGGTCAACCGCTTCGGGGCGCCGCCGGCGAGCTTCGTCGTGTAGATGTCGAACTGGTCGCCGCAGGGGCCCTGTCCCGTCGCCATCGGGGCCCGGGAGTACGCGAGCTCGTCGCCCTTGGGCGAGAAGGAGAAGCCGTAGATCGACCCACTCGCGATCACGCGGACGTGGCCCGTGCGCCGGTCGATCGCGTCGAGCTCGAGGACGGCCAGGAGCTTCGGCCGCGTCGCGATGATCGTCGTGCCGTCGGGCGACCACACCTGCGGCTCGAGCCGACGCGTGGTCAGAAGGCGCCGGTGGTTCCCGGAGGCCGAGACGAGGTAGATCCCGTCGCGCTGCCGCAGTGCGACCGTGCGACCATCGGGTGACAGCACCGCCGCGGAGGCCCGGCCGAGCCGGTGGGCGCGGGCGCCGTCCACGTCCGCGACCCAGGCGGTCGCGGTGGAGGGGTCCTCGCCCCTGAGGTAGACGAGGTGCTCCTGCGCGGGCTTCGCGCGCGTGCCGCTGCCGCACCCGGCCAGGACGAGCAGCGCCAGTACCGCGAGTGCGACCCTCATCGCCGTCATCATCGCTCAAGCGCGCAGCCCGGGCTGCCGACCAGATCCCCATGCGGAGGATCTCGGGCTACGACGCGTGGCGGGCGGCCGCGTTCTTCCCTGCTCTGGAGGGTTTGCGCGGGATCGCCGCGCTGCTGGTCGTCTTCCACCACACGCGCTCGCACTGGCTCTGGGGCTGGCTCGAGGGCTGGAACGGGGTGACGCTCTTCTTCGTCCTCAGCGGCTTCCTGATCACGACGCTGGCGCTGCGTGAGGAGGAGGCGCTCGGGGCGCTGCGCTGGCGTGCGTTCTTCGTGCGGCGCGTGTTCCGGATCATCCCGGTCTACGTCGTCAGCCTCGGGCTCTACGTCGTCGCGGTGGGCGTCGTGGGGGTCGCCGCCGCGCACAGCAGGCCGTTCTTCCAGGCGGTTCCGTGGTACCTCTCGCCGTTCCCCGAGGTGCCGTTCTACTCGCGGACGCACATCGTCTTCTCGCTCGCGTGGTCGCTCGGGATCGAGGAAAAGTTCTATCTCCTCTGGCCGCTGCTGGCCTTCGTCCTGCTGCGCCGCCGGGCGCGCGGCCGGCTGGGCCTGGCCCTCGTGCTCGCGCTCGTGCTGCAGATCCCGATCGCGTTCGGCTCCGACGGCCGCGCGCTCGCGCCGTACTCCGCGATCCTCGCCGGCTGCGTGCTCGCGTTCCTGATGCACAACCGCTCGAGCTTCGCCCGCCTGAGCCGGCTCGGCTCGAAGCCGTTCTTCGTCGGAGCCGTTGCGCTGCTCGTGGTCGTGCAGGGCATGACGCACGTCTTCCACCCGACCGCGGCGGGGTTCCGCGTCGCGGCAGCCTGGTACTACCTGCCGTACTCGTTCGCGGCGGCGCTCGTCGTCTGCGCGCTCGCGCTGCGGGCGGGCGGGAGCGCCTGGCTCGAGTCGAGGCCGATGCGCTTCGTCGGGCGGGTGAGCTATCCGCTCTACCTGACCCATCCGCTCGGCCTTGCCGCGGCGGCGATGGTCATCGCTCCGGGCGGGGGTGCGACGGAACTCGTGTACCTGGCCGTCGGCCTCGCGCTGTCGCTTGCGCTCGCCTACGGGATCCACCGCTTGGTCGAGAAGCCGCTGATCCGCAGCGGCAAGCGCCTCGCCGAGCGGGTTCCGGAGCCGGCGCTGGCTCCCGGCCTCGCGCCTGCCGCCCGCTAGCCCACGGCTACGATTGACGGCGCGGAACCGGGAGTTCCGTCATTCGTCATGGACCTGGCCGAGACCACCAGACCCGTCCTCCATCCGCTTGTCGAGCAGCTCCTCGGGGACGAGCGCCTGGCCGCCTACGCCGACGCGCTGCCTGCGCCTGCTCGGATCTCAGAGCCAGTCTTGCCGCTCGTGCTCGCGGCGCTCTACGAGCACCTCGGCCGCGGGCTCGTGGCGCTGCTCCCCGAGGACGCCGACGCGCGGGATGCGGCGGAGGCGGCGCGCTGGCTACTCGGCGAGGACCGCGTTGCGCTGCTGCCGAGCCGGGGCGTCCGCTGGGGCTCGGGGCTCGAGCCGCCGCCGCACCTCGTGGGCGAGCGGGCGCGGGCGCTGGAGGTGCTTGCCGCCGGCGGCCTCGTCTGCAGCTCGGCCGCCGCACTCGCAGAGCTGCTCCCTCCGCCGGAGGCACGGCCGGAGCCGATCGCGCTGAGCCGCGACGAGGCGCCGGGGCTCGACGCGCTCGCGGAGCGCCTCGCCCTCGCCGGCTACGAGCGAGTCGACCGCGTCCAGGAGCGCGGCCAGTTCGCCGTTCGAGGCGGGCTCGTCGACGTCTTCCCGACCACCGGCCGCGACCCGCTCCGCGTCGAGCTCTTCGGAGACGAGATCGAGGCGATCCGCGCCTTCTCGCCGTTCACGCAGCGTGCGCTGCACGACGTCGAGAGCGCGGTCGTCTACCCGGCGGCCGAGCGGCGCCTCGACCTCGTCGAGCCGACACTTTCGGACGAGCCCAGGGGGCAGTCCCACGGCCTTGTCCCGAACGACCTTGTCCCGCTTCTCGACCGGGCCGTCGATCTCGTCTGGCAGCCCGACGAGGTGCGCGAGGTCTGGGCCGAGGAATTCGACGACCCGGACCGACTTCGTAACAGTCTGTTACTAGGGGCCGGAGAGCTCGAGCCACTGCCTCGCGGGCAGGAGCACAGCTTCGAGGGCCAGCGCCCGGCGATCGCGGCTCGCGGGCTCGCGGAGGCCGAGACCGAGCTCGCGGGGCTCCTGCGGGCCGGGAACCGTGTCGTCGTCTCGTTCCCGCACCGCGGCGAGGCGCTGCGGACGATGAACCTCCTGCGCCGGGTCGAGGCGCGCCTGCTGGAGCCCGGCGAGCGATTGCCGGAAGACGCCGAACTCCTCTTCGCAGTGTCACCGGCAAGGCGAGGCTTCGTCTGGCGCGACCTCCGCCTTGCGCTGCTGCCGGACACGCAAGTCTTCCGCAAGCGCACGCCGAGCCGCGCCGCGCCGGCCGGCCGGGCGCTCCAGTCGTTCGCCGACCTGCGCACGGGCGACTACGTCGTCCACGAGGACCACGGCGTGGGCAAGCTGCTCGGCTTCGAGACGAAGACGGTCGCGAGCGTCACGCGCGACTATCTCTTCCTCGGCTTCCGCGGCGACGATCGGCTGTACGTCCCGCACGAGCAGATCGGGAAGGTCTCGAAGTACATCGGCGCCGACGGCAGTGGCCCGGCCCTCTCGAAGCTCGGTGGCAAGGCCTGGCAGAACCTCAAGGCGCGCGCCCGCGCGAGCGTGCGTGAGCTCGCCGGCGAGCTGCTCGCCCTCTACGCCCAGCGGCAGCAGGCCGAAGGCGTGCCCTACGACCTCTCCAGCGACTGGCTCGAGCGGCTCGAGGCCGAGTTCCCTTACCGCGAGACCGACGACCAACGCACCGCGATCGAGGCCGTCAAGGAGGACCTCGAGAGCCCGCGTCCGATGGACCGGCTTGTCTGCGGCGACGTGGGTTTCGGCAAGACCGAGGTCGCGGTCCGCGCCGCCTTCGCGGTCGCCGTGAACGGCAAGCAGACGCTGATGCTCGTCCCGACGACCGTCCTCGCCGAGCAGCACTGGAACACCTTCCGCGAGCGCTACCGCGACTTCCCCGTGCGCGTCGAGATGATCTCGCGGTTCCGCAGTGCGAAGGAGCAGAAGCAGGTGCTCGCCGACTTCGCCTCGGGCAAGGTGGACGTCCTGATCGGGACGCACCGCGTGCTGAGCCGCGACGTGATCCCGAAGGAGCTGGGCCTCGTGATCGTCGACGAGGAGCAGCGCTTCGGCGTCGCCCAGAAGGAGCTCCTCCGAGCGCTGCGGCTGGAGGTCGACGTGCTGGCGCTCTCGGCGACGCCGATCCCGCGCACGCTGCACATGTCGCTGTCGGGCCTGCGCGACATCTCGGTGATCGAGACGCCGCCCGAGGGCCGCCGCCCGATCCGCACCTACGTCGGCGAGTACGACGACGACGTGGCGCGCCTCGCCCTGACCCGCGAGCAGGAGCGGGGCGGCCAGAGCTTCTTCCTCCACAACCGCGTCGAGACCATCGAGGAGGCGGCGGAGCGGATCGTGCAGCTCGTCCCGCAGCTCCGCGTGACCGTCGCGCACGGCCAGATGCGGGAGCGCGAGCTCGAGGAGAAGATGCACGCCTTCCTGCGCGGCGATGCGGACGTGCTCGTCTCGACCACGATCATCGAGTCCGGCCTCGACATCCCGCAGGCGAACACGCTGATCGTCGAGCGGGCGGACGCGCTCGGGCTCGCCCAGCTCTACCAGATCCGCGGGCGGGTCGGCCGCTCGGACGTCCTCGCCCACGCGTACCTCTTCTACCCCGACTCGCGGGAGCTGACCCACGAGGCGCGGGCCCGGCTGGCGTCGCTCGCCGACCACACGGAGCTCGGCGCGGGCTTCGCGATCGCGATGCGCGATCTCGAGATCCGCGGCGCCGGCGACCTCCTCGGGGCGGAACAGCACGGGCACATCGCGGCGCTCGGCTTCGAGCTCTACGTCGAGATGCTCGGCGAGGCGGTCGCGGAGCTCGCGGGCGAGCGGCGCACGGTGGCGCGGCCGGTGCGCGTGGACGCGCGGGTCGATGCCTACGTCCCCGCGGACTACATCGCCGCCGAGGCGCTGAAGATCGACCTCCACCGCCGGCTCGCGCTCGCGGAGAGCGACGACGAGCTGCGCGAGCTCCGCGCCGCCACGGAGGATCGCTACGGCCCGCTCCCCGAGCCGGTCGAGAACCTCTTCGCCATCCAGGAGGCGAAGGTCAAGACCGCCCGCCTCGGCGCGGACTACGTCGTCTTCAAGGCCGGCCGGGCCACGGTTGGGCCGATCGAGCTCGCGTCCAGCGAGCTGCGCGCACTGCGGAAGGACGTCGCCACCGCCGTCTACACGACCGCCCGAAAAGAGGTCACCGTGCGCGGCGAAGAATTCGCCCAGGCGATACGGCTAGTGGATGCTATACTCGACGCGCGCCAAGCAGCATGAGCAAAAAACTGCTGCTCCCGGCGCTTTTTGCATGAACCGGATCATCGTAGTTCTCTCAGGGGTCTTGCTCGTCGTTGCGGTTACCGCTTGCGGAGGCGGCGGCCCGCGCAGCGTGCCGTCCGACAGCGTTGCGGTCGTCGGCAGCGACAACATCACGAAGGCGCAATGGGACCAGCTGATCCAGCAGACCAAGGAGAACTACAAGGCGACCAACCACAAGTTCCCCGCGCCGGGCTCCGTCGAGCTCGCCAACCTCCGCTCGAATGCGACGCAGTTCCTGATCTCCGCGAGCGAGTACGAGCAGGAGGCCGCGAAGCTCGGGATCAAGGTCACGGACCAGGACGTCCAGCAGCGTCTCGACCAGATCAAGCAGCAGTTCTACGCGAGCCAGACCGGCGGCAAGAAGGCCACGCCGGCCGAGGTCGAGAAGCGCTACCAGCAGGCGCTGAAGCAGCAGGGCTTCACGGACGAGGAGGTCCGGAACGGGATCAAGATCACCCTCTTCCGCGAGCGCGTCCAGCAGAAGGTGACGAACAACCTCACCGTCTCCGACAGCGACGTGAAGTCGTACTACGACAAGCACAAGTCGCAGTACGAGACGCCGGCGCAGCCCGCGAGCCGCGACGTGCGCCACATCCTCGTCAAGTCCAGGGCCAAGGCCAACCAGATCTACGCGCAGCTGCAGAAGAACCCGAGCCTCTTCCCGAAGCTCGCGAAGAAGTATTCGATCGACACGTCATCCGCCCAGGCGGGCGGGGAGCTCCCCGGCGGGGCGGTCAAGGGCCGCCTGGTGAAGCCGTTCGAGGACGTCGCGTTCTCCCTCAAGACGCATCAGATCTCGCAGCCCGTCCACTCGCAGTTCGGCTGGCACATCATCCAGGCGATGGGGCCGGTCCGGCCGCCGAAGCCCGCGAAGCCGACGCCGTTCAACCAGGTCAAGGAAGCGATCAGGCAGACGCTCCTGCAGAACAAGAAGAACACGGAGACGCAGTCCTGGGAGCAGAAGATGATCAAGCACTACTGCAAGACGATCGGCTACCAGTCCGGCTACGCACCGGCGCCCGGCCAGGATCCCTGCAAGCGCCAGTCGACGACGACGCCCTCGACCACCGGCTAACGAGTGAGTCTCGACCGGAGGCGTCGCTTGCGATGCCGACCGCAGGGCGCACGAGCTTGCTCGTGTCTCCGTCCGAGATGACCGGTCGATGCGCATGAGTGAGTCGCAGAGCTCACTGAGCTCAGCGCTGTTGGAGCTACAGCGGCTGACCGAGCGGCTGCGGCGCGAGTGTCCCTGGGACCGCGAGCAGACGGCTCGCACGATCGTCCCGCACACCGTCGAGGAGGCCTACGAGGTGGCGGACGCGGCCCTCGCGGACGATCGCGAGAAACTCCTCGACGAGCTGGGCGACCTCCTCTTCCAGGTCTACTTCCTCGCGCTGCTGCTCGAGGAGCAGGGCGCCGGCGATCTCGAACAGGTGGCCCGCCTGGTGCACGACAAGCTGGTGCGGCGCCACCCGCACGTCTTCGGCGACGCCGAGGCGCGGACGGCCGGGCGCGTGCGCGAGAACTGGGAGCGGATCAAGTCCGAGCAGGAGGGGCGAGAGGGGATCTTCCACCACGTGCCTGCCGGGCTGCCGTCGCTGCTCTACGCGCGCAAGATCCAGCGGCGTGCGGCGACCGTCGGCTTCGAGTACCCGGACGCCGCGGGCGCGCTCGCCGATCTCGACGACGAGCTCCGGGAGCTGAGGGAGGCACTCGACGAAGTCGGGGAGACCTCGCCCGAGACCGAGCCGGACCCGCACGTCGTGGAGGAAGTCGGTGACGTGCTCTTCTCGGCGGTCAACGTCTCGCGTCGGCTCAACGTCGACCCGGAGCTCGCGCTGCGCTGGATGAGCGACCGCTTCGTCTCGCGCGTGGAGCGGGCGGAGCGGCTCGCCGCTGACGAAGGGAAGACGTTCACCGAGCTCGGGCTCGAAGAGCAGGACGCGTACTTCGACCAGGCCAAGGAGGCGTTGCGATGACTGCGATCTCGGAAGTGCGAGGGCGCTGGATCCTGGACTCGCGGGGCAACCCCACCGTCGAGGAGGCCTACGAGGTGGCGGACGCGGCCCTCGCGGACGATCGCGAGAAACTCCTCGAC
>DATDMJ010000095.1:0-29308 GCA_036518855.1 Gaiellaceae bacterium | reverse complement strand
CATCGACCGCGAGGCACGCACGAATCCCGGGTCGTTGATCTTGTGCTTGAGCTCCTTGTGGCGGACGGCGAAGCGGATCAGCCGTTCCAGCTCCGCGTCGGAGGCGCCCTCGCGCAGGGGCGTCTTCAGGTCCCACTCGCGGCGCGAGAAGAGGCACGTGCGCAGCTGCCCGTCGGCGGTCAAACGGATGCGGTCGCAGCTCGAGCAGAACGGCTCCGAGACGGGGTTGACGAACCCGATCTCGCCGGCGCCGTCCGCGAACCGGAAGCGCCGCGCGGTCGAAGAGGCCTTCGCGGGGATCTCGACCAGCGGCCAGCGCTCCTCGATCAGGGCGCGGATCTCGGCGCCGGTGAGGACGTCGTCGCCGCGCCAGGACTCGTCCGCGTCGAGCGGCATGAACTCGATGAACCGAACGACGTACGGCTTACGCCGGGCGAGCTCGGCCAGTGCAGGCACCTCGACCTCCGTGAAGCCGCGCATCGCGACGCAGTTGACCTTGATCGGCCCCAGCTGCGGATAGCGCTCGGCCTCCTCCAGCCCGGCGAGCACGCGGTCGAGGGCGTCGCGCCGGGTGATCTCGGCGAAGCGCACGTGCGAGAGCGAGTCGAGGGAGACGTTGAGCCGGCGCAGGCCCGCGTCGACCAGCGGCGCGGCGAGGCGGTCGAGCAGGACGCCGTTGGTCGTCAGCGAGAGATCGTTCACGCCCGGGGTCTCCGAGAGGAGGCCCACGAGCACCGGGAGGTCGCGGCGCACGAGCGGCTCGCCGCCGGTCAGGCGCACCTCGTCCACGCCCATCGCCGCCAGCACGCGAACGAGCCGGGCGATCTCCTCGAAGGTGAGCAGCTCGTCGCGCTCGAGCCACTCGAGCCCTTCCGCAGGCATGCAGTAGCGGCAGCGGAAGTTGCACTTGTCGGTGACCGAGACCCGCAGGCTGCGGATCTCGCGGCCCCATCCGTCGACGAGCGGCTCCACGTGGAGAGCGTACCCACGTTTCGCAGGTCGAACCGGGTGGGAAGACCCGGGCCATGAGCGATCCAGAACATGAGAGCAGCGGTGAAGAGCTGATCGACGACGAGGGCCGCAACCCGACCCAGCGGCAGATCGACGAAGACATCGATCCGGGCGGCGAGGAGCGCAAGCGCTGGGAGGAGACCGCGGACGAGCCGCACCAGGGCGAGGAGGGCCAGGAGCCCGTTTAGGCGCGCCGCCTGATTTGCCGACATAGAGGCGAGGAACGTGTCCAGATTCCTCGCCCCGGGCCTCGTGGTCTTGATCCTCGCGCTGCCGCAGAGCGCGGCGGCGGCTCCGACCTGGCTGGCCCCGAAGGACCTCTCCGCCGGTGCCAGCGGCAGCGACGTGCACGTCGCGCTGGACGCGGCTGGGGATGCATTCGCCGTGTGGACCCGCTCCGGGACGGCGCAGGTGGCGCAGCGCCCGGCGGGCGGCAGCTGGAGCGCCGCCCAGAACGTCTCGGGCAGGTGCGTGAATGCGAGTGGCACCGGGATCGCGGTGAACGCGGCCGGAAGGGCGGTTGTCGTCTGGGAGTGCCCGGAGGGCGGGAACACGATCGTCCAGGCGGCCACGCGCCCGGCCCGCGGCAGTTGGGGCGCGCCGCACGACCTCTCCGCTCCCGGCCACGACGCCCACCTTCCGCAGGTCGCGCTCGACCGAGCCGGAGACGCGGTCGCCGTCTGGGCGCGCTCGAACGGAACGAACGTGGTCGTCCAGGCTTCGACGCAGCGGCCGAACGGCGCCTGGCTGGCGTCGGAGAATGTCTCCGGCGCAGGTCTCGACGTCGTCCATCCGGAGGTTGCGCTCGACGCCCACGGGAACGGCGTCGCCGTCTGGCAGAGCTCGGACGGCTCGAGCTCGGTCATCCGCACGGCGACGCGAACGCCCGCGGGCTCGTGGAGCACGCCCCAGGCCGTGTCGACGGGTGGATCCGCCGAGCGACCGCAGGTCGGCGTCGACTCGGCCGGGGACGCCGTCGCCGTCTGGTCTCTCGACGCCGCTCACGTCAGGACGCAGGCGGCATTTCGGCGCGCCGGCGGCAGCTGGGGCCAGCCGGAGACGCTCTCGGGTCCGGCGGCCGACGCGCTTCAGCCGCAGGTCGCAGTCGATCCGCGCGGTGACGCTGTCGCCGCCTGGACGAGCTTCGACGGCAGGACGTACGTCGTCCAGAGCTCCAGCCGCCCGCGGGGCGGCGCCTGGGGCGCTACCCAGGACCTCTCGCCGCGGAGCCCGGATCTCGGCGCGCCGCAGATCGCGTTCGGCGGCTCGGGCGACGCCGTGGCCGTCTGGCGCGGGCTGCGGAGCGCGCACGAGCGGATCCAGGCGGCGAGACGTCCCGCGCGCGGCGCGTGGTCGACTCCGGCGGTCGTCTCGCGCGGCGGCGTCGACGCCGACTTGCCCGACGTGGCGCTGGACGCGGCCGGGAACGCGGCCGTGGTCTGGCAGAGCGGAAACGGGGTGACCTGGACGATGCAGGCAGCCGGGCTCGACGCCGCCGGACCAGTCCTCGCCCGCGTGCGCATCGCCGGCAGCCGGATCCCGCGAAGCCGGATCGCCTTCTCGGTCTCGCCCTTCGACGTGTGGTCGGGCCTGCGAGGGCAACCGCAGTGGTCCTTCGGCGACGGCACGAGCGCGAACGGGCGACATGTGAACCACGCGTACTCGAAGGCCGGGCGGTACACCGTCCGGCTCAGCCAGGCCGACGTGCTCGGGAACAAGACCACGGTCGCCCGCGGCATCGTGATCGCGGAGCCGTGCGTGGTGCCGCGCGTCGTCGGCATGACGCTGGCTGCGGCGAAGGCGGCGATCAGGCGCAGCCACTGCCGCACCGGCAAGGTGACGCGGGCCCGTTCGAGGACGGTGCGAAAGGGTCACGTGATTGCGCAGCGGCCCGCGCCGGGCAGGCGGCTCGCGGACGGGGCCAGGGTCGACCTCGTCGCCAGCCGAGACAAGCGCCGCTAGCCGAGAATCCTTACCTTTGTGTCGAAAGTCCCTAACGTTCGCCTGGTAGATCTCCAGGCGATGACACGGGGTTCGCTGGCTGCGTCGGTTGTCTCGCTTGTCGTCCTGCTGATGAGCGGCACCGCGAACGCGACGCCCACCTGGCTTGCGCCGCAGGACATCTCGGCCGAAGGCGCGAAGGCCGAATCTCCCCAGGTGGCGCTCGATGCGGCCGGGAACGCGGTCGCGGTCTGGCAGCACTGGGTCGGCGACAACCGCGTCATCGGGACGGCGTTTCGTCCTGCCGGGGCCGGGTGGCAGCGGGATCAGGATCTGTCCGACGCCGGTGCCGATGCCCAGCACCCGCAGATCGACGTCAACCCTGCCGGCGATGCCGTCGCCGTCTGGTACCAGTCGGTCGGCAGTTCCTACTCTGTGATCGAGGCGGCAGTCCGCCCCGCAGGCGGCAGATGGGCGGGCCCCGAGGAGCTCTCGGGCGGCGGCGTGAACGCCACCGTCCCGCAGGTCGCGCTCGATCAGAACGGCAATGCGCTCGCAGTTTGGGAACGGCTCGGTCCGACCCCCGTCGTGCAGGCGTCGATTCGCGCGGGAGGGGCGTGGTCGGCGCCGCAGAACCTCTCGAGCCCCGGGCAGGACGCGGAGTTTCCGCAGGTCGCGTTCGGCCCGAACGGGAACGCCGCCGCGGTCTGGCAGAGCTTCAACGGTTCGAACTTCGTCGCCCAGTCGGCGGTCCGCTCTTCCGACGGTGGCCGCTGGGGTGCGCCCCAGGATCTCTCGGCGCCCGGGAAGGACGCGAAGAATCCACAGGTCGCGATGGACGGGGCCGGGAACGCGCTAGCCGTCTGGGAGCGATTCGACGGCGCGAACTGGATCATCCAGGCGGCGGGGCGGCCGCCGGAAGGCACATGGTCGTCACCCGAAGACCTCTCGGCTCCGGGGCAGGACGCCCACGAGCCGGAGGTGGCCGTCGACGGGTATGGAAACGCTTGGGCGATCTGGTCTCGCAGCAACGGCGCGCACGACGTCATCCAGGCGGCCGAGCGGCCGTTCGGCCGCGGGTGGGGAGCGGCAGAGGACCTGTCCGCGGCCGGACATTCGGCCGACGTTCCGCTGCTCGTGCTCGACCCTGTCGGCGACGCGATCGCCGTCTGGCGCCGCTCCGACGACGGCTCGAACGGAATCGCGCAGGCGGCGCTGCGGCCGGCCAACGGCAACTGGGGCGCGATCCGGGATCTCTCCGACGCCGGGGAAGTCGCGTTCGACCCGGACGTGGCCGTGGATGCGGCCGGAAACGGGCTCGCCGCCTGGATGCGCTTCCGCGGCGGCGTCGACGAGGTAATCCAGGCCGCGGGGCTCGACGCCGCCGGACCGGTCTTCGACAATCTCTTGGTGCCGCGCCGGGGGGTCGTCGGCCGCCGGCTCACCTTCTCGGTCAGGTCCTTCGACGTCTGGTCGCCGCTGGCCGAGGCACCGCACTGGACCTTCGGCGACGGCACCAGCGCCGACGGGTGGAGAGTGCAACATGCCTACGCCTTCGGGCCCGCTTCGTTCCCCGTCGAGGTGAGCGAGTCGGACGCCGTCGGCAACCAGACCTCGTTTGCCGGCGAGGACGTCTCGGTCGCTCCCGCCCCGTGCGTCGTGCCGAGGGTCGTCGGGTTGACGCTCGCCAAGGCGAAGGCAGCGATCAGGAAGCGCCACTGCCGCCCCGGGAGGGTCGCGCGCGCATTCTCGGGCACGGTGCGGACGGGGCGCGTGGTGGCGCAGCACCCGAAGGCGCGCAAGCGTCTCCCGAGCGGCGCCCGGGTCGACCTCGTCGTCAGCCGCGGCAGGCGGCCCTAGGCCCAGGGCAAGCGATCCCAGTAGTCCGGGCGCCCCGGCTGTGGGCGGTTGAACCGCGCGTAGGCCTCCTCCGGGTGCGGCGTGTCTGCCTCGGCGCTCGCGCCGTAGCGCTCCGCGAGCTCCGACTTCGGGTAGTTGAGCCGCTCCTCCTTGGGTCGCGTGCCGACGGCCAGCACGATGGATGGGCCATCGCCCGCGCCGACGATCACGTGCTCGGTGTCGGCAGGGGAGTGGACGAAGTCCCAGGTGCGCAGCGGACGCTCCTCGCCGTTCACGAGCAGCACGCACTCGCCCGCGAGCACGAGGAAGTCCTCCTGGGCGTTCTCCTCGTGGTAAAGGCAGAGCGGCTGCCCCGGCTCCATCACGCTGATGTTGATCCCGAACTCCGGGAACGCAGCTCCCTGCCGGTTCTCGAAGACGCAGCCCGAGCCGAACGCCTCGCTCGTCAACCAGGCGGTGTCGCGCACGTTGACGACGAACCAGCCGCCGTCGGCCGGCGCTAGCCCCGCCGGGGTCTCCTCCAACTTCGCTTCCTCGGTCATGCTCCTCCTCTCCGTGGCGTTGATTGCACTAATAGCGGTCACGGCCGTCTGGGGCGTCACCTTCGTCCAGGTCAAGGACGCGGTCGCGATCTACCCGCTCTTCGCGTTCCTGGCCGTTCGGTATGCGATCGCCACCGGGGTGCTCGGGATCGCCGGTGCGGGACGCATGCGCCGTCTCCGTCGCTCCGGCCTCGGCGCCGGCTCCGTGCTCGGAGCCTTGCTCGCGGTCGGGATCGGCCTCCAGACCGCGGGACTCGAGCGCACGACCGTGTCGAGCACGGGCTTCATCACCGGGCTCTACGTCGTGCTCACGCCGCTTTTCGGGCTCGTCCTCTTCCGCACGCGCGTGCCGACGGAAGTGTGGCTCGGCGTCGTGCTGTCGATCGGCGGCCTGGCGATGCTGAGCGGCGTGCCGTCCGGCTCGAAGGTGGGCGACGCGCTGGTGCTCGCCTCGAGCGCCGCGCAGGCACTGCAGATCGTGATGGTCGAGCGCTACGCGAACCGCTACGACGCGGTGGCCCTGACCCTCGTCCAGATGGCCGTCTGCTTCGTCACCTTTCTCGTGATCGCGCTCGCCCTGGGAGATCTGTCGGTACCGCGTGGCTGGACGGTTTGGGGGGCGCTCCTCGTCACCGGGGTCTTCGCGAGCGCGCTCGGCTACCTCATCCAGGTCTGGGCGCAGCGGCGGATCAGCGCGGCGCGGATCGCGCTCGTGTTCGCGCTCGAGACGGTGTGGGCAGGGATCTTCGGCTACTGGCTCGCGGACGACCGCCTCGGCTGGCTCGGCTGGGGCGGCTGCGCGCTCATCCTCGCGGGAATCGTGCTCGCAGAGCCCGCTGCGGCCGCCTTCCTGCGGCGGTTGAACTTGCTATCATCCGACTGAGATTTTCTCACACAGAGGAGGAAGTACAGCATGGCGAAAACGATTGGCATCGATCTCGGCACGACCAACTCAGCGATGGCCGTGATCGAGGGCGGCGAGCCGTCCGTCATCCCGAACGCCGAGGGCGGGCGCACAACCCCGTCCGTCGTCGCGTTCACGAACGACGGCCAGCGGCTCGTGGGCGCGCCCGCGAAGCGGCAGCAGGTCACGAACCCGCAGAACACGATCTTCTCGATCAAGCGCTTCATGGGCCGCAAGTTCGGCGAGGTCTCGGAAGAGATGAAGATCGTCCCCTACGAGGTCGTCGAGGGCCAGAACGGCGACGTGCGGGTCAAGGCCGGCGACAAGGAGTACGCACCGCCGGAGATCAGCGCGATGATCCTGCAGAAGCTGAAGGCCGACGCCGAGGCGTATCTCGGAGAGGCGGTCACCGACGCGGTGATCACGGTGCCCGCGTACTTCAACAACGCGCAACGCGAGGCGACGAAGGACGCCGGCAAGATCGCCGGGCTCAACGTCCAGCGGATCATCAACGAGCCGACCGCGGCCTCGCTCGCCTACGGGCTCGACAAGGAGGCCGGCGACCAGACGATCCTCGTCTTCGACCTCGGCGGGGGCACCTTCGACGTCTCGATCCTCGAGTTCGGGGACGACGGGCACGGTGGCCGCGTCTTCGAGGTGAAGGCGACCAACGGCGACAACCACCTCGGCGGCGACAACTTCGACAAGGCGATCGTCGACTGGATGGTCGCCGAGTTCAAGAAGGATCAGGGCATCGACCTCTCGCAGGACCGGATGGCCCTGCAGCGCCTCTACGAGGCCGCCGAGAAGGCGAAGATCGAGCTCTCCTCGACGATGACGACGCAGATCAACCTGCCGTTCGTCACGGCGACCCCGGAGGGCCCGAAGCACCTCGACCTGCAGCTGACGCGCGCGAAGCTGAACGAACTGACCGCGGAGCTGCTCGGGCGCACCGTCGAGCCGACGAAGCGCTGCCTCGCGGACGCGGGGCTCGACGCCTCGAAGATCGACCACGTCGTCCTCGTCGGCGGCATGACCCGCATGCCGGCGGTCGCCGACAAGGTCAAGGAGCTCACCGGCAAGGAGCCGCACAAGGGCGTCAACCCGGACGAGGTCGTCGCCGTCGGCGCTGCCATCCAGGGCGGCGTGCTGAAGGGCGAGGTCAAGGACATCCTGCTCCTCGACGTCACGCCCCTGTCGCTCGGGATCGAGACCAAGGGCGGCGTCTTCACGCGGCTGATCGAGCGCAACACGACCATCCCGACGAAGAAGTCCGAGGTCTTCACGACCGCCGAGGACAACCAGCCGTCGGTGGAGGTGCACGTCCTCCAGGGCGAGTCGGAGATGGCGCTCTACAACAAGACGCTCGGCAAGTTCCAGCTCGTCGGCATCCCGCCGGCGCCGCGGGGCCTGCCACAGATCGAGGTCACCTTCGACATCGATGCGAACGGGATCATCAACGTCTCGGCCAAGGACCTCGGCACCGGGAACGAGCAGCAGATCAAGATCGAGGGCGGCTCGGGCCTCAAGCCGGAGGAGGTCGAGCAGATGATCAAGGACGCGGAGGCGCACGCGGACGAGGCGCGGCGGCTGCACGAGCTGGCGCAGGCGAAGAACGACGCCGAGTCGCTCGCCTATGCGACCGAGAAGAGCCTCAAGGACCACCGCGACAAGCTCGACGAGAGCGAGGCCTCGACGATCGAGGGCCGCGTGATGGAGCTGAAGCAGGTGCTCGAGACCGACGACCTGAGTGAGATCCGCGCCAAGACGGACGCGCTCCAGGAGGCCTCGCAGAAGCTGGCCGAGGCCGTCTACGCGCAGGCTTCGGCGCAGGGCGCCGGCGCGTCGAGCGGGAACGGCGAGGCCGCCGACGCCGACGACGAGGTGATCGAGGACGCCGAGGTCGTCGACGAGGAGGCCAAGACCTCGTGACGGAGGCGGAGCAGACCCTCGAGGAGCGGATCGCCGCGCTCGAAGCCGAGCGGGACGAGCACCTCAACGACCTCAAGCGGGTCGCGGCCGACTTCGAGAACTACCGCAAGCGGGTCGCGCGTGATCAGGAGAGCCTGGTCGCGCGCGCCCACGAGCGGCTCGTGAAGGAGCTGCTGCCCGTGCTGGACGACCTCGAGCGGGCCCTTGCCGCGGCGGAGCAGCACGAAGAGGCGAAGCTCGAAGAGGGCGTGCGCCTCGTGCACCAGGAGCTGCAGGCGGCCCTGGAGCGCGAGGGGCTCGCGGAGATCGAGACGAACGGCCGCTTCGACCCGCACGTCCACGAGGCGCTGCTCTCGCAGCCCTCGGATGCGGAGGAAGGTTCCGTCCTCGAGGTCGTGCAGAAGGGCTACAAGCTCGGCGACCGCGTCGTGCGGCCCGCGCGCGTGGTGGTCGCCGCGCCGCGGGAGGACGATGGCGACCGTTAAGGACCTCTACGAGACCCTCGGCGTCTCGCGCGGGGCCAGCCAGGACGAGATCAAGAAGGCGTACCGCAGGCTCGCGCGCCAGCACCACCCGGACGCGAATCCCGGCGACGCCGCCGCGGAGGAGCGCTTCAAGGAGGTGCAGACCGCCTACGACGTCCTCTCCGACCCCGAGAAGCGGAAGCAGTACGACCGCTTCGGCACGCAGAACGGACGGCCCGGGCCGGGCGGCGGCTTCACGTTCGGCGAGGGCTTCGACATCGGCGACCTCGGCGATCTCGGCGATATCTTCGGCGGGCTCTTCTCGAACCTCGGCGGCCGCGGCCGGGGGCAGCAGCAGCGCGGCCAGCGGGGGCGCGATCTCGAGGTCGGCGTGAACCTCTCGTTCGAGGACTCGCTGCACGGGGTCGAGACGAAGATCCCGGTCGAGCTCGAGACCGCCTGCCGCGAGTGCGGCGGCTCGGGCGCGAAGCCGGGAACCGCGCCGACGCTCTGCCCCGAGTGCCAGGGCCGCGGCGTGGTCTCGCAGAGCCAGGGGCTCTTCGCCCTGTCCCAGCCATGCCCGCGCTGCCGCGGGAACGGCACCGTGATCGAGGATCCGTGCCCCAAGTGCCGCGGTACCGGCCGTGAGCGGCGCACGAAGCGCTACACGGTGAAGATCCCGGCCGGCGTCAAGGACGGCTCGAAGATCCGCCTGCGCGGCAAGGGCGAGGCCGGCTACGGCGGCGCGGAGGCCGGCGACCTGTACGTCGTCACGCACGTCGCCCCGTCGAAGACGTACACGCGGCGCGGCGACGACCTCGTCGTCGAGGTCTCGGTGCCGTTCTCGGACGCGGCGCTCGGCGCGAAGGCCGAGGTGCCGACCCCGGACGGGCCGGTCACCGTCAAGGTTAAGCCGGGGACGACCGACGGCACGCTCCTGCGCGTGAAGGGCAAGGGCGCCCCGAAGCTCAAGGGCTCCGGCCGCGGCGACCTCCTCGCGCGCGTGAAGCTGACGGTGCCGAAGAAGCTGAACAAGAAGCAGCGCGAGCTGCTCGAAGAGCTCAAGAAGGCGGGCGCTTGATGCGGGCGACCTTCAAGGTGCTGCTCAAGTGGGCGCTCTCGCCGCTCGGCGCCCTGCTGTACACCGGCATGCTGGCCACGACCCTGTTGATCGCAGGCATCGATCCCGCCAGCACGAGGTTCTGGCTCCCCGTATCGATCTTCCTCGGCGTCATCGCCTTCTACGACATCAGCGCGTACATCGCGCAGCGCCGGAAAGGGCTGACGGCCACCCAGGTTGCGGACGCGGTCTTCGAGCGGCTCTGGCCCGCGCGCGAGGAGGGCGACCAGCAGTGATCGACGACCGCCCGCGCTACATGATCTCGGTCGCGGCCGAGCTCGTCGGCATGCACCCGCAGACGCTGCGCATGTACGAGCAGAAGGGGCTCGTCCGGCCGCAGCGCACCGCGGGGAACACGCGCCTCTACTCCGAGGCCGACCTCGAGCGGCTCCGGCTGATCCAGAACCTGACGACCCAGCTCGGCTTGAACCTCGCCGGCGTCGAGGCGGTGCTCGACCTCGAGGAGCAGCTCCAGCGCATGCAGGCGCGGATGGAGCGGCTCGAGCGCGAGATGCGCGCCGCCATCCAGCAGGTGCACAAGCAGTACCGCCGCGAGCTCGTGCTCTACGACCCGACCGAACTCCCGGAGAAGAAGTGGACTTCAACAAACTGACCCTGAAATCCCAGGAAGCGGTCGCCGCTGGTCAGGAGCTGGCGCGCCGCATGGGCAATCCCGAGCTCTACCCCGAGCACCTGCTGCTCGCGCTCCTAGACCAGGAGCTGCCGCAGCAGCTGGTGCCCGACGCGGCCGAGCTCCGCGCGCAGGCCGAGGCGACGCTGCGGACGAAGCCTTCCACCGAGGGCGCGCAGCAACAGCCGCAGGTCTCCGCCGCGGTCTCGCGCGTGCTCGACGAGGCCTTCGACGAGGCCCGCCGGTTGGAGGACGAGTACGTCTCGACCGAGCACCTGCTGCTCGCGCTCGACGTCGTCCCTCGCGACCAGCTCGAGGCCAAGATCAAGGCGGTCCGTGGCGGCCAGCGCGTCACCTCGCAGGACCCCGAGAGCACCTACCAGGCGCTGGAGAAGTTCGGCCGTGACCTGACGGAGCTCGCCGAGCAGGGGAAGCTCGACCCGGTCATCGGCCGCGACGAGGAGATTCGCCGCGTCATCCAGGTCCTCTCGCGCCGCACGAAGAACAACCCGGTCCTGATCGGCGACCCGGGGGTCGGCAAGACCGCGATCGTCGAGGGGCTCGCGCAGCGCATCGTCGCCGGCGACGTCCCCGAGGGCCTGAAGGGCAAGCGCGTGTGGGCGCTCGACATCGGCGCGCTGCTCGCCGGCTCGAAGTACCGCGGCGAGTTCGAGGAGCGGCTCAAGGCCGTCCTCACCGAAGTGCGTAACGCCGAGGGCGAGCTGATCCTCTTCATCGACGAGCTGCACACGATCGTCGGCGCGGGCGCTGCCGAGGGCACCGTGGACGCGGGGAACATGATGAAGCCGATGCTGGCGCGCGGCGAGCTGCGCGCGATCGGCGCGACGACGCTCGACGAGTACCGCAAGCACATCGAGAAGGACGCGGCGCTGGAGCGGCGCTTCCAGCCGGTCTTCGTCGGCGAGCCCTCCGTCGCGGACACGATCGCGATCCTGCGTGGGCTGAAGGAGCGTTACGAGGCCCACCACGGCGTGCGCATCCGTGACGCGGCGCTGGTCGCGGCCGCGGTGCTGTCCGACCGTTACATCGCCGACCGCTTCCTGCCCGACAAGGCGATCGACCTCGTGGACGAGGCCGCTTCGCGCCTGCGGATGGAGATCGACTCCTCGCCGCTGGAGCTCGATGAGGCCGAGCGCCGCGTGCGTCAGCTCGAGATCGAGCTCGCGGCGATGGGCAAGGAGTCGAAGGAGGTGCGCGAGCCGCTGGAGCGCGACCTCGCCGAGGCGCAGGAGCTGCGCAACGAGCTCGCCGCGCGCTGGTCGCAGGAGAAGGAGCAGCTCGAGCGCGTCAAGGAGATCACGCGGCGGATCGACGAGCTGCGTGGCGAGGCCGAGCGCGCCGAGCGCAGCGGCGAGCTGCAGCGCGTCGCCGAGATCCGCTACGGCGAGCTGCCGGAGCTCGAGCGCGAGCTCGAGGCGCGCGACGTTCCCGAGTCGCCGATGGTCAAGGAGGAGGTCGACGAGGACGACGTCGCCTCGGTCGTCGGCCGCTGGACCGGGATCCCGGTCGACCGGCTGCTCGAGGGCGAGACCGAGAAGCTCATCCACATGGAGGAGCGGCTGCACGACCGTGTCGTCGGCCAGGACGAGGCGGTCGAAGCCGTCGCGAACGCGCTCCGGCGCGCGCGGTCAGGGCTGCAGGACCCGAATCGGCCGATCGGGTCGTTCGTCTTCCTCGGCCCGACCGGGGTCGGCAAGACCGAGCTGGCCCGAGCTCTTGCCGAGTTCATGTTCGACGACGAGCGCGCGCTGGTGCGGCTCGACATGTCCGAGTACATGGAGAAGCACAGCGTGTCTCGCCTGGTCGGCGCGCCGCCCGGGTACGTCGGCTACGACGAGGGCGGCCAGCTGACCGAGGCGGTCCGGCGGCGGCCCTACTCGGTCGTGCTCCTCGACGAGATCGAGAAGGCGCACCCGGACGTCTTCAACATCCTGCTGCAGATCCTCGACGACGGCCGGCTCACCGACGGCCAGGGCCGCACCGTCGATTTCCGGAACACAGTGCTGATCATGACCTCGAACGTGCGCTCCGCCGAGGCGATGCGCGACCACTTCCGCCCCGAGTTCCTCAACCGGATCGACGAGATCGTCGAGTTCGAGCCGCTCTCGAAGGACCAGATCGCGGAGATCGTCGACCTGCAGCTGCGGCGGGTGCGCGAACGTCTCGCCGAGCGCGGGCTCGGCCTCGAGCTCACCGGCGACGCTAAGGCCGTCCTCGCCGAGGCCGGGTGGGACCCGACCTACGGCGCACGCCCGCTGAAGCGCGCGATCCAGCGCCTGCTCGAGAATCCGCTCGCGCTGCGCCTGCTGGAGGGCGAGTTCGGGGAGGGCGACACCGTCCGCGTCGCTGCCCGCGACGGCGAGCTGGGCTTCGAGAAGGCCCGAGCCACCGAGCCGGCGGCTGCCTAGTGGCGAAGAAGGCAAGGACGCGGCAGCCGTTGCCCCCGCCGCTGCCGCCGGAGACGCGGACCGTCGGCCAGCTCGTCGCCGAGACGATCAACCTCTACCGGAGGAACTTCTGGCCGTCGCTCGCGCTCGGGCTCGGGCCTGCGATCGCCGCGGTCGGCTTGACGCTGGTTTCAGGCCCGTGGACCCTGGCCTTCGGTTTCACGGCGTTCGCGCTGCTAATGACCGCCTCCTACCTCGGGGCCGTCGTGGTGGCCACCGGAGAGCGTCCGGAGCGGCGCGCGTTGCTCGTCGGAGCGGCTGCGGGGTACATCGTGTTCGTTCCGGCCCTCTTTCTCTACAGCCTGTTCATCCTGCCCGCGGTGCTCTGGCTGGCCCTCCTCGGCCTGTCGCTACCGGCGGCCGTGATCGAGCGGGTCGGCTTTCGGCGAGCGCTGCGACGCGGCTACCAGCTCGCGCGCGGCGACTACGTGCACGCTGCCGGATCGCTCGCGACGCTGACGATCGTCGCCTTCCTGACATCGACCGTGCTCTTCTTCCTTCTCCGAAGCGGAAGTGAGAGCGAGCTTGCGGTCGCAGCCTTCCTGTCCCTGCTCGTGATCTCACCCATACTCTTCCTCGGCGCCGCGCTGCTCTACTTCGACCAGGCGGCGAGAGATCCGACGAGGAGGAGCGATGCCGACGTACATCATGCTGACCAGCCTGACCGCCCAGGGCGTGCAGACGCTGAAGGCGAACCCCGACCGTCTGCGTGAGGTCAACCGCGACGTCGAGGAGCTCGGCGCGAAGGTCATCCATCAGTGGGCAACGCTGGGCCCCTTCGACTTCGTGAACGTCGTCGACGCTCCGGACGCCGAGACGATCGCCCGCGTGTCGGTGGCGCTCGGCGCGCGCGGCAGCGCGAAGCTGCAGACGCTGACGGCGCTCTCCGTCGACGACTTCCTGAGCTCGCTGAGCTGACAGTTTCTTAACCTCGGTCCCCTAGGGTCCCCGCCGTTGGCGGATCAAGGAAAGGGGGGCACATGAGCTCTGCCATGCGAGCCGTCGCCCCGGTAGTCGTGGCGGCGGCGCTGTTGGCGGCCGGAGCGGGCTCGGCGCTTGCGAAGAAGCCGTCGACCACGAGCTGCGGGCAGGTCATCACGCACAACTTCCACCTGAGGAACGACCTGACCGACTGCCCGGGGGCGGGTCTCGTGATCGGCGCGAACCACATCCGCGTCGACCTCGGCGGCCACCTCGTCGACGGCGTCAACAACCCGTCGGCCGACGGGATCGACAACACCGGCGGGTTCGACAACGTCGTGATCAGGCACGGCACGATCCAGCAGTTCCAGCAGGGCGTGCACCTGGTCAACGCGAGCGGCAACCGGCTCGACCGGCTGTCGGTGCAGCAGACCCTCCGCGGGATCGAGCTGGGCTCCTCGGATCACACGAGGATCGTCCACGACCGCGTGACGGCGAGCTTCGACGGCATCCACCTCGTCGGTTCCGACACGAACCGGATCGCCTACGACAACGTCTTCGGCAACACCGCGTCCGCGATCGTGCTCATCACCGGAAGCGACGGCAACCACGTCGACCACAACAAGACCCACGACAACGCTTCGTGGGGCATCACCTCGGACTTCTCGGCGAACAACGTCTACAGCTACAACCGGGTCTTCCGGAACAACATCGCCGGGATCGAGCCGTTCCACGGGACGAACATCAGAGTCGCGAGCAACACGGTCTTCCGGAACCACATCGGCATCGAGTTGTTCGGCACGACGAACAGCACGCTCCGCCGGAACTGGGTGCGGGGGAGCACGATGGACGGGATCCACGTGTTCAGCGGCTCGACCGGGAACCTCCTCGTCAACAACTCGACCCACCGGAACGGCGACGACGGGATCGACGTCGCTGACTCGGGCAACACGCTCAAGCGCAACCACGCCAACCGAAACGGCGATCTCGGCATCTTCGCGGCGGCCGGGAACGTCGACGGGCACGGGAACACGGCGCACCACAACGGGAACGCCGCCCAGTGCCAGGGCGTGGCCTGTCACTGAGGACTTGACGTTGGGCTCGCGGCCACCTGCGCCGCGAGCCCGGCGTTCGCGACCACGAGGTCGCGGTTCACCTCGAGGGTGCGGCCGCCGCTCTGCTCGTGGAGGTACGAGAGCACGAACGGCGTCACGGCCTGGCCGGTGATGTCCTCGGCCGCCGCGGTGCGAAGCGCCTGCTCCAGGAGCGGCTCGACGTCGATGCCGTTCTGCGGCGCGTTCCCGAGCAGCAGGCCCGCGCCGCCGAGCTCCCAGTGCGCGCGGGCGATCGCGGCTGCCTCCTGCGGCGTCTCGACACGTGCGGAGACGGGCGGCCCGCCCGCGGCTGCATAGAAGAGCGGTAGCTCGTCGGTGCGGTAGCCGAGCACCGGGACGCCGAGGGTCTCGAGCACCTCGGCCGTCGCGGGGACGTCGAGCAGCGACTTCGCGCCGGAGCCGACCACGAGGGTCTGGGCCCGGGCGAGCTCGGCGAGGTCGGCGGAGACGTCGGGCCGCGCGGCGAAGCCGCGGTGCACGCCGCCGATGCCGCCCGTGCCGAGGAAGCGGATCCCGGCGAGCGCGCAGACCCGAAGCGTCCCGCCGACCGTGGTGGCACCGAGGACGCCTTGAGCCGCGCAGGCCGCGAGGTCGCGCGGCCCTGCTTTGCGCGCCTCGGCGCCGGCCTCGCCGAAGCGTTCGATCTGTGTCTCGTCCAGTCCGACGACGACGGTGCCGTCGAGCACGCCGACCGTTGCGGGCACGGCCGATTCGGACCTGACCGCCGACTCCGAGGCAAGCCCCACCTCCACCCCCACCCTGGGTGGGAAACCGTGTGCGATCAGCGTAGTCTCGAGCGCCACCACAGGGCGGCCCTCGTGGAGCGCTTGTTGCACTTCCGGCGCGATCTGGAGCAGTTCTGTCACACCGGCACCGCCCCGAGCTGCGCCACACAGCGGGCCGCCGTCTCGAGCCCGAGCTCGATCCCGCCGACGATGAATCCCGCCGCGAGCGCGTCGCCCGCACCGGTCGTGTCGACCACATCCGAGCCGACGGCTCCGTGCTCTTCGACTCCGGCCGCGCTGAGGATGGACACCCCGCGGAAGCCGCGCTTGACCACGGCCGTCTCGCCGAGCCCGTAGGCGCCGCCGACGAGCTCCCACTCCGGCTCGTTCGCGAAGACGACGTCCGGCTCGAGCTCCTCCAGCGTCGTCCGGAACCGCTCCGGCCCGCGCGCGCGGATCGCGCTCCAGGACGAGAGGTCGACGCTGACCCGCGCCCCCTCCGCCCGCGCCAGCGAAGCCGCTGCAAGCGCCGCATCCAGGATTGGCTCGACGAGCAGGCTGTAACCCGAGAGATGCAACCAGTGGCATCCGCTGAGCCACTCGGCGTCGAGCTCCTCGGCGCGGAGCTCCGGCGCGATCCCGCGGTCGGTCGCCATCGAGCGGTCGCCGTCCGCGCCGACGAGCGAGACCACCACGCCGGTGCTCCCCTCGACGCGCGGCCCGGCGAGGTCGACGCCCCGCCGCTCGAGCAGCGACCGCACCAGCGCCCCGGCGTCGTCGTCCGCCTGCTTGCCGATGAACCGCACCTGCTCGCCCAGCTCGGCGACCCAGGACGCGACGTTCGCCGCCTGCCCGCCGGAGGTCACCCGTGTCTCGACGGCCGTGTCCGTCCCCGCGGCGAGCGGTCGAGGCGCGCGCACGATCACGTCCAAGAGCAGATCCCCCAGGCAGCAGATCACTGCGACAATCGTCCCATGGACGGCGAACCGCGGGCAGAACGGCTGCGCTCGTTCCTGCTCGGCGGGCTCGTCGGCGCCTCGGCCGTGCTCGCCGCCGCCCGCCGCAGACGCGCCCGCGCGCGCCCGACCCCACCCGGGCTCGCGGCCTTCGAGGACGCGCCCTGCTTCCAGGAGACGCTGGAACGCGAAGGCGGACGCAGCCACTCCCGTCACTATCCTTAGGAGCAATGCCGATCTACGAGTACCGCTGCCCGAACGGGCACCTGTTCGAACTGTTCCAGCGAATGGGCGACGCGCCACCCGACGTGTGCGAGGTGTGCGGCGAGGGGCCCGTCGAGCGCGTGCTCTATCCGGTCGCGGTTCACTTCAAGGGCTCGGGTTTCTACTCGACCGACTACGGCCGCGGCTCGCGCAAGCGCGACGAGCCCTCGAAGGACGGCGCCGAGCCGAAGAAGGCCGAGAAGACCGAGAAGCCGGAGAAGAAGGAGAAAGCGGCCGAGGCCTAGCGCCCCGGCACCGTGTTCCCGTAGAGGCAGCCCGGCGGGTAGGTGTCGCCGGTCGGCCCCGGCGGCTGCACTGCGGACTTCCCGAGCACCATCAGGATCACCTTCGCGTTGTCCTCGCTGGGCGTGATCACGCCGCCGGTCGAGCTCCCCCCGAGCCGGCAGTGGATCGTCGTGCCGGCCCGGAACTTGTTCCAGCCCAGCTCGAGGAACTGGTTCGCCGAGAGGTCGGTCGCAAGCGGCTTCAGGAGGCTGCCGCCGATGAACGGCATCCGGACGTAGGTGCCGAAGCCGGCGAGCTTGCCCATCACGGCCTGCAGCACTTGCTGGTTGCGCTCGCTGCGGGTGATGTCCGACTCCGAGGGGTCGAGCGCGTTCTTGCGCACGCGCGAGTAGATGAGCGCGCGGCGCCCGTCGAGATGGACCTTGCCCTTCGGGAAGCGCCAGCCCGGCCAGCGCGAGCAGCGGACAGGCGAGGCGTAGGGGCAGTCGAACTTCGAGATGATCGGGCGCGGCACGACCACGTCGATCCCGCCGATCTTGTCGATCAGGTCGCGGAACTGCGCGAAGTCGACCACGATCACGTGGTTTACCGGGATGTCCGTGTAGCTCGAGACCGTTCGGATCGCGAGGCGAGGCCCGCCGATCTGGTACGCGGCGTTGATCTTCTGCGCGCCGTAACCCGGAATCTCGACCTGCAGGTCTCGGGGGATCGAGAGGTAGTAGAGCCGATTGTGCGAGGGGTCGGTGCGGAGCAGCGTGATCGAGTCCGAGTGCCGGTCGCCGATGCGCGAGACCTGCGACGAGTGGTCGGTGCCGAGCAGGAGGATCGACGTCGGGTTCGAGATCATCGACCCCTTGTCGGGGGCGAGTGCCGTCCGCGCGGTCTTCGGCAGGCGTTTGTTTGCATCGGAGACGCCGCCGCGGAAAGCGAGGTACCCGAGCAGGCCCCAGACGATGAAGAAGACCACCACGAGGACGAGCGCGATCCCGATCTCGCGGCCCCAGCGAATGCGCCTCGGCCCGCGGGGTGGCTTCCCGGGTTTCGGCCCGGGCCCGCGGTAGCGACTCTTGCCGTCGCGACCTGTGCGCGGCGGTCGGGGAGGCGCCTTCTGCGACGCCGCCGTGGGGACGCGGCCCTTGACGCGCCCGCCGCGGTAGAGGCGATACGGCTTCTCTCCGCCGGGCGACGCCATCCGGCGGCGTATGGTAGCCACCCGAGGTGAAGCCCTTGAGGGTCATCGGCGTCGACGTGGGCGGGACGAAGACGCTCGCGGCCGTCGTGACGAGGGAAGGTGCGATCGAGAAGCAGGTCACGCACCCCACTGACGTCTCGTCGCAGGATGCGCTGCTCGCCGGGCTGGACGCGATCGTCGACGAGATTCGCGGCGGCGACGAGATCGCCGCGCTCGGGTTCGGAATCCCGTCCCGCGTCGACCAGCGATCCGGCCGCGCGGTGGCCTCGGTCAACATCCCGCTCGCGGACGTGGACCTCCGCGACCGGATGCGCGAACGGCACGGCCTGCCGGTGGGCATCGAAAACGATGCGAACGCCGCGACGATCGGCGAGTGGCAGAGCGGCGCCGCGAAGGGCGCTCGAAACGTCGTGATGCTCACGCTCGGGACCGGCGTCGGCGGCGGTCTCATCCTGGACGGCCGACCGTTTCGCGGAACGACGGGCGTGGGAGCCGAGCTCGGCCACATCGTGATCGGCCGGGACGGGCCTCCTTGCGGCTGCGGCGGGCACGGGCACCTAGAGTCGTACGCCTCCGGGCGGGCCGCCGACCGCGCGGCTCGTGAGCTCTACGGGGACGGCGCAGACGGGCACCGGCTGGTCACGCGTGCGCGAAACGGGGAGCAGGCCGCCCTCGACGCGCTGGCCGAGATCGGCCGCTGGCTCGGCGCGGGAATCGCGAGTCTCGTGAACGTCTTCGAGCCGGAGCTCTTCGTGATCGGCGGCGGCTTCGGATCGTCTGCGGCCGACCTCGTCCTCGGCCCTGCGCGCGCGGTCCTCGCTCGCGAAGGGCTCGAGCCCGCACGCGACACGGTGAAGATCGTCCTGGCCGAGCTCGGCTTCTACGCCGGCGTGATCGGGGCTGGGATGATTGCGTTCGAGGCACTCGGCGCGGAGAGCTAGTGCCACTCGCCGTCTGCGCGACGCCGATCGGGAACCTCGAGGACGTCACGCTCCGCGTGCTGTGTGAGCTCGAGCAGGCCGACGTCGTGCTCTGCGAGGACACCCGGCAGACGCGCAAGCTGCTGGAACGGCACGGGATCCGGGCCCGGCTGCTCTCGTACCACCAGCACAACGAGGCGCGGCGGACGCAGGAGTTGCTGCCGCGGCTGGAGGGCGGCGAGCGTGTCGCGCTGGTGAGCGATTCCGGGCTGCCGGGAGTGTCCGACCCCGGGGCGCGGCTCGTCGACGCCGCTCTGGATGCGGGCATCGAGGTGACGGTGCTGCCGGGGCCGTCGGCGGTCGAGACGGCGCTGGTCGCGAGCGGTCTCGTCGCTGAGGAGGGCTACCAGTTCGTCGGCTACCTGCCGCGGGGCGAGCGTGCGCTGCTCGCGCTGGGGGAGGAGCTCTCGCGGCGGACCTGGCCGGTGGTGGCGTTCGAGTCGCCGCAGCGGCTGGCTGCTTCGCTCGCTGTTCTCGCGCGCGTGATCCCGCAGCGGCCTGCTGCGGTGTGCCGGGAGCTGACGAAGCGCTTCGAGGAAGTGTCGCGCGGGTCGGTGTCCGAGCTCGCGCAGCGCTTCCAAGGCGTCGCGAAGGGCGAGATCACGCTCGTCTTCGGCGGCGGAGCCGTCGAGCGCGACCAGGCCGCGGCGGAGGCAGCGGTGGCCGAGCTGCTGGAGGCCGGGGTGCCGCGCCGTCGTGCAGCAGCGATCGTCGCGCGGCTGACCGGTGTCGCCCGCAACCGGCTCTACAAGTCCTCGCTGTAAGCAGATTTGACAACTGTGGCCAGGCCTTGCTACGGTCAGTTGCGTTTGCATACCTGACAACGGAGGTCTTGTCCGATGCGCCTGCTCGTCCTCGCGGTTGCGGCCGCCTTCATCGCTCCGGCTTCCGCGCTCGGCTGGACCTGGCCCGTACGCGGACCGGTGCTGACTGCGTTCTCGTTCGATCCGGCGCACCCGTACGCAGCGGGGCAGCACCGGGGCATCGACATCGGTGCGCCGGCTGGGACGCCGGTACTCGCACCGGCGTCCGGCACGGTGTCGTTCGCCGGCAGCGTGCCCGGCGGCGGCAAGACGGTCGCGATCGAGACGGCGGACGGCTACTCGGTCACGCTTCTGCATCTCGGCTCGATCGGCGTCCGGCGGGGCGCCGCCCTGGCAGAGGGCGAATCGGTGGGGATCGCCGGCGCCAGCGGGACGGCCGAGCTGTCCGACCCGTACGTGCACCTCGGCATTCGAACGACGAGCGAGGAGCAGGGCTACCTCGATCCGCAGTCGTTCCTGCCCTCAACGGCCCCTCCGCCCCCGGTGGATCCGCCGGTCGAGGGAGGAGAGCCCGTCTCTCCTGGATCAGATCCGCCCCCGGCCGAACCGCTCCCGCCAGCCCTGGCGCAGCCTGCCAGGGCCGACCATGCTCCGCCCGTCGAGCCCCTGGCCGACCGCTCTGCACCGCGGTCGCTGCCGGTCTCTCGGCCCGCGCGCCATGTTGCCCCGAGCTCGTCGGAGCCGGCGCGCACTCCGCGCCGGCTGCCGGCCCGAGAGCAGGCTCCACGGAGCACCCGGGTGCGTTCGCGCATGAGCGTGGCTCGCATCGCCCGGCCCGCATCCTCGCCGACGGCGGCCGCCGGACGGAACTTGCGGTCACCGGTGGATGCGGCCCTGGCACCCTCGGTGACGCCTGGGCCGACTGGTCACGCACGCGGCGGCGAGTCACTGCATACGCTCGCCGCGATGCTCGGCCTGGCCGTCGTGTTGTGCGCGGCGGATCTCACGGGACGGAGATTCCGGCGGCGCCGCCGCGCGATGGTCCTGCCCAAGGCCGTTCGTATCATTGACGACGATGCGCTTCTACCTGACGACACCGATCTATTACGTGAACGCGACGCCGCACATCGGGCACGCGTACACGACGATTGCCGCGGACGCGCTGGTTCGGCATCATCGCCAGCGCGGAGAGGAGACCTTCTTCCTCACCGGCACGGACGAGCATGCCTCGAAGGTCTACCGCGTCGCGGAACAGCAGGGCCTCGACGCCAAGACGTACGTCGACCGGATCGCCGAAGACTGGCGAGAGCTGCCTAGGCGGGTCGATGCTCAGTACGACTTCTTCATCCGGACGACAGACGAGGGTCACAAGCGCTTCGTCCAGGAGTTTCTCCAGCGCCTCTACGACAACGGCGACATCTACCAGGACGTCTACACCGGCCTGTACTGCGTCGGCTGCGAGGAGTTCAAGAGCGAAAGCGACCTCGTCGACGGCCTGTGTCCGGAGCACGGGATCGCCCCGGAGCACATCGAGGAGAAGAACTACTTCTTCCGGCTTTCGGCGTACCAGGACCGCCTGCTCGAGCTCTACGACGAACGGCCCGACTTCGTCCTGCCGCGCTTCCGCTACAACGAGGCGCGCAGCTTCATCGAGGGCGGCCTCCAGGATTTCAGCGTCAGCCGTGCCGGCCAGCCGTGGGGGGTGCCGATCCCTTGGGATGAAGGGCAGGTCACGTATGTCTGGGTAGACGCGCTTATCAACTACGTCAGCGCGCTGACGTATGCGCGAGAAGCCGAGGATCTGCGGGAGCGGTTCTGGCCCCATGTCCACCATCTGCTCGGCAAGGACATCCTCCGCTTCCACTGCGTCTACTGGCCGGCGCTGCTCCTCTCGGCGGGGTACGAGGTGCCGCGGCAGCTGTTCGTGCACGGGTACCTGCTGCTCGACGAGCGGAAGATCTCGAAGTCGCTTGGGAACGTGATCGACCCGCTCGACCTCGTCGACGTCTACGGCAGCGACGCGGTGCGGTTCTGGGCTCTGCGGTCGGTCTCGTTCGGGCAGGACGGGAGCGCCTCGGTCGACGCGCTCCACGAACGCTACGAGCGCGAGCTCGCGAACGACCTGGGCAATCTCGTCTCGCGGACGACGGCGATGATCGCTCGCTACACCGGCGGGCGGATCGCGCCCGGGTCCCGCAACGAGGAGCTCGCCTCGACGGTCGAGGCGCTTCGGAAGAAGCTGGTCGCGCGCTTCGACGTCTACGACCTGACGGGGGGCCTGGAGGACATCTGGGAGGTGGTCCGCCTGCTCAATCGCCACGTCGAGGCCAATGCGCCGTGGCAGCTCGCGAAGGACGAGTCCAAGGCGGACGAGCTGGCGACGGTCCTGTACGACCTCGCCGACGGGCTCCGCGCCGTGGCGGTCGCGGTGTCGCCGTACATCCCGGAGACGGCACCACGGATCCTCGGCGCGTTGCGGCAACCGGTCGACCTCGCCCTGGAGCAAGTCGCATACGGGCGCACGGCCGCCACCGACGGCATCGAGCCGGCGCAGCCCCTGTTCCCGCGCGTGGACCTGCCCACCGCCGCGGCTTGAGCGCGTGACCGATACGCACGCGCACCTCGACGCGTGCACGGATCCAGCGGACCTGGTCGTCGCTCGTGCTCGCAGCGCGGGCGTCGACCGGATCGTCGCCGTGGGCTCGGGGCTCGAGTCGTGCCGGGAAACCCTCGCCATCGCAAGCCGCGAGCCGGGGGTATGGGCCGCGCTCGGGATCCATCCTCACCAGGCCGCCGATCCGGATGCAGAGCGGCTGGACGAGCTGCGCGCGCTCCTTGCCGACGAGCGCGCGGTCGCGGTGGGGGAGGTCGGCCTCGACTTCTACCGGGACTATGCGCCGCGCGATCGCCAGCGCGAGCTGCTCGCGCGCCAACTCGATCTCGCCGCCGAGCTCGGAAAGCCCGTAGTCGTCCACACCCGCGCCGCCGACGACGAGACCGCGGCCGCGCTCGCTCGCTTCGACGGGACGGTGATCCTGCACTGCTTCTCGAGCCCCGAGCTCCTGCCGGTCGCCCTCGACCGCGGCTACTTCGTCTCCTTCGCGGGAAACGTCACCTATCCCAAGGCGGAAGAGCTTCGGGAAGCGGCGCGGCGCGTCCCCGCAGACCGCCTCCTGGCCGAGACCGACAGCCCGTACCTGAGCCCACAGCCGCGGCGGGGCCGCCCGAACGAGCCGGCGAACGTCGTCCATACGCTCGCGGCGCTCGCCGAGACTCGGGGCGAGGATCCGGAGGAGCTCGCCGCCCGCCTCGACGCGAACGCCACGGCCGCGTTCTCGCTCGCGTGAGACCGCCGGACGCGAAGAAGGAGCTCGGCCAGCACTTCCTCGTCGACGAGAACATCCTCGGCGTCATCGGTCGCCTCGCCGGGCTCGCCTCCGAGGACGTCGTGCTGGAAATCGGCCCTGGCCTTGGAGTGCTGACCGCGTTTCTCGCCCAGCGCGTCGAACGGGTGCACGCCGTCGAGCTCGACCGCTCGCTCGAGAGCCCGCTCCGGGAGCGGCTGGCGGGCCGGGAGAACGTCGAGCTCCACTTCGGCGACGCCCTGCGGCTGGACCTCGGGGCGCTCGACCCGCCGGCGACGAAGCTCGTCTCGAATCTCCCCTACAACGTCGCGACGCCGCTCGTCGTCGAAAGCCTCGACGGCCTCCCGAGCCTGGAGCTCTGGTGCGTGATGGTGCAGCGCGAGGTCGCCGACCGGTTCTTCGCCGAGCCGTCGACGAAGGCCTACGGCGCCGTCTCGGTGCTCGTCCAGCTCGCCGCGGAGCGCACGGGCTTCCATCCGGTCTCGCGAACCGTCTTTCGTCCGCGGCCGAACGTCGACTCGGCGCTGGTCGCGTTCCGCCGCCGGGCCGAGGCGAACACCGGGGACCTCGCGCGCGTGAAGAGCATCGTCACCGCGGCGTTCGCCCACCGCCGAAAGCGGCTCGCAAACTCGCTCGAGCTCTGTGGCGTCGCGACCCGCGGCGAGGCCGAGGCGACGCTTGCCGAGATCGGTCGCCAAGCCACAGTCCGCGCGGAGGAGCTGGCCCCGCCGGAGTTCGTGGCCCTCGCGGGCGCGCTGACGAGAGAATGACCGCATGCGCGAGCTCAGGATCGAAACGGAACGCAAGACGCAGCTGCTCGACGTGACCGACCGGGTCAGGGCCGCGCTCGAGGGCGCCGAGGGCTCGCTCGTCACCCTCTTCGTTCCGCACACCACCGCAGGGGTCGTCCTCCAGGCGGCGGGGCAAGGAGCGACGGCGGTGGCGCCCGACGTCGAGGCGGCCATGGGGAGACTTGTCGACGAGACGTGGCCATGGCAACACCTCCACGAGGGCGACCGAAATCCGTGGTCGCATGTCCGTACGGCTCTCACCGCGTCCTCCGTCTCGATCCCGTTCGATCGCGGCCGGCTCGCGCTCGGAGCGCATCAGGCGGTCTTCCTCGCCGAATTCGACGGCCCTCGCGAGCGCACGCTGCTCCTCGCCGTCTCGCAGTGAGACGAGCACCGGCGACGGCCAAGCTCAACCTCGCCCTGGTCGTGGGGCCTCGCCGCGACGACGGCCTGCACGAGGTCGCGACCGTGCTGCAGCGACTCGACCTCGCCGACCGGATCGCGGTCGAGCCTTCGAATGGCCTGCGCGTCGACGGGTTCCGCGAGGACACGATCGTTCGCCGCGCGCTCGAGGCTCTCGCGGACGCAGCGGGTGTCGAGCCTGCCTGGACGGCGAGGATCTGGAAGCGGATTCCCGTCGCCGCGGGCCTCGGGGGTGGGAGCTCGGACGCCGCCACTGCGCTTCGCCTCGCCAACGAGACGCTGGAGGAGCCGCTGCCCGCATCGAGGCTGGGGGAGCTGGCCGCGGAGCTCGGCGCGGATGTGCCCTTCTTCCTGACCAGCGGTCCGCAGCTCGGCGAGGGCATCGGCGCCGACCTGACCCCGCTGGAGCTGCCCCAGGACTACTGGGTCTTGCTGCTCCTGCCCAACGGCGCCGCCAAGGCGTCGACCGCGAACGTCTATGCCGCGTTCGACGAAGGCAACGGCACCGATGGCTACGACGAACGGCGCGCCGAGCTCGACCGCGCGCTGTCAGCAGTCAGCCGTCCCCGCGACCTCGCAGCGCTTCCGCGGAACGACCTCGCGTCGTCGACGATGGCCGACGAGCTGCTGAGCCTCGGTGCGTTCAGGGCAGACGTGAGCGGTGCAGGCCCGACCCTCTACGGCCTCTTCCACCACCGCCGGCAAGCAGCGGCGGCCGCGCGCGAGCTCCGCAGCCACGGGCGCACGTGGCTCACCGTTCCTGCTTGGTACGGTTGACGCATGGCGACCGATCAGTCGCTCCAGCCGCCGCAGCCCATCGAGCACGGCACGACCAAGACCGGCCGGTGGCTGCGCGCGCGCCGCATCCGCATCGCGCTCTGGATCGCTGTCATCGAAGGGATCCTGGTGGCGATCTCGTCCGACCTCACCAAATGGACGGTCGTCACGATTGCGATACCGGTCCTCGCGCTCTACGTCTTCTGGGGCCGCAATGCCCGCTCTCACACTGTGCGACAGGTCCTCTGGATCGGCGGCGCCTCGCAAGCGCTAGCGGTCGTGGTCGCCATCTTTGCGTTCCTACTCAACTGGCTGGCGCTCTTGTTGGCCGTCGTCTTCGCTGCCATCGCGCTCATGTTCCTCCTCTCCGACCGGGGTTAAGCTGGCGCCGAAGTGGTGGGGCGTAGCCAAGTGGTAAGGCAGCGGGTTTTGGTCCCGCGATCCCAGGTTCGAATCCTGGCGCCCCAGCTTTGAGCCAGAAGCCTGCGGCCATCGTCCTCGCTGCGGGTCTTGGCACGCGCATGCGCTCCGAGACGCCGAAGCACCTCCATCCGATTCTGGGCCGGCGGATGGTCGACTGGGTGATCGAAGCAGCTCGAGGTCTCGATCCGGACCCGCTGGTCGTCGTCACCTCGCCCGACCAGGCCGGTGCGCTCGAGGGCGAGACCGTCGCCGTGCAGCAGCAGCCGCTCGGAACAGGCGACGCGACTGCCGCGGCGCGCCCGGCGCTCGAGGGGTTCGAGGGCGACGTCCTCGTGGTCAGCGGCGACGCCGCGGCGATCACCTCGGAAACCCTCGGCCGCCTCCTGGAGACGCACCGCAGCGAGGGCGCAGCCGCGACCGTTCTCTCCTACGACCGCGACGAGCCGGGCGCGTACGGCCGCGTCGTCCGCGGCGCCGACGGCAGCCTCCAGGCGATCGTCGAGGCGGTCGATGCGAGCGACGAGGAGCTCGCGCTGACGGAGATCAACTCGTCGATCTACGTGTTCGCGACCGACCGGCTCTGGCCGGCGCTGGAGCGGCTCGAGCCGAAGAACAAGCAGGGCGAGCTCTACCTCACCGACACCGTCCGCGACCTCGTCCAGGCCGGCGAGCGCGTCGCGGTCTACCAGGACGACGACGACGCGGAGGTCGGCGTCAACACGCGCGCAGAGCTCGCCTCGATCGCGGCGACCCTGCGCGACCGGATCAACCACGAGCACATGCTCGCCGGGGCGACGATCGTGGATCCCAGGACGACGTGGATCGAGCCGTCGGTCGAGCTGGAGCCGGACACGACGATCCATCCGTTCACCGTCCTCCAGGGCGAGACGACGGTCGCCCGCGGCGCCGAGGTCGGCCCGCACGCCGTGGTGGTCGACTCCGAGGTCGGCCCGGCTGCGCTGGTCGGGCCATTCTGTTACCTTCGCCCCGGAACGGTGCTCGAGGCCGGTGCCAAGGCGGGCGCGTTCGTGGAGATCAAGAACTCACGGCTCGGGAAACGGACCAAGGTGCCGCACCAGTCCTACATCGGCGACGCCGACATCGGCGAGGAGACGAACATCGGCGCGGGCAACATCACCGCGAACTTCCCGCACGAGGACGGGCGATCGAAGGGGCGCACCAAGATCGGCCGCAACGTCAGGACCGGCGTCCACAATGCGTTCGTTGCGCCGGTCGAGATTGGCGACGATGCTTGGATTGGGGCGGGCTCCGTCATCACCGAGGACGTTCCGCCGGAAGCTCTCGCGATCGCGCGTCAGCGCCAGGTCACCAAAGAAGGCTACGTCCGAAAGAGGCAAGCGGAAGATGACTGAGGCGACACTCCCCGGGCTCGAGACGGTCGAGCCGCCCGCGATGCCGGAGAACGAGCGAACACCCTGGATCGAGCGAGGCCCGCAGAAGCGGCTGATGCTCGTCGCCGGGCGCTCGAACCCGGCCCTGGCCGAGGCGATCGCGGAGAAGCTCGGCATCATGCTCGGCGAGGTCGAGCTCAAGACCTTCGCCAACGGCGAGACCTACGTGCGCTACCGCGAGTCGATTCGCGGCTGCGACGTGTTCATCGTCCAGTCCGGGAATGCGCCGGTCAACGATCACCTGGTCGAGCTGCTGATCATGATCCAGGCGGCGAAGCTCGCTTCGGCCAAGCGGATCACCGCGGTCATCCCGTGGTTCCCGTACTCGCGCCAGGACAAGAAATCGGCGCCGCGCGAGCCGATCACGGCCAGGCTGGTCGCGGACGCGCTGGAGAGCGCCGGCGTCGACCGCGTGGTCACGATGGACCTCCACGCCGGCCAGATCCAGGGCTTCTTCTCGACGCCGGTCGACCACATGACCGCGCTGCAGCTGTTCGCGCAGTACTACCGCGACAAGGGCCTGAGCGGCGAGGACGTCGTCGCGGTCTCGCCGGACGTCGGGCGCGCGAAGTTCGCGCGGCGCTTCGCGCAGATGCTCGAGGCCGACCTCGCGATCCTGAACAAGACCCGCCCCGAGCACGATCGCGCCGAGGTGACCGAGGTGATCGGCGAGGTGGAGGGCAAGATCGCCCTGATGATCGACGACATGATCCTCACGGGCGGGACGCTGATCGCCGGCGGCGCCGCGCTGCGCGAGGCCGGCGCGAGCCAGGTCTACGCCTGCGCCACGCACGGGCTCTTCCCGGGCAACGCCTTCGACAAGATCGGCGCCAGCGAGCTGACGCAGGTGACGGTCACCGACACCGTTCCGATCGACCCGCTCAAGCGGCCCGACAACGTCGACGTCCTGCCGGTCTCCGGCCTCCTCGCCGAGACGATCATGAACATCTTCGCCGACGACTCGGTCTCGGCGATCTTCGCGGGCGAGAACCAGCTCTTCTAGCTTCTGCGCGTAGCCATGCGGGTTTGCGGGTCTCTTGCTAACGGGGTGCTAACCGCTGTCCTGGAGGCGCTCTAGCATCGGCGGCATGAGCGATGAGAACCGCGAACCGGAAGCCGTCGAGCGAGTCGGCACCGAGACGGCCGAGAGAAGCCTCGATGCCGTCTTTCAGGGAGCTGAGGCTCTTGGCGTGCTCGCCGGGGGAGTGGGCGGGCTCGCGGCCGGCGTGGGCAAGCTGAAGGAGGCCTTCGGCGGAGGCGATCAGCCCAGCGAGGCGCCGCCGCCTCCAGCGAGCGAGGCGCCGGCGAGTCCGAACGAATCCAAGTAGCCCGATCCCTCAGGCGATCAGCGCCGCCACTTGCTCGGCTGCCTGAACGTCGCTCTGCGGCAGCAGGTGCGCGTAGGTCTTGAGCACCGTCTCGGGCCGATCGCCTAGGCGGGCGGCCATGACGTGAAGCGGTACGCCGTTCGTCAGCGCCAGCGTGGCGTGAGTGTGGCGGAGGATGTGCAGCGTCCCGCTAAGCAGGCCAGCCGCCTTCCGCCTGCTCGTGAACGCCTCGGTTAGCCGCTGCGGATAGATCGGCCGCCCGAGCTCGTCGGCGAAGACCAGATCGTGGTCGACGTAGGGATCGCCCGCGAACGAGCGCTCGAGCAGCTGCGCCTCTCGGTGCGTCTTCAGCGCTTCGACCGTCTCGGCGTCGAGCGCGATCGTGCGCCGCGAGCGCCTCGACTTCGGCGGGCCGAAGCTCACGCCGCCGCGAGTCGGGACGAGCTGCTGGTCGATGCGGAGCGTGCCGCCGTCGAGGTCGAGCGCGAGCCAGGTCAGCCCAAGTAGTTCCCCGCGCCGCATCCCAGTTGTCGCCGCAAGGCGCCAGAGCGCAAACAGGCGCTCGCCCTTGACGTGCTCAAGGAAGCGGCCAAGCTCCTTCGCGGTCCAGGCGGATGCACGGCTTTCCGCGGGCGCAGGCGGATCAGCTGCCGCGGCGGGGTTCCGAACGATCTGTCCCCAGCGCACGGCGTCTCGGAACGCTCGCGAGACGACGGCGTGAGTGAGGCGCAGCGAAGCGGGGGAGAGGCCGGG
>DATDMJ010000094.1:0-2290 GCA_036518855.1 Gaiellaceae bacterium | reverse complement strand
CCAGAGCGCGTCGGGCACAACGCGATCCTACTCGCGGCCGCGGCCTCTGCAGACACGGCCGGTACCTGGTACCGGCCGTGTCCGGAACGGTCAGGCTGAGGCTTGCATCAGAGCGCGGCAGCGCTGGACGTACGGCGTCGCGCCCTGCTCCTCGAAGTACGCGAGGGCCGCCTCGAGCCGGGAGGCGTCGCCGCGCTCGGCGGCGAGCAGCCCCGCCCAGGCCTCCGGGAACCGGGCGCCCATCCCGCCGTAGATCTCGGCTGCGCGCGCGAGCTCGCCCGAGGCGGCAGCTCGGCCCGCTTCGAGCCATAGGTGGCCGTGTACGCCTTCCATCAGCGTGAGGTACTCCTCTCCGCGACCGAGCTCCACGAGGTGGAGGGGGAGGTCGGATGCAAGCTCGTCAGGTGTCAGGAGCGCTTCGGTCAGCACGGAATCCGCCTCGGCTGTGCGTCCCGCGGCGCGGAGACAGCGCGAGGCAGCAGTGAGGATGAACTCGGCGATCTGTGCGTCCGCCCCCCGGTCGCGGAATGCCTGGAGCGCCCGCTCGGCATCCGCGAGTGCCGCCTCGACCTGCCCGCGGGCGAGCAAGGCGCGCGCGCGCGTCGCCTGGACGGGCGGCGTCTGGTACCTCTTCGCTCCCGATTCGTGCTCGAGATAGCGGGACGCTCTCGTGACGGTCTCCTCCAGGTCACCCCGGAAGTGGCTGTCGTAGACGAGCTCGGCGTCGTTCCACTCCAGTCCGCCGACGAAGCCGTAGCGCGTGCAGAGGGCGCGTGCCTCGTGGATGCGAGCCGAGCCTTCCTCGAGCCGCCCGACCTGCCAGAGGGAGTTGGCGAGATTGTTCAGCCCGGTGTGCAGGTCGAACACCGAGCCCGCGGCCTCAGCGCGCTCGACGCTCTGCTCGAGGTCTTCGATCCCACCGGCGTCCCCCGCATGGACGCGCGCCAGACCGATCGTGTTGAGGCATCTCGCAGCGAGCTCGTCGTCACCCGCCTCCTCGGCGATGCTGAGGGCCTCCCGCGCGAGCTCGAGCGCGCGCTCGAAGTCGCGGTCGAGGATCTCGGCGCCTCGAGCGGCCTGAGAGAGGGCGCGCGCGGCCGACGGCGAGGAAGGCACGCGGCGCGCGAACTCGATCGCGCGAGCTGAGGCGGCACGGCTGCCGCCCAGGTCGCCCCGGAAGAACGCGTCACTCGAGCGCATCGCGGCCGCTTCCGCTGCGTGCTCGTAATCGTTCTGGGCGAGGAAACCCTCGATTGCCGAGTCGAGCAGCTCGGGAACCTCCTCGCTGTCCACGAGCCGGGAGCCATACGCGCCGAGCAGCTCGAGGGCCGGGCGCTCCGGCGAATCCGGGTCGGTGAGCTCGAGAGCCGCCCGGGCGAAGTCGAGCGCCGTCTGGCCTGCGTTCAGCGAGAAGGCGCGCTCGGCCGCGTCGGCGAACGCCTGTCGGGCGGGATCGCGCAGCGCGGTCGTGTCCAGTCCGGCGGCTTCGCCCAGCGTCAACGCCTCGCGGTAGTGGTGCGCGAGCATCTCGGCGTGATCCTCCGCGCGGTCGCCCGCGAGCGACGTGAGCCACTCGGCAGCCCGGTGGTGCTTCCCGGCTCGCTCGGCGCGCGGGATCTGCCCATATGCGACATCCCGGACGAGCGCGTGGAGGAAGGCGTACTGCGTCTCTCCGGCCATCGAGGAGCGCCGGTCGCGGCGGATGAACTCCTTCCGCTCGAGCGCGTGGAGGATGCGATCCTCGGCCCCCGTCAGCACTCCCGGCCAGAAGACCTTCCCGATCACGGACGCGTCCTGTAGCAGGGACTTTTCCTCCGGCGCGAGTGCGTCGATCCGGGCCGCGATCAGGCCCTGCACCGTCTCGGGAAGCGGCAGGTCGCCGCCCTCGTGCTCGGCGAGCATCCGCGCGTACTCCTCCGCGTAGAGCGGATTTCCCTCGGCGCGCTGCAGCACCGCCCGCTGCGCGTCGGCGTCGAGGACGGCGCGGTCGAGAAGACGCTGGAGGAGGACGGCGGTTTCCTCGTCGCTCAGTGCTCCGATCGAGAGCGTGAACGCGTTGCGCTTGCCGCCGCCCCAGCCCGGACGCCGGTCGAGCAGCTCGGGCCGCGCCGTGCCGACGATGAGCAGCGGCACGGTCGTCGCCCAGTCGGCGAGGTGGTCGACGAAGTCGAGGAGCCCGTCGTCGGCCCAGTGGAGATCCTCGAACACGAGGATCAGCGGGCGTTGCTCCGCGGCGGCCTCGAGCAGGCGCCGCCAGGCGGCGAACGCCTCCTCCCGCTCCGTGCGTTCT
>DATDMJ010000093.1:0-2254 GCA_036518855.1 Gaiellaceae bacterium | reverse complement strand
TCGTCGTCGACGACGTAGCAGCCGGACAGCTCGATCGCCTTGATGAGGTTGAGCGGCGGCTGCTCGCAGAAGACGCCGTTCAGGACGATGCGGCAGTTGTCGCGCGGCGGCCTGGGCTCGGCCCGGATGGCGGCGAGGTAGTCCCGCAGGAGCCGGGTGTGCTCCTCCACCGGGAGGACCAGGCCAGCGCGCATGACGAGGTAGACCTCGGAGGTGGGCGCGAGCCATGGGGCCTTCGCCCGCGCCGCGTAGACCTCGCGCACGAGCCGGCGGTTCTCGTTGAACGCGGCGATCGACGAGCGGAGCGCCTCGTCCGTGATCTCCCTGCCGGAGAGCCCCTCGAGGCCCTCGCGCAGCTCCTCCAGCTCGCGCACGTAGTACGCGCCGCCGACGCCGTCCTGGTAGTTCTGCGGGACGTCGAAGTAACGGACGTACACGTTCGGGAACTGGAGCTTCCAGATGCCCGAGAGGTTGCGGATGACGTCGCAGATCGAGGGGAAGAGGAACCCGTCGACGAAGTCGAGCCGGCCGGTGACGCCCAGCTCGAGGGTCGAGCGCGGGATGCGGCAGATGTAGCTCTGGTAGTACGCGTCGCCGTGGATGACCTCGAGGTTCTCGCCCGCGCCCATGATGCCGAGCGGCAGCATCTCAGCGGCGTGGATGAGCTCGCGTGGCACGTAGATGGGCATGAACGCGACGACCTTCCGGCCCGGCTGCGCCGCCTTCCACTCCCGCGCGGCCGTGAACTGCAGGTCGTCGAAGAGCGCCTGGCAGCGCTCGACGATCGCGGCGGTGCCCTCGATCGCGTCGATCATGACTAGCGGTCCTCCCATCGCGGCGGTCGCTTCTCGAGGAAGGCGGCCAGCCCTTCGCTGGCGTCCCGGGTGGACATGAGCCCGGAGAGGTACAGGTCCTCGAGGGCGGAGAGCTTCGTGCGGACGCGCTCGACCATCCCGGCGCGCGCGGCGCGCAGCGCCCAGCCGAGCGACGTGGCCGACTTCTTCGCGAGGTGCCCATCGAAGAAGGCGAGCGCGGCGGCCTCGGGGTCGTCCGCGACGGCGGAGACGAGGCCGAGCCGCAGCGCCTCCTGCGCGTCGACGCTGCGCCCGGAGAGGAGCAGCTCCTCCGCCGCGGCCGGCCCGATCCGCTCGGGAAGGAGGCAGGAGGCGGCCGGCGCGAACACGCCGAGGACGATCTCCGGCTGCCCGAGCTTCGCGTCGGGGCTCGCGAAGAGGAGCCCGCCCGCCGAGGCGAGCTCGAGCCCGCCGCCGAGGCACTGGCCCCTCACCGCGACGAGGACGGGGACGGGCAGCTCGAGCATCCGCAGGAGGAGCGCGTGGAACCCGCGCAGCATGGCCGCACACTTCCCGGGCAGGTGCTCCTCGACGCTCGCCCCGAACGAGAAGTGGGGACCCTCGGCGTCGAGGAGCACGCCGAGCAGCGCGGGGACGCCGGCGGCCGGCGCGGCGGCGAAGGCCTCGTCGAGCGCCGAGACCATCTCCGCGTCGAGCACGTTCGCCTTGGGGCGCGAGAGCCGGACGCGCAGCAGGCGGCCATCCCTCTCGCGCCAGACACGCAGCGCGGCGGGCATCACCGGCCTCCCTTCTTCGCGGCGGGAAGCAGGCTCTCGACCAGCTCCGGGGTCCACGGCGTCGCGCGCGCGAGCGCCTGGCGCAGCGCGACGAAGTCGGCCTCGCGGTCCTCCTTCGTCCCCTCGTTGAAGGCCCGGAACCCGGTGCGCGCCTCGGTCATCATGTTGAGGCCGAGCCAGTCGCGCGAGTTCTCCTTGTTGGCGTTCCAGGCCTCGAGCTTCGGCTTGCGGATCTCCGCGACGGTCTTCGTCGTGCAGTCCGGGAAGGTGAGGAGGAGCTTCGCCGAGAGCTGCTGCACGCGCTCGTCGAGGAGCGAGAGGTCGACCGTGCCGCGCTTGAGGACGGCCTTCCCGTCCTCGAGCGCCTTCCCGGTCTTCGGCTCGCCATGGATGACGCGCCCGTACTCGTCGAACATGCGGTCCGTCACGACGAGCGGGTTCGCGACGAACGCCCCGTCCACCTTCAGCGCCGGGACGACGTCGGTGATCATCCCCTCCCGGTAGGCGCGGTGCGCCGACCACGGCTCGCAGAGGACGCCCGACTCCATCGCGCGCTCGACGCCGACGAGCACCGGGAGGAAGTCGGTCGCGCCGCCGATGGGCGCCGAGCCGTGCTTCGGGCCGGCCTGGCCGAAGCGGGCGAGGTCCTGCGCGATCGTGAAG
>DATDMJ010000092.1:0-2697 GCA_036518855.1 Gaiellaceae bacterium | reverse complement strand
TCAACACGACCAATCCCGCGCTCCAGCCTCCGCCCGTCTACACAGGCCCTGTCTGCGTGCCTGACCCCGTCGGACAGTGTGTTCTTCCGCCGCCGCCTGCCGGTGAGCCGGCACCGGTCAACATGGCGTACTTCGGCGGCCACGTCCAGGTGACGCCGAGGGTCTACCTCGTCCTCTGGGGCTGGGGCCAGGCCGGGGCGTTCAACCACGTGACGCCCGGGATGCCCACCTCTGATCCGGACGGTGCCGGCGCGCGGATGCTCGCCTTCATCAAGGCGATGGGCGGTACGGCCTGGATGGGCTCGCAGACGCAGTACTACGAGACCGTCAACGGCGTGAACGTCAACATCGAGAACCCGACGAACCAGTTCGGCGGCGTCTGGTACGACAACTCGAACCCGATCCACGACAACGTGAGCGGGCTCGAGCTGGCGCAGGAGGCGCAACGCGCCGTCGCGCACTTCGGCGTGACCGACCTCCAGAACAGCCAGTTCGTGATCGCCCAGCCGCAGATGTACGACGAGGCCGGCTTCAACCAGGGCGTCGGCTACTGCGCGTGGCACGACTACACGCAGCCGCAGTACTACCCCGGCGTCCAGCCCGGCATCTCGTTCACGAACATGCCGTACGTCCTCAACTCCGGCACGAGCTGCGGCGAGAACTCCGTCAACACCGGCTACTTCGCGGGCCGGCTCGACGGGTTCACGATCGTCATGGGCCACGAGATCGAGGAGACGATCACGGATCCCGGCGCCGAGGACGTGATCAACGGCCAGAACCTCGGCGGCTGGTACGACTACAGCGGCTACGAGAACGGCGACAAGTGCGCCTGGGTCGGCTACACCGACGGGATCGCGCCTCCCAGCACGGTTCCGGGAGGCCTGAACAACATCACCGGCAACGACGGGAAGCAGTACCCCGTGCAGAGCCTGTGGAGCAACGACTCGGCCGGCGGCACGGGCTGGTGTGCCGGCGCCGGCGACGACCTTCCCGTCACGGGATAGACGGGAGCGGAAGACCGTGGGCCCGCCTCGCCGCGGGCCCACGGTCGAAGCGCTTCTACTCGCCGAGCAGACGCAGCTCGAGCACGTGCGAGGGGTCGAGCCCGGCGACGCGGAGGAGCGAGCCCGCCGCTGCGACTGCGGCGCCGGCCGGAAGCAGGCCCACGAGCTCTGCGCCGAGGATCTCGAGGCCTCGCGCATGTGCTTCCCGCTCCACTGCGGCGATGACCTCGTGCAACGGTGAGGCCCGCCAGTCCTCGACGTTCATGCTGACCTGGACGTGCCCTGCGCCGGCGAGCCGGAGCCCGAGCGCGCGCACCCCGGGGAGGCCTCCGTCACGCTCGCGTACCGCCCGCGCCACCTCGCGCGCGCCTTCGAGGTCGTCCCCGGCGAGGTTGACGTTGAACGCGATCAGGGCGCGGCGGGCTCCGACGATCACGCCGCCGGCTCGCTCGTCGAGCTGCTTCGGCCCGAAGTCGGGCGCGAGCTCGCCGTCGTCGATCCGCCGCTGCAGCTCGCTCGTTCCCCCGCGCCGGAAGAAGGCGGGGCCGCGCCCTGGCGCAAGGTCTGCGTAGAGGAAGACCGGGAGCGCGAGCTCCTCCCCCACTCGCCGCGCGAGCTCCAGCGCCGCGGCGCGGGCACGCTCGGCGTCGGCCTCGTTGATCGGGACGAGCGGGACGACGTCGGCCGCCCCGATGCGCGGATGCGCTCCCACGTGGCTGCGCAGGTCGATCCGCTCCCGAGCACAGGCGATGCCTGCGAGCAGCGCAGCCACGAGCTGTGCCTCGCTGCCCACGAGCGTGTAGACCGAGCGGTTGTGGTCGGCGTCCGAGTGGACGTCGAGTAGGCGCGCGTGCCCGGCGAGCGCCTCACCGATCGCGTCGATCGTCGCGCGATCGCGTCCCTCGGAGAAGTTCGGCACAGCCTCGAGCGGCAGCATCGGCGCTGAGCCTACGCTCCGAGGCGATGACTGCCCGCAAGTCCTCGTATCGCTCGCTCGCGTCGCTCCACCGGGACCTCTCCCGCTGCCGCGCCTGCGTCGAAGCCGGCTACCCGCTCGAGTCCCTGCCGGTGCGTGTGCCGGGCGCGGGCCAGCGCGCATACCTCTTCGGACAGGCCCCGGGCATCGTCGAGGGCGAAGAGCGGCTGCCGTGGCGGGGTCGCGCGGGCCGGACCCTGCGGCGCTGGCTCGAGCTCGAGGAGGACGAGTTCTACGCGGCGTTCTACTGCGCCTCCGTCACCCGTTGCTATCCGGGTCGCGCACCGTCCGGCCGGGGCGATCGCACGCCGACGCTCCGCGAGCAGGAGCTGTGCTCGTTCTGGCGCGACCGGGAGCTCGAGCTCGTGCGCCCACGGCTGATCGTCACGGTCGGAGGTCTCGCGCTGCGGCGGCTGCTCGGCCTCCCGTCGCTGACCCCGTGCGTCGGTGAGCGGTACGAGCTGGACAGCACCCCGGTCGTCCCCCTGCCTCATCCGTCGGGCGCGAGCGGCTGGCTGAACGACCCGGCGAATCGCGAGCGTCTCGCGACAGCCGTCGGCCTCGTTCGTGAGCACCTATCCGGCATCTACCCTCAGGACTCGTGAGCGCGGTTCCCTATCGCCGCACCTTTGCGCGGCTCCTCTCGTTCCTGCGGCCGTACAGGCGCGGGCTCGCGATCTCGATCGTGCTCGCCGTCGCCTCGCAGGCGGCGCAGAT
>DATDMJ010000091.1:0-48624 GCA_036518855.1 Gaiellaceae bacterium | reverse complement strand
CTTCCCGCAGCCGGTCGGGCCGAGCAGGAGGATGTTCGACTTCTGCAGCTCGACATCGTCGTCGTCGGCCGCCATCTGCACGCGCTTGTAGTGGTTGTAGACGGCGACCGCGAGGGTGCGCTTCGCCTCTTCCTGCGAGACCACGTAGTCGTTCAGGACGGAGTAGATGTCCCTCGGGCGCGGCAGGTTGTCGAGGTCGAGCTGTGCGGGAGCGGTCAGCTCCTCGTCGATGATCTCGTTGCAGAGGTCGATGCACTCGTCGCAGATGTAGACCCCAGGGCCTGCGATGAGCTTCTTGACCTGTCGCTGGCTCTTCCCGCAGAAGCTGCAGAGAAGCTGCTCGTTGCCGTCGGATGCTCTCGCCACTGTCTTCTTTTACCTCGGATCCGGCCTAGTTGCCAGGTCTAGGGTTTTGCCCCGTCTTTCGACCCGTCTCGATGGACGATCACGTTGTCGATGATGCCGTACTCCTGGGCCTCCTGCGGTGTCATGAAGTAGTCGCGCTCCATGTCCTTGCTGACCTTGTCGATTTCCTGCCCGGTGTGTTCGCTCATGATCTCCTCGAGCCTGCGCTTGAGAGCGATCGTCTCGCGGGCATGGATCTCGATATCCGTCGCCTGCCCCTGGAAGCCGCCCCAGACCTGGTGGATGAGGATCTTGGCGTTCGGCAGCGCCATCCGCTTTCCTTTCGCGCCGCCGGCAAGAAGGAGTGCGCCCATCGACATCGCCGTCCCGACGCAGATGGTCTGCACGTCGGGCTTGATGAACTGCATCGTGTCGTAGATCGCGAGCCCGTGATAGACGGAGCCGCCCGGCGAGTTGATGTAGATCGACACGTCCTTGTCGGGATCTTCGGACTCGAGGTGGAGCAGCTGCGCGATGATCAGGTTGGCGATCTGGTCGTCGACGGGTGTGCCTAGGAAGATGATGCGCTCGTTCAGCAAGCGCGAGTAGATGTCGAACGCACGCTCGCCGCGCGAGGTCTGCTCGATCACCATCGGGATCAACGGGCTCATAGCGTCTCCTCTGAATTCCTCATGTTTCGACTGGCCATTTCAGACGGCCGCACGGGCAAGCCCGTCCGGCCTGATGAGTGTCGCCGCAAGCGGCGTCACGTGCTCTCCTTGCTGCCGGGGGTCCACAGTTTCGTCTCGGTCGGTGGCGATTCCTTGTCCGGGGTCCAGATGCTCTCGCGCGCACGCGCGACCTCGGCGGGGACGCGCTGCACTTCGCTCGCGATCCGGTCGAGGGCCTTGCGCAGGCGAAGGTCGCCGCGCAGTGCCTCGTGGCCGCCGCTCTCGAAAACCTGCTTGATCGCGTCGTCGGCGTCGTCGCCGTGCACGTCGGCCTGCTCGCGGATCAGCTCCTCGATCTCGGCGTCGGTCACCTCGAGGCCGAGCTTGTCCGCGACCGCCTCGAGCACGAGCTCGCGCCCGACGGAGCGCTGCGCTTCGCCCCGCAGGCCCTCGACGAGCTGGTCGCCCGTCTGGCCGGTGAGCTGCAGGTAGGCATCCGGGCTGATCCCGCGCCGCTCGAGCGAGCGGACGAAGGCGTTGAGCAGCTCGCGCGTCCGGGCCTCGACGAGCGGGCCGGCGGCCTGCACGCCCGTCGCCTCGACCAGCGTGTCGATCGCATCGGCGCGGAACGCGGTCTCCGCCTCCTCTTCGAGGACCTCGCGGATCCGCTGCTCGATGTCGGCGCGCAGCTCGTCGAGTGTGTCGAACTCGCTCGCCGAGCGCGCCAGCTCGTCGTCGAGCGGCGGCAGCATCTTCTCCTTCAGCTCCTTGAGCGCGACGGTCGCCTTGACCGTCGAGCCGTCCGGCTGCGGCAGCTCCACTTCCTTCGACTCCCCGGCTTGCGCGCCGGTGAGCGCGCGCTCGACGTCCTCGACGAGCCCCCCCTCGCCGAGCTCCACGACGAGATCGCGCTGCCCTTCGCCCTCGTCGTTGAGGACGTCGATCACGACGACGTCGCCGGTGCGGGCGGGCCGCCCCTCGACCGGCGCGAGCTCCGCGACGGAGGCGCGCAGCTCCTCGAGCTCCCCGTCGACGACCTCCTGCGGCACCTCGGGCTCCGCGTAGCCGACCTCGAGCTTCGTCCAGTCGGCCGGCTCGGGTTTCGGCTGCACGGAGACGGTGGCCGTGAACGTGAACTCGGTGTCCTCCGAGTCGGGCACGTCGTAGTCGTACTCCGGCGCCGCGACGGGCCGGATGCGCGTGCCCGCGGCGGCGTTCAGGAACCAGCCGCCGATGTGACTCTCGACCGCCTCGGTGAAAATCCGCTCACGGCCGATGCGGGCCTCGAGCACCTGCGTCGGCACCTTGCCCTTGCGGAAGCCCGGAACCTTGACGGAGCGGGCGAGATCGGAGGTCGCATGCTCGACCGCATGCTGCAGGTCGGCTTGCGGGACTTCGACCGTCAGCCGGACCCGGTTGTCCGGAAGCTCCTCGACCTGCGTCGCCACCCGCCCATTCAAGCAAAGGCACGTCGTCAGCCGTCAGGCGGCTCGCCGTCGTAGTACTCGAGGTGCTCGAGCCGCGTACGCAGCCCGACGCCGCGGAAGAAGACCTTGTTGGAGCGCGGGTAGTAGGCGATGTCGTTCGGCTCGCGGGTGCCGTAGGCCAGGTACGTGATCCCGTCCGGGCCGCCCACGATCGCGTGGGCGATGCGGCTGGCCGGCGGCCGGGCCACGACGTGGCCCACCCGCAGCTCGTGCTCCTCCGGCTCGACCCCGCGCTCGGCGGCGGCGGGGGCCGGAAGCAGCTCGAGCGTCCCGGAGCCTTCGAGCACGACGAACGCCTCGGTCTCGAGCGAGTGACAGTGCGGCGGGCAGCCGCGCATTCGCTCTGCGCGACGGATCAGGTTCAGCCCCGAGCGCTCGGAACCCGCCGTGTCCGCGAGCGCCCGGTCGCCGTCCTCGTCCACCGGCACGTCGTCCATGGCGATGACGTTCGGCGGCCGCGCTCCCGGCTCGGCGAACTCGAGCTCGCCCACCGTCGCTTCGATGTCCCAGGGATCGTCGTCGCGGCCCTCGACCCAGGGCCAGCTCAGCCGAATCGCACGCGAGCGCGGCAGCCAGCCGTACTCCACCGGATGCCGCGTGCCGAAGACCAGGTAGTCGAGCCCCTCGGGGCCGCCCTTGAACGTGTGCTCGTGGTTGTCGGCGACCTGGACGATCGTGTCGCCGGCACGAATCTCGCAGACGGCTTCGTCCTGCCAGAGGAGGCCGGAGCCGCCGAGGACGTGGTAGATCTCCTCCGAGCGCCCGTGCGAGTGCGGCGGCGTCGGCAGACGCCCAGGCTCGACTCGGACCCGATTCAGCCCGAGCCCTTTCGCCCCGGCCGCGTCGCCAAGCCGCTGCCAGGTCGCGGCCATCGGCCCCTTCTCGCGGCGGTGCCCTTCGACGTCGTCCCAGTGCGCTATCACCGATGCGGGCGAGAGGACTCGAACCTCCAAGGGACTTGCGTCCCAACGGGACCTAAACCCGTCGCGTATGCCAGTTCCGCCACGCCCGCGGTTTGGAAAGGATAGATCCGAGCACGATCACGGCATGAGCAATCCAGCCGAACGCGAACGCGAGAGCCAGGAGTCCGACCGCACGAAGTACGAGGAGCTCGGCGAGCAGGAGTCGGCCGAGCGGCGCGAGCTCGCAGAGGAAGTCCAGGAGCGACTTCCCGAGCGGGACGAAGGCGACTAGCCGCCGACGCCGAACCTTTACAGAAGCTTTGCGAATCTGCTTCTAACGATTGCGGCCCGCCGCCGTCTATTCCGTCGATGTCTGCAGAAATTCTTCATCTGCCAACAGTCGAGTCTCTCGCAGAGGACATTCGCGGGCTCGTCTACGAGCGCCAGACCATGCGCTCCGTCGGCGCCGACCGCGAGACGCTCGAGCGCAACCGCGTCGAGCTCGTCCGGCGCCAGCAGGACCTGGTCGACGCGCTCATCCGGCGGTATCTGCCCGCCGATCTCCACGCGGCCTAGCCGAACAGCGAAGGTGGCGGAGGGGACTCGAACCCCCGACCACCGGGACCACAACCCGGGGCTCTACCAACTGAGCTACCGCCACCGCGAGCGGAGACAGGATAGCTCGCCTGCCGTGGCAAACTGGTCTCGGCCGGCCCCGTAGCTCAGCGGATAGAGCGGCGGACTTCGAATCCGCGTGCGGAGGTTCGACTCCTCCCGGGGCCATTAGGAATCCTGGTCATCGGCCCGCCTCGTTGACAGCCGGGCCGACCGGCCTCAACGTAGCTCCTGCTCGCGATGTCCGTCCTGAACTGGATCTCGGCGATCGGAACGATGGCAACGACCATCGGGCTCGTTGCCGCCGGTGTGTGGGCGTGGCTGAAACTCCGAACGAGGCGGGAGCACGTTCCGCGCATCGATCTGGACATCGACATCGAGTTCATCGCGCGGACCGGCGACCAGTGGCTCGTCATGCTCGTCCTGACGATGGTGAACGCCGGTCTCGTCCGTTACACGCTCGAAAACGGGTCTTGGGACCTTCGCTGCGCGTACGACACCGACAAGCAGTTCGAGGAGAGCGACGGGTACGGTCGGCTCAGGCTTCCGCACCCGGTGGCCCAAGGGTCATGGCTCGAAGAAGCCGACTACTACCTCTTCCTCGAGCCGAACGAGAAGATGCGCAGGAAAGTCTTCACAACTGTTCCAGGAGACGCGCGGCTGCTGCAACTCATCTTCGCCGCTCGAAATCGACGGAAGGACGGAAACCTCGAGAAGCTCGACGATGTGGTGGTTGTTGCCGCGCCCGACGGAATGGCGGCGCCAGAACAGCCTCGCTAGCTCGCATCTGGGTCGATTCCCGGCTACGAGCGCATGGGAAGCACCTTCTGCAGCACGAGCTTCTGGAGGCCCGTCCGCGGATCCTCGAAGGTTGCGTTCGCCGAGAAGCCCCGCCGCTCGTAGAAGGCCACCGCCCGGCGATTGGCTTCCCAGACCTCGAGCGTCAAGACGCTTCCCTCGCTTGCCGCCTTGCGCTCGACGGCGTCCATCAGCGCGGATCCAACGCCCTGTGATCGTGAATCAGGCCGCACCCAGATCAGGTCGAGCAGCGTGCCGATGAGCACTGCCACTCCGACGATCGCGCCGCCGGAGGAGGCGATCGTCGCCTCGTGCCAGTGCTCCTCGAAGTAGCGCTCGACATTGCCACCTGCGATGAACTCCTCGACGGCCGCGCGGCCGAGAAAGGGCTCGTAAGTCTCGACGAGCGAGGCCTTCTGCATGGCGCCGATGGCCGGTGCGTCCGCAGGACGTGCAGGTCTGAGCTCCAAGGACAGCGAGGAAGCGTGTCAGCCGCTGCGGGGTTTCCGCAACGCCGATCCGCGCGGGGCCCGATGGCGGCGGCGCCGTTCACAGCGACCATCAGGCCATGAGGCACACCTACGGAGTTGTCTGGCGCGACGGCGTCGCGCCCCTCGCCACCGGGAAGCTCGAGTTGCTTTCGGGCGGCCTGCGGCTGGACGGCGTCGAAGGCGCGATGGACATTTCGTACGAGGATCTCGCCGGCGTTCACGTCGGCCGGACCGCGGCCGAGCGGATCAACGGCCGCCCGTCGGTCGTCGTGGAGCGAATCGGCCACGTCCCGGTTACGATCGGGACGGTGGCCCAGTCGAGCCTCGTCGGCGAGATTGCAGAGCGCCTGGCGGCCCTCAAGCTGGGCGCCGGTGCGCCACGGCGGTTGGCCCTCGTGGTGCCGCTGCGGCCGGGTGCCGACGAGGCCGTTCGCGCGCTGCTCGCCGACGGGCCGCCGTTCGACCCGGAGAGCATCCCGGAGCTCGACCGGCACGAGGTCTTCCTCACGCCCGACGAGGTCGTGTTCGTGTTCGAGTCGGACCGTGGCTCCGACACGCTCGCTGCGCTGCTCGCCCGGCCGGACTTCTGGCAGGCAGCGGGCTCCTGGGAGCAGCACGTCGCCGGGCCGCCCCGCCTCGCTGAGAGCGCTTACGCCTGGATCAGAGCCGACGTGCCGGACGAGCTGTCGTTCCTGCCCACGCCTGGCCCGGGCAACAGCGACGGCGGCGACCTCTTCTAGCGCTACCAGGTCTTCGGCGAACGCCTGGGCTCGGCAGCCCGGACGCTGACGCGGGCATCGACCGCGACGCAGCGGTCGGGGAGCGCGAGGACCGGGTTGAGGTCCAGCTCCGCAACCTCGGGCAGGTCCTCGGCGAGCGCCGACAACCGTAGGACGAGATCGACCAGCGCCCCGGCGTCGGCGGGCGGTGCGCCGCGGAAGCCCTGGACGAGCCGGCCGGCCTTGCCCTCCTGCACGAGCTCCTGGGCGTCCACGTCGTCGAGCGGAGCGAGCCGGAACGCCGCCGCGCCGATCAGCTCGGCGAAGACGCCTCCGGGGCCGAAGGCGACCAGCGGCCCGAAGACCGGGTCCTGCACGGCACCGGCGAGCAGCTCGGCGCCGCCGCTGAGGTAGGCCTGGACGATCACCGGAGGGCCGATGCGCTCGACCGCGGTGCGGACCTGATCCTCGGTCCGCAGGTTCAGCGCAACTCCACCGCTCTCGGTCTTGTGCGCCCCGGGTGCGGCGGTCTTGACGACCACCGGAAACTCGAGCTCGCGCGCCGTCTCCACCGCCTCCTCGACGGTCGCGGCCAGCCGCTCGGGGACGAGCGGGATGCCGTAGGCCTCGAGCAGCGCCCGCGCGCGATCGGGTGCGAGCCAGCCCTCTCCCCGCGCCAGCGCCTCGTCGACGACCGCACGGGCGGCGGGCCGGTCGATTCGATCGGGCCTGACCGCCTGGCCCGCGGGGCGCCGCAGCCACGCCGAGCGCGAGGCGGCGAGCCCGAGCGCGTGCGCTGCCGACTCCGGGTAGGAGAAGGTCGCGACGGGTGCGCCGGCCTCGAGGAGCGTCGCGGGGGTGCCGCCGGCGCTGATGACGACCGCGAGCGCCGGCTTCTCGGGCCGAAGCTTCGCGACCGTCTGACGAATCGCATTCGCCACCTCGTCCGCGCCGGCGACCACCGGCGGCACGAAGAGCACGATCAGGGCGTCCAGGCGCCGGTCGGCCAGCAGCGGCGGGATCGCCGCCGCGTACGTCTCGGCGGTCGCGGAGCCCAGCATGTCGACGGGGTTCGCAACGCTCGCCTCGGCCGGAGTCACCTCGGCGAGCGCCTCCTGCGTCTCCTCGCTCAGCTCGGGCAGCTCCAGGCCGGCTGCTTCGCAGGCATCGGCGCAGAGGATCCCGAGACCGCCCGCGTTCGTGAGCACACCGACCCGGGCGCCCTGAGGCAGCGGCTGGCTCGACAGCAGCGACGCCGCGTCGACCAGCTCCTCGAGCGTTCCCGCGCGTAGCACGCCGGCCTGGTGGAACAGCGCCTCGACGGCGGCGTCCGAGCCGGCCAGCGCGGCCGTGTGCGAGCTCGCAGCCTTCGCACCCGCGCCGGTCGTCCCCGACTTGAGGGCCAGGATCGGCTTGCGCCGCGCGACGCGTCGCGCGAGACGGCTGAACTTGCCGGGATTCCCGAACGACTCGAGGTAGAGGAGCACGAGCTCCGTCGCGTCGTCGTCCTCCCACCACTCGATCAGGTCGTTGGACGAGACGTCGGCCTTGTTCCCGACCGACACGAAGGCCGAGAAGCCGAGCCGCCGTTCCGCCGCCTTCTCGAGCAGCGCGAGCCCGAGCGCGCCGCTCTGGGACGAGAACGCGATCGGCCCGGCCGGCAGCGGACGCGGGCCGAAGGTCGCATTGAGCCCGAGCGGCGGGATCGCGATCCCGAGGCAGTTCGGCCCGACGAGGCGGCCGCCGTGCGCGCGGACGAGCTCCAGCAGCCGCTCCTGCCGCTCTGCGCCCTCGGCGCCGACCTCGGCGAACCCGGACGAGATCACGCAGAGCGCCTTGATGCCGCGCGCGAGCGCCTCTTCGGCGGCGCCGAGCACGTGCTGCGCCGGCAGGCAGATGACCGCCAGGTCGACAGGCTCGGGCAGCTCCTCCAGCGAGCGGTACCCACGCACGCCGCCGACCGGCTCGCCGTCACGGTTGACCGGATACGCCGCGCCCTGGAAGTCCGCTGCGAGGACGTTGCGGAAGAGCTCGCCGCCGATCGAGCCGCGCCGGCGAGAGGCGCCCACGACCACGAGCGAGCCGGGCGCGAAGAACGGCCGCAGCGAGGCGGTCACCGCACGGTGGTCGCGCTCGTCGACGCGGGCGCGGAAGGTCTCCGTCGGCGCGATCGGGAAGCGCACCTCGATCTCGCCGCTGTCCAGCTCGCGGGCGACCTCGAAGCCGGCGTCTCGAAAGACGGCGAGCATCGCCGCGTTCTCGGGCAGCACCTCGGCCACGAAGCGCTCGATCCCCGCGGCCGCGGCACGCGAGGCGAGCTGCTCGAGGAGCCTCGTGCCGATTCCGCGCCCCTGCAGCTCGTCCGCGACGGCGAAGGCGACCTCGGCCGAGCCCTCGTCGCGGAGCCGCATGAACTCGGCCACCGCGACGATCCGCTCCTCGCCCACCACGCCGACGAGGACGCCGCGGTCACGCCAGTCCGGGTCGAGGAAGTGCTCGACGAGCGCCCCGTCGACCGTGCGCATGCCGTGGAAGCGCAGGTAGAAGCTCCGCTCGGAGAGCCCCGAGAAGAACGTCTCGAGGCCCTCACGATCCTCAGCGACGGGCGCTCTCAGACGGAGCGTCGACCCGTCTCGAAGGATGACGTCGGATTGGAGCTCACGCGTCCTGGCGGACAAACGCCTCCTCTCTCCGTGTGGGCCCTTGGGTCACCGTATCGGCTTCGAGCACGACCTCGAGCAGTCCGTCGGCTGCTCGATCGCCCGGTCGGGAATCTTTCTCCCACTCTCACCGAGCCGCAGGGCACCGCCATCGGAGACCTCGCGGAGGATTCCTGCGGGTTTTCCGCACGCGGCAGGCGCGGTACGCTCGCCACGATGGAAGCGGTCAGCCCTCACGAGGACCGTCTGCGCGCACTGCTCGACGCCGGCGTCGCGCTCACCTCGGAGCTCTCGCTCGACGCGCTGCTCCAGCGCCTGGTCGAGAAGGCGGTCGAGTTGACAGAGGCACGCTACGGCGCGCTCGGGGTGATCGACCCGAGCGGCACCGGGCTGGAGCGCTTCATCACGACGGGCATCGACGAGGAGACGTACGCGGCGATCGGCGACCCGCCGCACGGCCGCGGGATCCTCGGCGCGCTGATCCACGACGCGAGGGCGCTCCGGCTCCACGACATCGCGGACGACCCCCGGTCGGTGGGGTTCCCGCCGCACCACCCGGCCATGCGCAGCTTCCTCGGAGTCCCGATCCTGCTGCGTGGCGTGGCCTACGGCAACCTCTACCTCACCGAGAAGGCCGGCGGCGAGGACTTCAACGACCTCGACGAGGAGCTCGTGACGTTGCTGGCGACACAGGCAGCCGTCGCGATCGAGAACGCGCGGCTCTACGAGGCTGCGACCGCCTGGTCGCGGCAGCTCGAGTCGCTGAACGAGGTCGCCAACGCGCTCGCGAGCGAGACCGACCTCGACCGGCTCCTCGACCTCATCGCCCGCCGCCTGCGCGAGCTGCTCGACGCGCGGATCGTGACCGTCGTTCTGCCGGCTGGCCCGTCCGACCTGCGGTTCGCTGCAGCCGTCGGCGAGGGCGCCGAGCACCTCGCCGACCAGACGGTGGCGCGCGACGGGTCGAAGAGCGGCCGGGTGCTCGAACGGGGTATCAGCGAGCGCGTCGACTCGGTTCTCGACGATCCGGACGTGAGCCCGGAGGTGACGCGGCTGCTCGCCGCGCGAACGGGCCTGTGGGTGCCGCTCGTCGCCCGCGGCGGCACGATCGGGGTCCTCGCGGCCCACGACAAGCTCGGGCAGGACGCGCGGTTCACGGACACCGACCTGCGCCTCGCGGAGACGTTCGCGAGCCGGGCCGCCGTAGCGGTCGAGCTCTCCGAGCAGATCGCGCGCGACGCACTGCGGCGAGTGGTGGACGCCCAGGAGCTCGAGCGCCGCCGGCTCTCGCGGGAGCTCCACGACGAGACCGGCCAGGCCCTGACGTCGATCCTGCTGGGCCTGAAGGCGCTCGAGGAGACCCTGGAGAACGAGGAATCCCGGGCCGCCACCGCCGACCTGCGCGAGCTCGTCGTGGGGACCCTGCAGGACGTGCGGCGCCTCGCGGTGGAGCTTCGGCCGAGCGCCCTCGACGATTTCGGCCTGGTGCCCGCGCTCGAGCACCTGACCTCGGCATTCGCGGAGCAGACCGGGATCCGGGTCGACCTCGGCGCGGCGCTGGGAGACAAGCGGGTCCCGGGCGAAGTCGAGACCGCGATCTACCGGATCGTCCAGGAGTCGCTGACGAACGTGGTCAAGCACGCCCATGCCCGGCGGGTGAGCATCTCGCTGACGCGGACGGAAGGCTCGGTCAAGGCCGTGATCGAGGACGACGGCCAGGGGTTCGATCCAACGAGCCCGGACGGGGGTCACGGGCTGATCGGCATGCGCGAGCGCCTGGCGCTCCTCGGGGGCCGGCTGCAGATCGAGTCGAGCGCCACCAGCGGCACGACGATCGTCGTCGAGGTGCCGGTTCGATGATCCGCGTGCTGATCGTCGACGACCACGCGGTCGTGCGCGCGGGGCTGAAGCTGCTCGTCGACGCGGAGGACGACCTCGAGGCCGCCGGCGAGGCAGGCAGCGCTCGCGACGCGATCTTCGAGGCCCGCTCGCTGAAGCCGGACGTCGTGCTCCTCGACGTCGTGATGCCGGACCAGAGCGGCCTTGAGATCATCCCGCAGCTCCTGCACGAGAACGACGAGGCAAAGGTGCTCGTGCTCTCGATGCAGGACGAGCCGAGCTACGTGCGCGAGGCGTTCGAGGCCGGCGCGAGCGGCTACGTGCTCAAGGAGGCCGCCGATGCAGAGCTCGTCGCCGCGATCCGGGAGGTCGCCCAGGGCGGCCGCTACGTCCACCCCGAGCTGGGTGCGAGGCTCGTGGCGGCAGAAACCGAGGAGCGGCGCCGGGCCGAGGAGGATCCGCTCTCAGAACGGGAGCGCGAGGTGCTGCGCCTGCTCGCGCTCGGCCACACGAACCAGGAGATCGCGAAGCAGCTCTTCATCTCGGTGCGCACGGCCGAGACGCACCGTGCGCACATCATGCAGAAGCTCCGCCTGACGAGCCGCGCGGAGCTCGTCCGCTACGCGCTCGACCAGGGCCTGCTGGAGGAATAGACGAGCCGCCCCGGTCGGGGGCGGCTCGTCCTCGCGACGGAGGATTCCGTCTAGGCCTTCGCTGCGAGCTCGGGCGGCTTGGCAGCGCCCTTGTGCTTGAAGCTGAAAGCCGGCTTCGGGCTCTCGAGCGCCCCGGCGAGCGCCAGGATTCCGAACCCGATTCCGGCGAGCAGCAGCGCCACGCCGACGACGATTCCGAAGACCGAGAGCTGCTGTGCCATGTAGCTCGTGTTGAGCGCCGTGGTCAAGGCCGTCTCGGTCACCCAGATGTTGCGGGCGCCGTTCTCGACCGGCTGCTTGGTCTTGGGATCGACGATTGCGTAGGTCGGATTGCTGGTCGCGCCCTGTCCGTCGGTGAACTTCGCCGGCGTCCCGGGCTTGGCGACGTAGCGGCCCATCTGCGCGTAGGTGAGACCGTGGGTCGCCTCGAGCGCGTGGATCCGCATGTAGCCCGCGAACGTGCGGGCCAGGTCGCCGTTGGTGATCTTCGTGTTGGCGACCGACTTGCTGGGAATCGAGAGGTCGGCCACGTTCAGACCGGCCTTCTTCGCCTCGGCCGTGATCGCCGCTGGCGTCATGTCGGGCGTCCCGACGATCTGCTCCTGCTTGATGCTGTTCTGCACGGTCGAGCGGCCGTTGACGCCCATCACGATCGACGCGATGCCGAACCCGACCAAGACGACTGCTGCCAGTACGCCTCCGATCTCCAGTGCCTTGCGCATCTCCACTCCTTCCGTCGCGGCCGGGCTTTCTATCGCCCGTGTCTGATGAGCGGATGGTGGAACGAAAGGCGCCTCGGGCCATCCGGAATCCTTCGGAAATGCGTTCAGTAATTCTCCGAACGCGAATCTGCGGTCTTTACGGAGGGCGTGATGGGCGTCGGCGTGTCTGATGAGCAAATCATCGACACGCGACTGGAGGTCAGATATGCGCACGTTCATCGTCACAGCGATTGCAGCCCTCGGGCTCGCCGTTCCGGCCAGCAGCGCCGGCAACGCGCCCCTGGTCGTCGGGATGCACGATCCGGGCTGCCACTGGTTCCACGTCGGCGGCAAGTACACGAAGTCGGTCGTCCGGCACGGCCCCGTCACCTTGCTGAACCAGGACGAGGCGGCGCTCGTCATCAAGGGCCCCGGCGGAACCAGGCACGAGGCCGTCGGCGCGAAGCTCCGGCTACGCGCGAAGGGCACGTACCGGATCACGATGGTGCGTCAGGCGCCCGACGACAACCACCTGGTGCTGAAGATCAGGTAACACGCGGTTGCGTGTCGATGAGAAGGCCCGCCTCGGCGGGCCTTCCGTCTACCTGGCGTCAGATCGCGACGAGGCGGCCTGCTCCTCGTGCCGCCCCTCGCAGAACTCCTCGACGATCTTCTCGTTGAATGCCGGCAGATCGTCGGGCTTGCGGCTCGTGACGAGGCCCTGGTCGACCACGACCTCCTCGTCGACCCAGTTGCCGCCGGCGTTCCGGATGTCGGTCTGCAGGCTCGGCCACGAGGTGACCTTCCGGTCGCGGACGACGCCGGCCTCGACGAGCATCCACGGTCCGTGGCAGATCACGCCGACCGGCTTGCCCTGCTGGAAGAAGTCGCGCACGAGCTGGACGGCGTTCTCGTCCGCCCGCATCGTGTCCGGGTTGCCGACACCGCCGGGGATCACAAGCGCGTCGTAGTCGTCCGCGCGCGCCTCCTCGACGGTCCGGTCGACCTTGAACGTGTCGGCCTTGTCGTAGTGGTTGAACCCCTGGATCTCGCCCTCCTCGAGCGAGATCAGCTCGACCTCGGCCCCTTCGTCCTTCACCGCCTGCCATGGCTCGGTCAGCTCGACCTGCTCGACCATGTCGGTGGCCAGGAACGCCACGCGCTTGCCTTGCAGCTTGTCCGCCACAGAGACCCCTCCTTCGCGTCGTGCTGGTTACGGCCCGGGCGGAGGCTCTTCCTCGACGTACTCCGTGCGGCGCCTGGTGGACGGGCGGTAGTAGCGCCGTCGGACGACGGGCGCCTCGCCGCCGTCGTACGCGGCGCCCCAGAAGCCGACGCCCCACCAGGTGCGCCAGAGCACGATCGAGATCGCGAAGACGACGAACCCGATCACCATGATGATCACGCCCACCGTGTTCACGTCGATCTGGCTCGAGGTCGAGTGCACTGCCCAGGTCAAGATCGCCCCGAAGGCGATCAGGATCAGACTGATTACGAATCCCATCGCCGCGCTAGTCCCCGGTCGCGCCGATTTCGAACCCTCATGCGCCCGGAGGGATTCGAACCCCCGACCAACGGCTTAGAAGGCCGTCGCTCTTCCGCTGAGCTACGGGCGCGCCTGGAGAAGCGTAGCGGCGTTCTTAGCGAATTCTCGCGCCGAAGTCGGCGGTGACGATCGTCGTCGGCGCATTGCCGTAGACGCCCGGAGCGCGAGTTGCGTGAACGGCCGAGAGGCCGATCTCGCGCCAGCGCGGGTTCAGCAGGTTCGCGCGGTGCGGCGGGCTCGAGAGCCAGAGCTTCAACGCGCGCGAGGCGCCGACGTCGGGCGAGGCCCAGAGGAGGTTCTCGCCGACCGTCCAGCTCCGGTAGCCGCGCGCCGGGTAGTACGTGGCGATCCGGCTCGAGAACGGACTGCCGTTGGCCGAGTCGTGGCTGAAGTAGCCGAGCCGCGCCATCTGGGTCGAGTGCGCGTTCGCGGCCGCGCGCAGGAACGGCGAGACCCGGAGCGGAATGGGTCCGTGGGCTGCCCGCACGGCGTTGACCTGTGCGACCAGCGCCGAGCCGAGCTGGCCGACCCGCGCGACGCCGCCCGACGAGCCTGCCGAGACCGGCTGCGGCACGACGAGCACGGCGACGACCGCGGCCAGCGACGCGACCCTGCGAAAACGCATGGGCTCTGCATCGGCAGTCCTGCGAGCAGGCTAAAGCGCGGCCGGAGCGCGGCCGCCGCGGTGGCGCCGCCAGTCCAGGAGCAGCACCTGGATCGAGCCGGCGACCGGAATCGCGGCCAGCGCCCCGAGGATCCCCGCCAGCTCCGCGCCGATCAGGATCGAGATCAGGACCGCGAGCGGCGAGAGCTCCACCGTCCGTCCGTACACCACGGGCTGGAGGAGGTGGTTCTCGATCTGCTGGTAGACGATGAAGAAGACGATCACGACGATCCCTGCCACGATCGAGTGCAGGAACGCGACGATCCCGATCAGGATCGCCGCGATCGTCGCGCCGGCGAGGGGGATCAGGTCGAGGATCGCCACGATCAACCCGAGTGCGACCGCGAACGGCACGCCCATGATCGCCAGCACGACCGTCGTGAGGCCGCCCGCGACCAGGCTGATCAGCAGGTTGCCGGTGACGTACCCGCCGACGGTGCGGTAGATGTCGTTGCCGACGGCGCGCCAGCGCGGCTGCGACCGCTCGGGCAGCAGGCTGAAGAACCGCTCGACCCACGTCGGGCCCTCGAGCAGCATGAAGAACGTCATGAACGCGATCGTGATGGCGCCGACGACGATCGTGATCACGCCCTTCGCCACCGAAAGCGCTACTCCGCTGAGGCCCAGCACCTTTGTGGCACCGCCCGACTTGACCGCGTGCTGGACGCGCTCCTGGATGTGGTACTTCGTCTCGAGGAAGCCGAGCCGGCCGCGGCCGTGCGTCACGTCGTGGACGTAGTGGGGCAGCTTTTGCACGAACTCGTTGGTCTGGTCGACCAGGGTCGGGACGAACGTGAAGCCGATCCCGACGAAGAACGCGAACGTGAGGAAGTAGGTCACCGCCGCCGCCGCGCCGCGCCGCTTCAGGCCGTGGCGCTGGAACCACTCGACGGCCGGGTTCAGCGCCAGCGCGAGAAAGACGGAGATGATCACCCACGTGAGGACGTGCCTCGAGATCCAGATCACCTCGAGCACGATCGCCACCGCGATGATCGTCCCGAGCAGGGACAGGATCGTCCGCAGGCGGAACCGGACCAGGCGCTCATCGATGTGCTCCTGGATCACCGGCCCAGGATCGCGTGCGGGCCGGACGTTCAGGCTGAGTAAGCTCCGGCCGTGAGCCTGCGCAGGCGGCCCGTCGAGAAGACCGCGAAGCTGCCTGACGGCCGCGAGGTGCACGTGCGCGTGGGCATCCCCGAGGACTCGTACATCCCGCGGCGAGAGCTGGACACCGTCGACGTCGAGCTGTTCGCCGGCGGCCGTCCGATCGCCGCGGTGAACACGGTGCTCGGGGCCGACCAGGAGCGGGAGGCCCTCCAGCTGGCACGCAAGATCGTGGCGGGCCTCGAATCCGGCGAGCTCGAGCCGACGGCGGCGGCGCTGGAGCCGCTCGCGGACGATCCCCTCTAAGCGGGCGGTGGGAATCGAACCCACGTGACTAGCTTGGAAGGCTAGGGCTCTACCATTGAGCTACGCCCGCAGTAGTGGAAATGTAGCCCGAACGAGAACGACCTCCCGGGGGAGGTCGTTCGGCTAAGTACGCGGAGGCCTTGCGGCGAGCAATTCCGAGACCCTGCGGCGAGCACTTCGGACCGGCCCCGCGTTGTCTGTAGTTGTCATTCTCGACGCCGAGTCAACAACGGCGATCACCCGCGCGAGTGATTCGCCGCTGGGGTGCGTCAGCGCGCCCTGATCCTGATCACCCTCAACGCGGGCCTCCGCTTGGCTCTGGGTAGCGGCGCAGAGGACATCGCGGCCGTGATGCAAGCCCTGGTGAAGGTGACGGACACCGTGGAGCTGCTGTTGTTCTGGATCGCCCCGACCCAGGCACTCCCATCCGCGGTCGGAGCGGAGCTCACGACGAAGATGTCCCTCCCCAAGGGGGCAACGGTGCCGTGCCAGCCACCGCCGACGACCATCTTGCCGCCGGGGCAGGGGAGGTCGCCGCGCTCGAGGTGTCCGGGAGGCAGGCTGGCCGACACGCTCTCGATCTCGTAACCGCTCACGCCGGCAGGTCCGGTCGGGCCGGCGTTGCCCGTCGGCCCACGCGGACCCGTCGGTCCCTGCGCCCCCTGCGACCCGGTCGGCCCGATCTGGCTCCAGGAGATCGGCGTCTCACTCGCCAGACAGTGGTCTCTCGCCGGGTCGATCACCCGAAGCTGGCCGTTCTGCGTCTTGTAGCAGCCGTTGATCACCCCGCCGCCGCCGATGTCCGCGACGGCGTAGGCCACTGCGCCCGCGATCGCCGCCAGGGCGACGGCGGTGACTGCCAGAGCACCACGACGAAAACGTCTTCGCATGGCTTCTCCCTTGTTCGTCCTCCCCGCCCGCGAGGCCGCAGGATCGTGGGCCTGACGAAGCGAGACTAGGGCGGGAGACGCGTCGTGTCGATGGGGCAGCGACAATGCGCCCCGTGAAGCAGGCACTACTCGCCCGCCACGCCGAGAGCGAGTTCTCCGTTCGCGGGCTGACGAACGGCGACCCGGGGATCGACGTCGCGCTCACCGAGCAGGGACGTGCGCAGGCGCGGCACCTGGGCGAGCAGCTCGCAGGCACGGAGATCGACCTCGCCGTGACCAGCGAGTTCCACCGCGCACGCGAGACCGCCGAGCTGGCGCTCGGGGAGCGGGAGGTGCCAAGGCTCGTCCTCCCGGAGCTGAACGACATCCGCTTCGGCGAGTTCGAGGGGCGGCTGCTCGAGGACTACCGCGCGTGGGCGCGGGCCCACGGTCCCGAGGACGAGGTGCCGGGCGGCGAGAGCCGCGCAGAGAGCGTCAGACGCTACACAGCCGGGTTCCGCGAGATCCTCGTGCGCCCGGAGCGGACGATCCTCGTCGTCGCCCACAGCCTGCCGATCCGCTACGTGCTGAACGCGGCTGACGGTGGCCTCCCCGCGCCGGCGATGGAGCAGGTGCCCTACGCGCAGGCGTTCCCGCTCTCCGCGGCGCAGCTCACGGAGGCGGTGGAGCGTCTGGAGACGTGGACGCTCGCCCCTGTGTGGACGCGCTGAGGACGAGCAGGACCAAAGCGAGCGCCGCGCCCGAGGCTCCGAGGACGAACGGCGCGGCAGGCGAGACGTGCGACCAGAGCAGCCCGGCGGTGATGCTCGCGATCAGCAGCGCGCCGCCGGTTGCGGCCGAAAAGATCCCGTACGCCGTACCGATCGCGCGGCCCGGCACCTGGTCGGCCACCCACGCGCGAGCGACGCCGTCCGTCGCGGCCACGTACGACCCGTACACGGCGAACAGCGGCCAGACCGCCCACGACGCCGAGGCGACCGCGAAGCCGAGGTAGACGAGCCCGAAGACCAGCAACCCGCCGCCGAGCAGGAGCTCGCGCCGGCGCCGGTCAGACAATGCGCCGAGCGGCCAGGACAGGCCGGAGTAGACGACGTTGTAGAACGCGTACGCGAGGACGACCAGCGTCGTGCCGAGGCCGAGCTCCTTCGACCGCAGCAGCAGGAAGACGTCGCTGGAGTTCCCCAGCGAGAACACGACCCAGATCCCGGTGGCGACCCAGAACGACCGTGGCAGCGGGCCCGGATCCGCGGGCGCGGCGGCCGGGGCCGCCTCGGCGCGAGGCGCCTCCCGGACGGCACGCAGCAGGAGCAGCGCCACGATCCCCGGCCCGACGGCGAACCAGAGCACACTCCGGAACGAGAGCCCCGCGGCGAGCAGCCCGGCCGCGATCAACGGTCCGACGACGGCGCCGGCCGTGTCGAGCGCGCGGTGGTAGCCGAACGCGGCCCCGAGGAGCGGCGCGGGGGTCGAGTCGCGGATCAGCGCGTCACGCGGCGCGGTGCGGGCGCCCTTGCCGAGGCGGTCGACCACCCGCCCGAAGAGCACCCAGCCCCAGGCGGGCGCGGCAGCGACCACGACCCGGCCAGCAGCGGACCCGGCGTAGCCGCCCGTCACCCAGGGCAGCCGCCGCTCGCCCCAGCGGTCGGAGAGCCACCCTGACGCCCCTCGGAGGCCGACCGCGATCCCCTCCGCCACGCCCTCGATCAGGCCCACCGCGGCCACCGGCGCGCCGAGCGTCACCGTCAGGAAGAGCGGGACGACCGGATAGGCGAGCTCGCTCGCGGCGTCGTTCGCGAACGAGACCCAGCTGAGCGCGCGGACGTTCCGGGGGAGCGCCCGCCGCGCCTCGGCTATCTGAACCGGAAGTCGGCGAACGGCGTGGAGCCGTCGGACAGGTGGATGTAGAACCGGCGGCAAGTCCCCTGCCAGGACGTCGTCGTCTTCCAGTTGAACTGGAACGTCGTCCCCTGGAGCTTGAGGATGTCGGTCGTCCCGATGGGCATGTCCTGACCCGCTGGGTCGGTGGTGGCGTTCGGGCACCTGATCTGCTTCGAAGAGAGCGACTGAACCGCGTTCAGGTTCGCATACAGGTTGCCCGCGCTGTCAGCGAGCGTCCACTTGACCGGCACCGTGCTGCCCGCGTTCACGATGTTCAGCAGCGGCGGCGGGTCGACGGGCGGCTGGAAGCCGACGAAGGTGAAGCTCACGGTGTAGGTGACGCTCTGCGTCGCCGCATGGCCGGCGAGATCCACGGCCGCGACCGTGAAGGTGTGCGTCCCCGGCTTGCTCGTGTCGAGCAGGCCGCCGCTCTGGATCGAGGCCCCGCCGTCGGTCGCCCCGAGACAGCTCGCGATGCCCGCGGCGGACGAGCACGAGAAGTTCGCCTGCACCTGCTGGTTCAGCGCGAAGTTGGTCGTCGGCAGCGGCGCGTTGATCTGGATCGTCGGCGGCGTCACCGTGCCCGCGTCGACCGACTGGAAGTTGACCGCCTTGTTGAAACTGTAGGAGACGTTGCCGGCCAGGTCCTCGGCCTCGGAGTCGAGCTGGATCGCGTTCGTGCTGCCGACGTCGAACGTCTTGCTCCACAGGTCGCCGCTCGCGTGGTCGAGCAGCTGGACGTGCCAGACGCCGCTGCCCGTGAGGTGGTACAGCACGGCGACGCGGCTCAGCCCGGAGGCATCTCCGACGCGCACGAAGGCGGTGACGCTCGTGCCGGTCTGGACCGCGTTCGTCTGCCTGATCTGCGGCGCGATCGTGTCGGTCGAGTTCGAGAATCCGACGTCGAGCCCGGCCGTGTCCACGACCTGCTCGGTGCCCTGGTTGCCGGTCGTGTTCGGGAAGAAGTGCCCGAGGTTGACCACCAGGGTGTCGTGCTCGGCGCCGAAGGTCACGTCGCGGTTGACGCTCGCGACCGCGGCCGGGAAGAAGATGTTCGGGTAGTCGGTCAGCGGCTTGTCCTCTGCCGAGCGCACGATCGGGAACGGCTTGTACGGCGTCACGTTCGCGAGCGTGTGCGTCGTCAGCGTCCTGATCCAGACGCCGTGCGCAGGCTCGTTCGGCACCGTCACGTCGCGCGAGGCGGTCGGCTGCTCCGGCCGGTAGAAGACCGCGAGGGTGCCCATCGTCCACGGGACGCCGTTCGAGGTGAACGTCGAGCCGTCGGGCCGGCTCGGGTCGACGAAGAGGCCGGCGGTCTGTCCGATGTTGAAGCCCGTGACCTCGGCCAGGTGCGCCGTGTCGACGCCGCCCTCGTTCACGACGGTCGGCGGCGTCGGAGGCGTCGGAACGTGCTGCGGCGTGCCGCCGAAGGTGTAGAACGGCAGGCCGTACATGTTCGACTCGAGCATGACCTTCTCGTCGAGCACGTCGTAGTTCGAGGGTTCCGAGTAGTACTGGTGCAGCGCCCGGATCCACTGCTCGCCGACCGTCCCGCCCGAGTTGATGTCGGTGGCGAAGTGGTCGTAGAGCCGCTCGGAGAGGTCGCTCACGTCTGTGTCCCCGTAGCCGAAGCCCGTGTTCGCGACGTAGACGGCCGCCTTCGCGTTGCCGTACGCCTGCGCCCAGTCGAGGAAGCGGCGCTGGATGTCGGGGCTGAAGCTCGAGAGCGGGTCTGGCCGCATCAGCGTGTCGGGGATGCTGAGCCCGGCGTGGCAGCCCACGGTGAAGAGCAGGCGGCCTGCGAGCGGGTGCGCAGCGTTGACGTCCGCGGTGCTCGACAGGTCGGTGAACGCGGTCGGGATCGCCGGCGAGGCCGGCTGTGCGAGCCAGTGGCTGTAGTGCGCCCAGATCGCGCCGACGTCCGGCACCGGGCTCGCGTTGAAGAAGCTTGAGAGCAGGGCGGCGTGGTTCCAGTTCGTGCTCGGCCCGAGCAGGGTGTGCGCGCTCGGCGCCAGCTGCAGCTGCGAGGCGAGGGCGGCGTCGGCGTTGGCGGCGCCGTCCGCGAAGAACGAGTACCCGGTGGTGAGGGCGGTGTGCGGGTTGAGCGTGCCGTTCACGCTGGGGCTCGCGAACTGGCTCAGCTGTGCGTTGATGTCCTCGGGCGTCTCGAGCACGCGCGAGACGCTGATCTGCGGGATCGGAACCTGGTGCCCGAGCCACGTGATCGGGGTGAAGTTCCCGTAAGCGCCGTCGGTCGGGATCATGTCCTTCGCTGCCGCCGCATACACCGAGTTCGCGGTGCTGAGGCCGCGGGTCGTGAACGCGAGGTCGTTCGCCTCGTCCACTTCCGGGGCGGTGTTGCTCGGATCCTGCTGCAGCCAGCTCGGCTCCACCTGGCTGCTGCCGAGGAGGACGATGAACTTCAGGTTCGGCAGGCGTGCGCGGTAGGTCGCGACCAGCCCGTTGATCGCGCGCACGACGCCGTTGGCGCGCTCGACGTCGCACGGGCTCGCGTCCCAGGCGCCGTAGGCGCTGCGGACGTTCGCATCGCCGTCGACCTGCAGGACGGTGCCGTTGACCATCGCGGCGACCTGGTTGAGCGGCGACGACATGTCGGAGTTGAGCAGGGCGTTGGTGCGGTCGAGGCCGTAGAGCCCGACGAGCCGCTGGCGGTCGACCAGGAAGAGCGCCCTCGTGCTGGTCGGCAGCGAGTTGACGTTGGGGAGCGTCCCCGGCGCCGCGGTGTCGAGGCCGGTCACCGCCGGACACGGCGGCACGGTTGGCGGCGGCGTCACCTTGATCCGCAGCACGTAGCGCTCAGGGCTGAAGGCGCCGTTGTACCCGCTTACGCCGATGACGGCCGATCCGGTCTCCCCGTGCGTGACGATCTGCGTCTCCTCGTTCACGCTGCCGCGGTTCGCCGAGATGCTGCCGACGCCGCCGATCGAACCGACGCCGCCGGTGGCAGCAGCACCGAGGTCGGACTGGGCGTCAGGCTGTAGCGCGTTGGTCGAGTTGTTCTCGCCCGGGAACGTGTCCTCGACCGGGATGCTGCCGACGCCGCCGATCGAGCCGACGCCGCCCGCGGGCTGCGGCCCGGGCGTGGGTGGCTTGCTCATCGCGAGGTCGAGGTCGGTCCCGTCGGTCGGAACCTTCAGGTACGCGGTGACACGCGAGCCCGCCTGGAGGTTGTCGAGCGGGAAGCGGTAGTAGTCGGTGTCGTTCGCCGTCGCGATGTGCCCGACGATCAGCGTGTCCTTGCCGATCGTCGGCGCGGTCGTCGGATCGTCGCTCGGCTCCCAGTTCTGCGTCACGAGCACGGGCGCCTGATTCGCGGCCGAGTAGGTGTTGTCGTTGACGCTGACGTCGACGTTCGAGGTCTTGCTCCCGAGGGTCAGCCCCGCGTACGACTGGAAGTTGAGGCGGACGTGCCTCGAGGCGCCGTCCGCACCGGCGCATGGGCCGGGTGCCGCGACCGACCAGGTCGGGTCGGAGGGCGGCCCGGTCGGATCCGCCGTGGCAACGGCGTCGCCGCCGGCATAGGAGAGGGTCGACGACCCTGCGACCGGGAAGAAGCCCGTTGGCAGGCTCGTGTGCACGTTGAAGCTCTGGCCGACCGAGCAGAGGAGGTCGAAGTCGACGTGGTAGTGCACGTTCTGTCCGGTGCCGACCCCGGGCACGTTCTGCAGGCCCTGGATGTTGATCTGCTCCCACGGGTAGTCGGAGACGCCGAGCATCGCCTGGACGAGCTGGCCGACCGTCACCGTGGTCGTGTCGTACGGCGGCTGGAGGTGGCTGAAGATCATCCCGACGTTCACGCCCGGCTTGATCGCGTTCGCGCCGGAGGCGTCGCCGAGGGTCTTGCCGGTGCAGGCGAACGAGCCGCCGCAGCTGACGATGTCGGCGAGCGGCGAGACGTGGTCGAGCGGCACGCTGCTGAGCCCCGTGAAGCGGAGGTCGATCTGGCTCGCGTCGATGGAGCCGACGCCGCCGATCGAGCCCACACCGCCGATCGAGCCGACCGCGCCGATGGAGCCGACGCCTCCGGTGGCGCTCACCGTGAGCGTGCCGAGGTTCGGGGTGCCGAGCTGCCCCGCGATCGCGACGCCGAACGCCGTGTCCTTGGAGGTGTCGAGGCCGGTGGTGCTGCCGCCGCTACCGGTGAGCGCGCTGCTCCAGCTCGCATAGGGCGTCCCGTTGGGTTGCAGCGGCGTCGGAAGCGTGTCGAGCGGCGCGTTTCCGAGCAGCAGCGCGGCGAGCGGGACGTTGCGCCAGAGCGTCGTGCTGAAGTCGATGGCTCGCAGCGGCAGCCGCGTGAACCGCTCCCACGGGATCATGCCGTCGCTGCTGTTGGTCCGGTCGGTCCAGGTCGCCATGTCGTAGAACGTGACCGCCTGCAGCGGCTGGGTCGCCATCGGCGTGTCCTTGAGGATGTCCGCCCACGTCGTCCCGATCAGCGGGATCTGCGACAGGAGGACGTTCTTCAGGACCTGCGTCGCGTTCGGGATCGAAGTGAGGTCGATCGAGCCGACCCCGCCGATGCTGCCGACGCCGCCGATCGAGCCGACGCCTCCGGTCGAGAGCAGGCCGATCGAGCTGAGCGAGATCGAGCCCACGCCGCCGATGGAGCCCACCCCGCCGATGGAGCCGACGCCGCCGATCGAGCCAACGCCGCCGATGCTGCCGACCCCGCCGATGCTCCCAACCCCGCCGATGGAGCCGACGCCGCCGATCGAGCCCGTTCCTCCGGTCGAGCCGGCCGGGCCCGAGGAGTTCGGGTCGGGGCTGAGCGTCGCGAGGCGTGACGCGGGAATCGCGCCGAGCGGCGCACTGGCGATCCCCGCCGGGATCGTCGACTCGTCCGAGGTCATCGTCAGCGCGCTGACGGGTACCTGCGTCACGGTGACGTTGACGGTCTGCGTCGCGCGCAAGGAGCCGTCGGCCACGGCGGCGATGTGGAAGCTGTAGGAGCCCGTCGCCGCGCTCTGCGGCACGTTCACGGTCTCGCTGAACGTCACGTCCGCGGGGGCGCTGATCGGGCCGTACGGCAGCGGCGGGTCGAAGCTGAACCAACTCTCCGGCGAGGCGACCGCCTGCCCGTTCGGGCCGGTCCCCGTGATCTGGAAGTCGAGCTTGTCGATGTGCTGCGCAGCGGTGGTGACCAGGTTGACGATCTGCGTCCCGAGCGAATCCGTGTTGCCATGAGTGACCTCGGAGCCGCCCGCGTACTGGGCCATCGCGGCCTGGCAACCTGCGACGGAGATGCCGCCAAACGTGTTGCTCGGGTTGTACGTCACGAACGACAGGTTTGTGTGGCTCGCAGTCAGCCCGTCGAGCACGTCGAGGGTGTGCAGCTGGCCAACGGCGCCGTAGTTGGCGTTTCCGACCTGGAAGGCGGATCCCGGATCGGTCGGCGACGTCGCGGGGCAGGTTCCGGTCGCGAACGCGGTGCTGAGGTTGGCGTCATGCGGGAGGGAATCGCCGAGCACGATCATGAAGCGAGAGGCCCCGGCGTCCCAGTGGAGGTTGGCGGCATCCGACAGGCCGGATCCGCTGAACGCCTCGTGGAACGCGCGGTTGTAAGCCTCAGGGGTGTCATCGCCGCCGCTCGCAGAAAGCCCTTGAAGGGCGCAGGCGATCTGACTGACGTGGATCTCGCCACTACTGCAGGCGGAGTCGGCCGCATTCGTGGTGAAGTCCTGGTCGATGCGCCACGGGTAATCGCCGGGCCCGCCGAGGAGGTTGTTCAGCGCGCCGTCGTCGTAGTCCTTGAAGTCGGCGACCGCAAACTTGGCAGTCGGAATCTCGCTCTGGATCTGCGAAACGATCGAATCGGCGTCGGACCGCGCGTTGGCGATCGCCGTGCCCATGCTGCCGGTCGTGTCGAGGGCGAGGAGGATGTCCGCGCTCGGGGGAAGCGCATCGAGGTGCAGCGTCGGCTTGACGGTCTTCGAGCTGCCGACGGCGAGACTGAGGTTCAGGTTGTCGTTGGGCGACTGGAAGCCGTCCGCGCCCACGCTCGCGCCTGCAAGCAGCCCTGCGGCCAGGACCCCGGCCGCGGTCAGCTGAAGCAGACGCCAGCCGACCCTACGAAAGCCTGTGCCGGCCGCAGCACCCCTCACGTTGCTCCTCTCTCCCTCGAGCTTCCCCAGTCCGGGGAACCGCTCAAATCTGACACGTTTTCGGCCTTTGTCAACCACGCCATGCGACAATCAGGCTGGGCCGGCCGCGCGAAGAAGAGGAGGGGCGGGTGCAGCGAAAGGTGGTTGATGGCGGCTCCTGAAACCGTCCCGTCCGTGGACCTGACCCCGTTCGTCCCGCGCGTCGTCGTCGACTGGCTGCGCGAAACGCCCGACGCGCGTCACCGCCGGCTCGAGGGGACGCTCGCGTTCGTCGACATCTCGGGCTTCACGGCGATGTCCGAGCGCCTCGCCCAGAAGGGGAAGCTCGGCGCCGAAGAGGTCACGGACGTGATGAATCTCGTGTTCGCGCGGCTGCTGGCGGTCGCATATGCGGGCGGCGGAGGGCTGCTCAAGTTCGGCGGCGACGCGCTGCTGCTCTTCTTCTCCGGCGACGACCACACGGCCCGCGCCTGTGACGCCGCGTACGGCATGCGCCGCGCGCTCGAGGAGCTGGGCGATCCGCAGACGTCGGTGGGGCCCGTTTCCCTGAAGATGCACGTCGGCGTCCACGGCGACGACTACGACTTCTTCCTCGTCGGCCAGTCGCACCGGGAGCTGCTCGTCATCGGCCCCGGTGTGACGCGAACCGTCGAGATGGAAGGCGGCGCCGAGGCCGGCGAGATCCTCGTCAGCGCGGAAACGGCCGCACGGCTGCCCTCCGGGCTCTTCGCAGAGCCGAAAAGTGGCGGGCTCCTGCTGAACGCGCCCGCCGGCGTGGCCGCCGACGAATCGCCGCTGCCGCCGCTCGAGTCCGTCAACATCGGCTCCGCGGTTCCGGGTCCGGTGCGCAGGCACCTCGAGGCGGGCGAGACGGAACCCGAGCACCGGCAGGCCTCCGTCGGCTTCGTGCACGTCGGCGGAGTCGACGCGCTCCTGGCCGAGGAGGGCGCCGGCGCCGTGGCCGAGGCGTTCGAGGAGCTGATCGTCTCGGCGCAGCAGACGGCGGAGGAGCACGGCGTCACGTTCCTCGAGACCGACGTCGACGCCGACGGGGCGAAGATCATCTTCGTCGCGGGCGCGCCCCAGACCGAGGGCGAGGACGAGGAGCGACTGCTCCGGACGCTGCTCGGGATCGCCGGTGGCCCCAACCGTCTGCCGCTGCGGATGGGGGCCAGCCGCGGCCGCGTGTTCGCCGGCGAGGTCGGCGCCCGTTTCCGGAGGACCTACACCATCCTCGGCAAGACGGCCGCGCTCGCGGCCCGGCTGATGGCGAAGGCGCAGCCGGGACAGGTGCTGACGACGCAGGACGTGCTCGACCGCTGCCGCAGCTCGTTCGACACCACGGAGCTGGAGCCGTTCCGGCTCAAGGGCATCGACGAGCCCGTGACCGCCCTCGACGTCCACGGGGTCGCCGGAGCGGACGAGCACGGGCACGAGGAGCGCCAGCGCATGCCGTTCGTCGGGCGCGAGCGCGAGCTCACGATCGTCTCCGCCGCGCTCGGCCCCGTACGCATGGGCTTCGGGAACATCGTCGAGCTGATCGGCGAGCCGGGGCTCGGGAAGTCCCGCCTGGTCGAGGAGCTGCAGGCACGCGCTCCCGATCTGGAGACCCTGACCGCGGTCTGCGAGCAGTACGAGGCATCGACGCCGTACTTCGCCTTCCGGGCGCTGCTCCGGACGCTGCTGGAGCTGCCGGCGAACGGAAGCGCGCCCACGGCGCTGCGGCAACGGATCGAGCAGCTCGACCCGGAGTTGCTCCCGTGGCTGCCCCTGGTGGCGCTGCCGCTCGATCTCGAGGTGGAGCAGACCCGCGAGGTCGAGGAGCTGCAGCCCGCCTTCCGCCGCGCCCGGCTGCACGGCGTGATCGAGACCCTGCTCGCGAAGGTGCTTTCCAGCCCGACGCTGCTGGTCGTCGAGGACGCGCACTGGATGGACGAAGCCTCTGCGGAGCTCCTCCGCCACCTCGCCACGCAGGTGCCAACCAAGCCGTGGCTGATCTGCGTCACCCGCAGGCCGGTGGAAGGCGGCTTCTCGGCCGCCGACGGCGTCCCGCCGATCCCCGCGATGACGATCCACGTGCAGCCCCTCACCGCCGATGAGTCGCGCGAGCTGATCGGCGCCAGCGCGGCGACCGGGCTCCTGCAGCACGAGGTCGCGGCGATCGCGGAGCGCGCGGGCGGCAATCCGCTCTTCCTGCAGGAGCTGGTGACCTCGTCGGGCGCCCCCGAGGACGAGGCGCTGCCGGAGACCGTCGAGGCGGTCGTCGCGACGCGGATCGACAAGCTGCCGCCGGGCGACCGGACGCTGCTCCGCTACGCGGCCGTGCTGGGCGCGAGCTTCAGCGCCGATCTCGTCGCGAACGTGCTCGCCGACGACGCGGAGGCCTCTGCCGACTCGGCGGCGTGGGACCGGCTGGGCGAGTTCATCGAGCGCGACCCCTACACGCCCGGAGCGTTCCGCTTTCGGCACGCGCTCTTCCGCGACGCGGCCTACGAAGGCCTGTCGTTCAAGCGCAGGGGCGAGCTGCACGCGAGGGTCGGCGAGGCGTACGAGCGGCTCGAGCGGGAAGGCCGCGGCGAGTTCGCCGAGCTGCTCTCGCTGCACTTCTTCCATGCGGGCGACCACGAGAAGACGTATCGCTACTCGTTGCTCGCGGGTGAGCGCGCGCAGACCAAGTACGCGAACATCGAAGCCGCCGGGTTCTACCGCCGCGCGCTCGAGATCGCGCCCAGGCTCGAAGAGACGCCCGAGGGTCTAGCAGGAGTCTGGGAGTCGCTCGGCGACGTCAGCGAGCTCGCCGGGCTCTACGCCGACGCGGCCGAGGCGTACACGAAGGCCCGGAAGCTTGACCGCCATCCGCGCCTCCTGCTCAAGGAAGGGATCATCCGCGAGCGCTTCGGCCGCTATCCGGAGGCGCTGCGCTGGTACAACCGCGGCCTCGGCGCGCTCGAGTCGCTCCCGGCCGACGAGCTGCGGCAGATGCGGTTCGAGCTCTCGCTCGCCTACGCCGGCGTGCGGGTGCGCCAGGGCGAGTTCGCGGACGGCGCCGAGTGGTGCAAGCGCGTCATCGCCGAGGCGACCGAGGCAGTCGACCTCCCTGCGCTCGCGCATGCCTACCACCTCATCCACTACGCCTACATCTCGAACCGGAATCCCGACCGCGCCGCCTTCCGCGGCCTCGCCCTCCCCATCTACGAGGAGCTCGGCGATCTCCTCGGGCAGGCGAACGCGCTCAACAACATGGGCCTCGACGCCCACTACGAGGCGCGCTGGCAGGAGTCGCTCGACCTCTACGAGCGGAGCAAGGCCCTCCGCGAGCGGATCGGCGACGTCGTCGGCGCCGCGACCGTGACCAGCAACATCGGCGAGATCAAGTCCGACCAGGGCTACCTGTCGACGGCGGCCGACCTCTGCGCCGAGGCGCGAGACGTGTTCCAGAGCTCCGGCCACCGGCTCCTCACGGCCGTGTCGCTCTGCAACCTCGGCCGCGTGATGGCGCGGGAAGGGCGGCTGGACGACGCGCGGAGGCTGCTCGACGAGGCGCTGGCCGCGTTCGACGAGATCCAGGCGGCGAGCATGGTCATCGAGGCGAAGGCGAGGCTGGCGGAGCTCGCAGTCTTCTCGCGCAACCCGGAGGAGGCGTTGATCCAGGCCGAGGAGACGCTCTCCGCGATCGAGCAGACGGGAGGCGGATCGCTGCAGAACGCGCTCGTGCACCGCGTCCGCGGCTACGCCCTCATGCAGCAGGGCAACCTCGACGCGGCGGAGCAAGCGCTACGCGAGAGCCTCGACCTCGCACGGGTCGCGGACGAGACGTACGAGCGCGCCCTCGCGCTCGACGCCCTCGCCCGCCTCGCCGAGAAACGGGGCGAGGACGGCGAAGCCGAGGCAAAGGAGTCGAAGGCCCTGCTCGCGCGGCTGGGAGTCGTCTCGACTCCCGATCTGCCGCTCTGACGAGGTCGGGACGGGCGGATTCGAACCGCCGGCCTCCTGCTCCCAAAGCAGGCGCGCTAACCAGGCTGCGCTACGTCCCGGAAGGGGAGATCAGAGTCTACTTTTCAAGTGGGGAAGCGCAAACTTCTCGCTCGTAGCGGGAATTTTGAGTGCTTGAAAACTGTAAAAAGGTCAGTTTCAAGCAGCTTTGCGTCCGGAAGGTCTGCTTATATCCGCCGCACTCGTGCCCCGGCGAGTACTCACAGCAGTTGTGGTGGTTTTCGCGTTGGCGTTTTTCGGCGGCCAGGCCAAGGCAGCGCCGACGTCCGGGGAGCTCGCGCTCCTGCAGGCGATGAACGCGGCACGGCACGCACACGGGCTCGCGCCGCTCCGAATCGACTCGCGGCTCCAGCGCACGGCATGCCGCCACTCGGTGGCGATGATCCGCACGGACACGTTCGCCCACGGCGCATTCGCCGCCCGGATCCGCAGGGCCGGCGTGCGGGCGCCGCGCATCGGCGAGAACCTCGCGTGGGCGTCGGGCTCGCTGGCCGCGGCCCAGTCCCTCGTCAACCTGTGGCTCGCGAGCCCGGAGCACCGGGCCAACTTGCTGCGGCCCGGCTACAGGACCGTCGGCGTCGGCGAGCGCACCGGCACCTTCGAGGGCCACGCCGGTGCCATCGTCGTGACGACCGACTTCGCCGGCCGGTAGCTCAGAGGACTCCGAGTTAGCTTTCGCCCGGCTCGATCAGGTCGCGCAGCTCGGCGATCTTCTCGCGCCGCACTTCCTCCCGCTCGCCGCGGTCGACCCGATGGATCAGCTCCCGGACGAGCGGTGCCAGCTCGACAGGGTTGAACGGCTTCGTCACGTAGTCGATGCCGCCGAGGTCGAGCCCTCGCGCCCGGTCGCGTGCCTCGGCGCGCGCGGTCAGAAACACGATCGGGATCGCGCGCGTGCGCTCGTCGCCGATCAGCTCCTCGGCGACCTGCCAGCCGTCGAGCCCGGGCATCATCACGTCGAGGAGGATCACGTCCGGCTCGTCGTTGCGCGCCTTCTCGAGCCCGGTCGGTCCGTCGCTCGCCTCGAGCACGTCCATCTTCTCGGCTTCGAGGTTGACCCGGCAGAGCAAGCGGATCGGCGCCTCGTCGTCGATGACCAGCACCCTCACGTTGCGATCCGCGTCCATTCCTCCCCCTTCACTCCCGCTCGCTGAGTAGAGCTTGCCCGGCAAGCGGCAAAGTGAACACGAAACTGGAGCCTCGCCCGTCGCGAGGGCGCACCCAGATGCGGCCGCGCATCGCGGCGAGCAGCTCTCTGGCGATGAAAAGGCCGAGCCCGCTGCCGCCGCTCGCGAGGTCTCGGCCCTCCGATTCGGCCCGGTAGAACTTCTGGAAGATCCGATCGCGCTCGGCGTCCGGGATCCCGATCCCTTCGTCGTCGATGCTGATCTCGACGGCGTCGTCCCGGCGGCGCACCGACACCCGGATCGTCCCGCCGTCCGGTGAGTACTTGACCGCGTTCTCGACGAGATCGACCACGATCTGGCGAAGCTTGTCGCGATCGGCGTCGGCCTCGAGCTGGTCGGGCGGCAGGTCGAGCACGAACTCGTGGCCGTCCCCGCCGAGCGTCTGCTCCGCCGAGGCGACGACCTCGCGGACGAGGGCGCCGACGTCGGTGGGCGCGAGGTTGACCTGGAGGTCGCCGGTGTCCAGCCGCGCGACCGCGAGCAGCCGGTCGACGATCACCGTCAGCCGGCCCGCCTCCGAGGTGATGTAGCGCAAGAACGTCTCGCGCTCCTCGTCGCCGAAGAGCACGTCGTCGCGGAGGAGCGTCTCGGCGAACCCGTAGATGGAGGTCAGCGGCGAGCGAAGCTCACGCGAGACGTTGGAGACGAACTCGCGCTTCATCTGCTCGACGACGCGCTCCGCCGAGATGTCGCGGAACGCGAAGATCCGGCCGGCCACGGCCCCGGCGGGGTCGCGCATGACCGCCTCGGTCAGCGAGAGCCAGAGCTCCTCGCTGCCGCGGCGGATCGAGACGAGCCGCTCGCCGGCCGGTGCCTCGCCTGGTGACTCGAGCTCGCGCTGGAGCACCTCGCCCGGGGAGCGGTGCAGCGCCTCCGCCGCGGGCACGCCCGTGATCGCCTCGGCGGCGGCGTTCCAGAGCACGACCTTCCGCTCGCGGTCGATCGCGACGATGCCGTCGGCGATGTTGGAGAGGATCGCCTCGCTCCGGTCGCGCTCGAGCGCGACCCGCTGGTAGAGCTCGGCGCTGGAGACCGCGGCGGACACGCTGCGCGCGAAGTTGACCAGCGCCTCGATCTCCTCGTCTGCCCAGCGGCGCGGCCCCTCGGTGTAGACGGAGAGGACGCCGTGCACGGTGCCCTCCGGCCCCACGAGCGGCGCCGCCGCGTAGCCTGCGTAGCCGGTTGCCAGCACCGGGTCGGCCTGCAGCAGGCGCTGGTTGTCCCGCGCGTCGGGGACCGCGACCGGGCCGCGCGACTGCACCGCGTCGCCGGCCAGCCGGGCCGTCGAAGGCAGCCGCTCCTCCAGCGCGGACTCGTCGGAGATGCCGCTCGCGGCACCGAGGACGAGCTCGTCGGCCTCGAGCAGCCGCAGAACGGCCGCATCGGCGGAGAGCAGCCCGGGAGCCCGCTGGGCGACCTCGTCCAGGACGACGGCGGGGTCGAGCTCGGGCGTGAGGATCCGCGTCGTCTCGGCGAGCTGCTGCGCAAGCGCGCGCGAGCGCCGTTCGGCCTCGAAGAGCTCGCTTCGCTCGAGAGCGCCGCGTGCGGCCGCGGTCAGGTTCCGCGCGAGCTCGAGATCATCGTCGGCGAAGCGCCGCTCATCGGCGAAGAAGACGAGCACCAGCCCGCCCTCCTCCACTCGCGGGGTCTCGACCGGAGCCGCAAGGAGCGACCGGTAGCCGCACTCGTCGGCGATCTGCCGCCAGCGCTCGTCGAAGCGGTCGTCGTCCTCGAGCCTCGGCGCCGCAAGCACCCGGCGCCGCCGGGCGCCCGCGCGCAGCGGGTCGTCCGGGCCGCCGAGGCCGTCTTCCAGGAACCTGATCAGCGGAGCGGGCAGGCCGTGCAGTCCCGCGAGACGCAGGTCGTCCGGGCCGGGCATGATCACCGCCGCGCTCGCGCCGCCCAGGGCCTCGGCCGCGGCCTGGGCGAGCGCGTCGAGCGTCTCCTCCAGGGAGATCGGCTCGGCCAGCACCGCGGCGATCCGGTAGAAGCCGCGCTGGACGCGGGCCTGGCGGGAGCGTTCTTCGAAGCTCTCAGCGTTGCGCAGCGCGAGCGCCGCGAGGTTCGCGAACGTCTCGAGCAGGTCGGCCTCGGCGTGGGTCAGGCGGCGCGCCGGATCCCGGGTGCCGACGCCGAGCACGCCCTTGACCTCGCCCGACCAGCGCATCGGTGCGACGACCGCGCTGCGGAAGCCGTCGTAGGCAGGATGCGGTACCGCCTCGGGCACCTGCGCGTAGTCGTCGGCGAGCGCCGAGCGGCCGCGCAGGATCGCGCGCCCGGCGAGCCCGCGCTCGGCAGAGAACTCGAAGCCCAGCATCTCCTCCGGAAGCCCGTGGACGGCGGCGCAGCGCAGGACGCCGCGCTCGCGGTCGAGCAGGTAGCAGTCGACGGCCTCTGCGCGGAGCAGCCCGGCGACCTCGTCCACGAGACGCTGCAGGACGGCGTTGATCTCGAGCTCGCTCGCCACGACCTGCGCGGCCTTCAGGAGCGCGCTCTGCTCGCCGAGACGCCGCTCGTTCTCCTCCAGGAGGCCGGCGGCGTGAACGGCAAGCCCGATCTCGTGCGCGACGGCCTCGGCCACTGCGACGTCGCTCTGTGTCCACGGCCGCGGCTCCGTGCGATGCAGGCCGAGGACGCCGATCATCCGGTCGAAGACGACCACCGGCGTCGCCAGCACGGCGCGGGAGCGGAGCTCTTCGAGGATCTCCTGCCCGCCAAGGAGCGGATCCTCGAGCTCCGGCTCGTTGCGCGCGTCCGCGATCGCGACCGTGCGCCGGTCGCGGGCAGCGAGGTTCGACGCGGGGAGCCGCTCGACCGCCTGCTCGCCGATGGGCGACAGGCCTTCCGCGAACCACTCCGCATGCATCGGCAGCCGCTCGCCCGGCTCGCCGAGGCGGATGAAGCATCGCGATGCGCCGAGCGCGCGGCCGGTCTCCTTCACCGCGACGCGCGTGACCGTGTCGAGATTGTGGACGGAACGGACGCGTCGGGAGATCTCGGCGACCAGGCGCTCGCGCGCGAGCGCCTCGTCCAGGGCGGCCGCTGAGCGCGTCCGGTCGAGGGCGATCGCGGCCTCGCCTGCGACGGCCTGCATCAGACGAAGCTCGTCGGGCGCGAAGACGCGCTTCCCGGTCGTGGACGCGGCGACGAGGACGCCGATCACGCGCTCGTCGACCGTCAGCGGCACGAAGGCGGCGCTCTTCGCACCGCTGGCTTCGGCCAGGCGGCGGCTGACGAGCGGGGACGCCTCGATGTCGTAGACGGCGAGCGGTGCGGCTTCGAAGTAGGAGCTCGCGATCCCCGACGGCTCGCCGGCGAGGTCGAGTCGCACCTTGGCCCACCACGCGATGTCCTCGCCCGCGGTTCGCGCGACGAGCCCGTGGGCCTCGCGTCGTTCCTCGTCGATCAGGGCGAGCGCGGCGAACTCGACGCCCAGCAGCGCCGCCGTCTCGTCGAGCAGCGCCCTGCCGGCCGCGACGGGCTCCTGCATCCGCGCCAGCGAGCTCGCGAGCGCCGCGACCGCGTCGAGCTCGCGGTCCCGAAGCGAGACGAGCTCCTCGGCCTCACGCGCGCGCGCGCCGCTCAAGAAGACGTTCGAGCGGTCGTGCCAGCGCGCCACGCAGACCATCGCCGGCGGAACGAGGCCGATCACGCAGGCGATGAACGGCGGCCAGACGTGCCCGCCGATCGGAGAGCGGTCCACCAGCACGACGACGCCGAAGATCGCCGCCGTGATGCCGACGAGCGGGAACACGAGCGCGACGGCGAGGTCGGCGAGCCCCGCGCGGTTGCGCTCCCGCCAGAGCGTCGGCCCGAGGAGGGCGGCGACGAACAGATAGGCAGCCGCCAGCACGAGCAGCGGCACCGCATTGAAGTAGACAGCCTGGTCCTGGGGGGTCACTGGGCCTTCTGATGATACGCGTCGGGCTGGAGCTCTTTGTGAGCGCAAGCATGCTCCTTGCCGTTTCCAAAGATGGGCCGGACGGCCTATTGGAAAGCGGCCGCGCGCGGGATACCTTCCTGCTACTGGGCGATGCGAGCCGCGGAGCCCTGTACCTGGCCTTGAGGCCCGCGGCGAGCAATGGGGAGAGCCCGTCGCCACCACCCCCCGAGCGACGGGCTTTCTCCGACTTCTAGGAAGCCTTTGCGATGCGGAGCTCGGAGCCGTCCGTCTCGACGCGCACGGCGAGGGTTTCCTCCTTGATCCAGTCCTCGTGCCGGAGCAGCGCTTCCTCGCTCTGCGGAAGGGTGAGGACGATCCGGTCCGTCAGCTCGAGGCCCTGCTCCCTGCGCAGGCGGTTGATCTCGTGGATCAGGTCGCGCACCCGGCCTTCGAGCTCCAGCTCGGGATCCAGCGCGAGGTCGAGCGCGACCGTGAGGCCGTCCTCGCCGGCGACCGCCCAGCCCTCCTTGCCCCGGCGCTCGACGATCACCTCGTCTGGGCCGAGGTCGTGGCCGTCGACGCGAAAGCCGCCGCCCTCCAGCTCCTCGAAGCTCCCGGCCTCGAGCGCGGCCCGCACGGAGCCGAGCTCTTTGCCGAGCTTCGGGCCGAGGACCGGCAGGTTCGGCTTCACGCGCAGCTCGCTCGCGTCGACCTCGCCGAACTCGACGTCCTTGACGCTGAGCTCCTCAGCGATCTCGGCCGCGTGCGGCGAGACGCCGTCCGCGCCCTGCACGACGAGGCGGCGCAAGGGCTGGCGGAGCTTGATCCCCGACTGCGACCGCGCCTGCCGCCCGAGCTCGACGACGCGGCGAACCTCCTCGATCTCGTCGAGGAACGCCTGGTCGGGCTCCGCGACGTCCGGCCACCCGGCGAGATGCACCGAGTCGGGCCCGTCGTGCACGAGTCCGCGCCACAAGTGGTCGGCCAGGAACGGCATCGCCGGCGAGACCACGCGCAGCGCCTGGACGACCGACCACCACAGCGTCTGGAGCGCCTCGGGCTCGCCGTTCCAGAAGCGGCGCCGCGAGCGGCGGATGTACCAGTTCGAGAGGTCGTCGACGAAGCGCTCGAAGAGACTCGTGAGCGCGGGCGTCCAGTACCGTTCGTAGGCGCTCTCGGCGTCGCGCACGAGGGCGGCCGTACGCGCGACGAGCCAGCGGTCGAGCGCGTGCTCGGACGGCGCCTCGCTCCCCCACTCCGGCCGCCAGCCGGCGATGTTCCCGTACGTGATCAGGAAGCCGACCGAGTTCCAGAGCGTCAGCAGGCGGCGCTTCACCTCCTCCGCGGGCCCGTAGCCGAAGTTGACGTTCTGATTCGGCGGCTGCGCGCAGTAGATCCAGCGCATGATGTCGGCGCCCATCCGGTCGAACGCCTCGTTCGCCTCGATCGCGTTGCCGGTCGACTTGTGCATCTCGAGCCCGTGCTCGTCGCGGACACGCTCGTAGGCGAGCACGCGGCGGTACGGCAGCCGCCCGACGAGCGTCATCGACATGAACGAGATCGAGTAGAACCAGAGCCGGATCTGCTCACGGCTCTCCGAGATCCAGTCGGCCGGGAACCAGAGCTCCCAGTAGTCGTTGTCGGGCAGGTCGGCGCCGGTCAGGCCCCTCGCCGCGCCGGTGCCGTAGCCGTGCTCGACCCATTCCGGGTTCTGCCAGCCGAGCGTCGAGAGCGGGACGATCCCCGCGTCGAGCCAGGCGTCGCCGACCTCGCGGATCCGGCGCACCTCCTCGCCGCAGCGCTCGCAGCGGATCGGCACCTCGTCGATCCACGGGCGATGGAGCTCCTGCAGCTGGTCGAGCCCCGAGGTGGCGCGCTCCTTCAGCTCGGCCAGCGAGCCGATCACGTTCAGGTGCCCGCAGTGGCACGGGTAGAAGGGCAGCGGCAGGCCGAAGTACCGCTTCCGCGAGATGTTCCAGTCGCCCATGTTGCGGAGCCAGTCGTCCATCCGCTTCCGGTACTGGGGCGGGGTCCACTCGACCTCCTGGTTGGCGTCAAGCAGCGGCTGCCGCAGCTCGTCGCAGCCGATGAACCAGTCGTCCACGACGCGGAAGAGCAGCGGCGTCTTGCAGCGCCAGCAGATCGGGTAGCGGTGGACGATCGTGCCGGCCTCGACGAGCAGGCCCCGGTCGCGCAGCGCCTCGATGATCGGCTCCGCCGCCTCGTCGGTCGAGAGGCCCTCCAACGGCCCGTAGCCGGGCAGGAAGCGGCCGCCCTCGTCGATCGGCGCAAGCACCGGCAGGTCGTGGACGCGCGAGAGCTCGAAGTCCTCGGCGCCGGCGCCCGGGGCGATGTGGACGATTCCCGTGCCTTCGTCGAGCGCGACCTCCTTCCACGGGATCACGCGGTGCGCGACGTTCCCCTGAGCTCCCAGCTCGTCGAAGGGGCCCTCGTACTCGAGCCCGACCAGCTCCTCGCCCGGGACTCGACGCCCCTCGACCCCGTCGCCGAGATCCAGCCGCCAGCCGCCGTCCTCGTGGAGGACGTACTGGGCGTCCGGCTTGACGGCCGCCGCGACGTTGGCCGGCAGCGTCCACGGCGTGGTCGTCCAGACGACGAGCGCCTCGCCCTCCCGGTCCTTCAACGGAAAGCGCACGTACAGCGACGGGTGCTCGAGCTCCTTGTAGTTCTCCTCGCCCGCCTGCTCGTGCTGCGAGAGCGACGTGCCGCAGCGGGGGCACCACTGCGTCGAGCGGTGGCCCTTGTAGAGCCAGCCGCGGCGGTTCGTCTCGGCCAGGAACCGCCAGATGTACTCGATGTTGGTGTCGGAGAACGTGAGGTAGTCGTTGCCCCAGTCCATCCACTGGCCGAGGCGCTTCGACTGCTGCGTCATCACGCCGACGAAGCGCGCGACGCGCTCCTTGCAGCGCTCCGCGAACTCGGCGAGCCCGTACTCCTCGATCTCGCGCTTCGAGTTGAGCCCGAGCTCCTTCTCGACCTCGACCTCGACCCAGAGGCCCTGGCAGTCGAAGCCGTTCTGGTAGCGCTGGTCGAAGCCGCGCAGGGCCTTGTAGCGCTGGAAGACGTCCTTGAGCGCGCGTCCCCAGGCGTGGTGGACACCCATCGGGTTGTTCGCGGTGATCGGCCCGTCGATGAAGCTGAAGCGCTCGTTGCCGCGGTTCTGCTCGCGGAGCCGCTCGAACGTCCGCTCCGCATCCCAGCGCTCCAGCACCTCGCGTTCCAGCGCGGGGTGATCGGGAACAGGAGGCAGAGGCTCGAACATGGGGCGATCGTACCGAGCGGGAACAACAGCCCCATCTGGGGCGTTTCAACTGTCCGGAACGTGAGGTAGAAAGGAACTCATGACAGGTGTAACCGAACAGAACTTCGACCACGAGGTGCTCGAGAGCGACCAGCTGGTGCTGGTCGACTTCTGGGCCGAGTGGTGCGGACCGTGCCACGCGATCGCGCCCGTGCTCGAGCAGATCGAGTCCGAGCGCGGCGACCTGAAGGTGGTCAAGCTCAACATCGACGAGGAGCCTGCCGTCGCGCAGCGCTACGGGGTCATGTCCATTCCGACGCTGATCCTGTTCAAGGACGGCGAGCCCACCGCAGCCGCGGTCGGGGCGATGCCGAAGTCGATGCTCGAGGAACGCCTCGGTCTCGCCGAAGCGGCCGCCTAGAGACGGGAAGAGGCGGGCCGTGCCCGCCCCTTCCTCGAATTCGCGCTAGCGGACGATCGTGTCGCAGTAGGTCTTCCCGGCGAAGACGCCGTCCTCCGGGCACGTCGCCTTCTTCCGGAACTGGTTCTCCTGGCCGAGCCGGTCGACCGTGTTCGGGTAGGTGACGCCGTAGTTCAGTGCTCCGCCGTCCCACGAGAACCACGGGTAGATGCAGTACGGGCCGCCGTAGCTCGGGCAGTCGGTCGCGCCGACGAACGAGTCGCCGAGCACCTCGGCCTTGCCGCCGGTGTCGGAGACCACGGCCCAGTTCTGCTGGTGCGAGCCGTCACCGAAGGTGGCGTCGAAGATCCGGATCGGCTGGTAGCCGGCCCAGTTGGCAGCGTTGAACGAGCCGCAGAACGTCTGACCCGGAACGCAGAAGGCACCCGGATGGTCGCCGTAGAGGTCCGAGTGGCCGATCTCCCAGACGAAGGCCATCGGCGTGTCCCAGACGGCGCCCCAGTCGAGCGCGTTGCCGATCTGGTTCGTGTCGAACTGCGGCGTCAGCGGGCCGTCTCCCGGGCTGACAAGCGCGAGCACGCTGGAGGTCGTTCCGCTGGTCTCGTCCGTGACCTGCTCCTGGTACGCCGCGGTCGATGACGGCGCCCAGATGTGGACGTCGACGATGTCGAGGGCGTGCATGGCGAACGGGCCTGTTGCCGCGGCGTTCATGAGCATGCCGTTGAACGCAGCCGGCTCGCCGATCGACCCGTCCGGCTCCTGCTGAATCGTCCAGACGGGCGAGCACGCCGTGTAGACGTCGGGGGCGTGCTGGACCCGGAAGCCCCCGCCCGACGTGCAACGCGTGGTGAGCGAGTCCGGGTAGAACTGCAGCTCCAGGAACCCCTCTCCGCCGATCTTCGCCGGGTTCGTGTCCTTGACCGTGCCGCCGAACCAGAACGTCGGCCCCACGCTCGATACCGGGACCGTCCCGTCCGCTGGGAGCTGGACGCGCCATGTGATGTTCTGCGCGGAGCCCGGCGCCGACGAGACCGGATCGAGCTCCGGCTCGTCGTGACCGGTGCAGCCCACCGTGTAGTACTGGTACCAGTCCTCGCTCTGCCCGCCGGGGACGTGCGCGAGGCAGTTGGCTGCGGTGGTGCCGGCGCTTCCCGAGCTGACGCCCAGGCCGAGGACGACCGCGGCGACGGCCGCGACCGAAGCGCACCATGCCCTCACTCCAAGCATGTGCCCCCCTTCCGTTGTCGTCTCGCCCGCCCGGCGCGAAAAGTATCGAATGCTCGATCCGGAAGCAGACGAGACCGTCGCTCCCGGGGCCTAGGCCTCTGCCTTTTCCTTCTCGGGGTGCGGAACGGGGGCGACGGCGCGCCCGGGAGGCTCCGACGTGAGGCTGAGCACGCGCATCCCGTGCACGAAGACGATCGCGCCGCCGAGCCAGCCGCCGAGGGTCAGGAAGCCGAAGCCGACGAGCGTCAGGATGAACGGGCCCGCGTCGACCGCGCCGTGCTTGTAGCCCGCATGGCCCACGAGCACGGCGATCAGGAAGAAGACGGTCGCGGTCACCATCGAGAGCAGGTGCCACGTCGCCGTCCACCAGATCGGCGAGCCCCACTCGATCGTGATCCAGTCGAGGAAGCCCGTGGTCGCGGTCAGCACGGTGACCAGGAGCCCGATGACGAGCGCGAGCCACCAGCCGTGCGCGGCGGAGATGTGGGCGACGCCGATGACGCTTGCAACCGCCATCACGGTCGCCGCGGTGTAGGCGCCGATCGTCGCGTCGGTCAAGGGCGGGTGGAGCGGGTGGCCTGGAAGGCCCTTCCAGAAGTAGCTGAGCTTCATACCGCCGTTATTTCAAGCGACGCGGCGGTGAAACAGGCTTGGGCTCAGGCCTGCTCTGCTGCCTCGAGATAGGCGAGGAAGGCGGCGTGCTTCGCGAGGTAGGCCTCGATCTTCTCCAGCCCGGACTCGAGCCACCGCTCGAAGCGCCCTTCGCCGATCTCGTCCTCGATTCGGTGAAGCCGGAGGTCGCCGTCTGCCATACCGGAATGATCGGGACAGACAGCGCACGCCACAATGGGCCGTCCGGCCTAACTTCGGGAACCATGGGCACTAGTGGCGGGCGGTGGCAGGCATGTTGTTCATCAACCCGCGCTCCGGAACCGGGCGGGGCCCTTCGGCTGACGAGCTGCGGGCCGGGGCGGAGCGCCGCGGGATCGAGGCGCGCGTGCTCGACGAGGGCGACGACGCGGTCGGGCTCGCCCGCGAGGCCGACACGCAGATCCTCGGAGCGGCGGGCGGCGACGGGTCTGTGGCAAGCGTGGCCGCAGTGGCAGTCGAGCGTGGACTGCCCTTCGTGTGCGTCCCGTTCGGGACTCGCAACCACTTCGCCCGCGACCTCGGCCTGGACATCGACGACCCGGTCCGCGCGCTCGACACCTTCGCGGGCGACGAGCGGCGCGTCGACCTCGGCCGGGTCGGCGAGAGGCGCTTCCTGAACAACGTCTCGCTCGGCCTCTACGCGGCGCTCGTCCACCGGCGCGAGCACCACCGGCGACGCCGCCAGGCGCTCGCGGGAGCGCGGGCGTTCTGGCTGAGCCTGCGCGACCGGGCCGGGGTCTGGGCGCGGCTCGACGGCGAGCCCGTGCGCGCCCGGATCCTCCTCGTCGCGAACAACGCCTACGACCTCAGCCTCTTCAACGTCGGCGAACGCCAGCGGCTCGACGGAGGGCGGCTGCACGCCTACGCGGCCGAGGGCTGGCTGCCGCGTCACTGGCGGGAGCGCTCCGGCGAGCGCTTCAGCATCGACGCACCCGCCACGCTGGAGGCGGCGATCGACGGCGAGCCGACGCACCTCGAGCCGCCGATCGAGCTGTCGGTCGAGCCGGGCGCGCTACGCGTGCTGCTGCCGCGCGCGCCAGTCCGCTAGCACGAGCGGCACGTTCACGAACGCGAGCTCCTCCGGCTCCGGCAGCTCGTCCGGGGCGAACCAGAGCAGGTCGTCGACGTCGTCGGCGGGGCTCGCCTCGCCGGAGAGCGCCCGGGCGGTCCAGTAGAAGTTGAGCGTCGCCTCCGCGGTCGAGTCGCCGCCGTAGACGTCCATCCAGACGCCGAGCCATTCGAGCGGCTCGACCTCGAGCCCGGTCTCCTCGCGCAGCTCGCGCTTCAGACCGTCGAGCGGATGCTCGCCCTCCTCGAGGAAGCCGCCCGGGATGTCCCACTTGCCGCGGTCGGGCTCGGCGGCGCGGCGGGCGAGCAGCACGCGCCCCTCGTCGTCGACGACGAGCGCGCCGGCGGTGACCTTCGAGCTCGCGTAGAAGACGAACCCGCAGGCGGGGCATTCGACCCGCGACTCGTCGCCCCGCAGCTCCTCGCGGCAGCGCGGACACCACCTCCAGCCCCTCAGCTCACTCACGGCGGCAACAATAGGCGCGACGTGCCAGCTGTGAAGCAGCTCGTCCGCGGAGCGGACACGTGGAGGGGGTTCGGGGGAACCGGGAGGCTCCCCCGCTCGGAGACCGAGTCGGAATGAGCCCGCGCTTCGTTCCCGCCACCGTGACCGAGCTCTCCCGCGTGCAGCTCTTCTCCGGGCTGCCCGGCGAGCGGCTGAACGAGATCGCGCGGCACCTGCAGCGCGAGGAGGTGCCGCCGGGACGGCAGGTCGTGCGGGAGGGCGAGCCGGGCGAGCGCTTCTACATCGTGCTCTCGGGGCTCTTCACGGTCAGCCAGGAGGATCTCGGCCCGCGGCGGGTGCTCCAGCCCGGGGACTACTTCGGCGAGGTCGCGCTCGCGATGAACGTTCCCCGGACGGCCTCGGTGCGCGCGCTCACGCCGGCGGTGGTCGCGTCCTGCGACCGGCAGACCTTCGACGAGCTGCTGCGGCCGCTGTTCTCGGACTAGCCGAGCTGGTACACCGCGTTCGTGCCGCCGCCCAGGACGTAGACGTGACCGTTCAGCGCGACGGCCGCGGGATCGGCGAGCGTCGTCGGTAGCCGCCCGGCCGTCGTGACCCTCCCTGAGGGGTCGATCGCCAGGACTCGCGACGAGCCGCCGCCGACGAGCAGGAGGCGCTGCCCGCGCGCCGCAAGCGCGACGTGGGCCAGAGCGGTGGGCAGGGTGGCAATCCTCGTGACGGTACGAGCGGCCGGGTCGACGGCGTAGACCGCGCGGGAGAGGCCCGCAGTGGTGAGGCCGCCCGCGACGTAGATCTTCCCGCCGAGCGCGGCGACGCCCGCGTAGCGAAGGCCCGCCGGCAGCCGCGTCACGACGGTCGGCGAGCGGCCCGGGCGGAACCGCAGGACCGCGGTCGCGTAGCGCGATCCGGTGTAGCCGCCGACGATGTAGGCCGTGCCGCCGATGGTCGCGGCGCCGAGGTCGGAGAGCGGCTCCCCCAGCGTTCCGGCCGGGCGGGCCGCCCCGGTCGCGGGGTCGACGCGGACGACCGCCGGCGACGAGGTCGCCTCGCCGCCGCCGAAGAGATAGACCGCCGGCCCGACGAGCGCCGCGGCGGCGTCGTGCGTCGCGGTCGGGAGCCGGCCGATCGAGCGAAGCCGCGCGGGAGTCCCGCGCAGCACCTGCGTCGACGAGCTTCCCGCGACGAGGCCCCCGAGCGCGAGGATCTTGCCGCCGGGCAGCGCGACGGCGGCCAGGCGCGAGGTCGGCTGCGGGAGGCTGCCGACCCGGCGCACGATCAGCTTCGGAGCCGGCGGAGCGGGCTTGGGCTTCGCGGCGGCCACATGCTTCGGCGCCGCGGTGGCGGAAAAGCCGGGCAGCAGGTCGATCCCGTCCGGCTTGTCCAGATACCCCGGCCGGGTCCCCGAGACGCCCGTGTGCCCGTACTGCCAGACGATCCGCTTCGTGCGCGGGTCGATGACGATCACACGCTGGTTGTAGTCGTCGTTGGCCGCGATGAGCCCGTTGGGCCAGCGGACGGCGAGGGAGGGCTTCGCGAGGCGGTCCGGGCCGCTCGGCGCGCCGAAGGACCAGTCGACCCGGCCGCTGCGGTCGACGATCACGATCCGTCCCGGGTCCGTGAAGCTCGCGACGAGCACGCGGCCGTCGGGCAGGAGCTGCGCGTCGGAGGGGTAGGACACCGGTGAGCGGATCGACCACATCAGGTTGCCGCTCCGCGCGAGGCGGTCGATCCAGCCGCCGATCTCCGTCACGAGGAAGCCCCCGCCCGGAAGAGGCGTGGCGCCGTTGGGGCTCTCGAAGGCTCGCGGGGGATCGTGTCCGCAGGAGCCGCCGAGGACGCGCGCGACGCGCTTCGTCCGCGTGATCTCGACGACGCGGCAGTTCTGGATGTCCGCGACGCTCGTGAGCCCGGACGGGAGCCGGTAGGCGTCGTCGGGCGTGTTCAGGTAGCCGGGGCTGGAGCCCGGGACGCCGCTGTGGCCGTAGGCCCAGAGCCGCTTGTGCGTCTTCAGGGAGAGCTCGACGAGGGTGTCGTTGAACTCCTCGTTCGTGATCACCGAGCGGTACCCCGGGGTGAAGAACGCGTCGTCGGGGCCGCGCAGCGACGAGTCTTGCCAGACGACGCGCTTCGACGGGGAGACGATGAGGATGCGGTTGTTGTTCCGGTCGGCGATCAGGACGTAGCCCGGCACGACCTTGGACGACACCGGCGGAAGCCCGAGTGCCCGCTCTGCGATCGTCAGGCGACGGTGCACGGCCTGCGGGGCGTCCGCCTTCTGAGCGTGCTTCGCGGTGGTCGTCCCAGTTGCGTGCGGGTGGCTGCCACCCGAACAGCCCGCCGCGAGGACGACCAGGGCACAGGCGGCGAGGGGGGCGCGCACCACTCTGCAGGCTACGTAAGCGACGCGACAACCGCGTCGGACAACCGCGGCCACGCCTCGAGCGCCCAGGGACCGAAGTCGAGATCCGAGAGCGACGCGAGTGCGAGCCCCGCCTCGGGGTCGACCCACAGGAAGCTCCCGCTGCCGCCGAAGTGGCCGAACGTCCGCGGCGAGTTGCGCGTCCCCGTCCAGTGCGGCGACTTCGCGTCGCGGAGCTCGAAGCCGAGCCCCCAGTCGTTCGGATCCATCCGCCCGATGTCCGGCAGCACGCCGACGAGCCCGGGGAACTGGACGGAGGTCGCCTCCGCGAGCGTCTCCGGGGCAACGACGGTGGGCCGCTGCAGCTCGCCGCCGAAGCGGAGCAGGTCGTCGAGCGTGCCGTGGAGCCCGTGGGCCGGCGAGCCGCGCAGCTCGGCTCCGAGGTCGAGCGGCTGCAGCACCGCGGCGGCCAGGTACTCCGCGAACGGCATCTCGGCCGCCGCTTCGACATGGGCGGCGAGCGCCTCGAACCCCGAGTTCGAGTAGATCCGCCGCTGCCCGGGCTTCGCGATCGGCGGCCCCGGGTCGAACGTCAGGCCTGACGCGTGCGCGAGCAGGTGACGCACCGTCGATCCCTGAGGCCCGGCGGGCTCGTCGAGATCGACGATCCCCTCCTCCGCGGCCACGAGCGTCGCCAGCGCGGTCGCGAGCTTCGTCACCGAGGCCCAGCGAAAGACCCGGTCGCGAGGCCCATGCGCGGCGACGACCTCGCCGTCCCGCAGCACGCCGACCGCCACCGTCTCCGGCGGCCACGCGTCCACCTGCCGCAGCAAGTCCACCTCGGGCGATACTAGAGCGGTGGAACGCCGGGTCGTCCCCGCGGAGTCGCCCATGGCGGCAACGGTCGGCTATTCCCGCGCCGTGCGCGTCGGGCCGCACGTCCACGTCGCGGGCACGGCTCCGATCATGCCCGGCGAGCAGGCGCCGCCTCCCGATGCCTACGGCCAGGCCAAGCGGAGCCTCGAGATCATCGTCGCCGCGCTCCGAGAGGTCGACGCCGGCCCCGAGCACGTCGTGCGCACGCGCGCCTACCTGATCGACGCGGAGGACTGGAAGGACGTCGGCCGCGCCCACGGGGAGATCTTTGGTTCAGTGCAGCCGGTGACCGCGTTCATCGTCGTCAAGGGCCTCCTCGACCCGCGCTGGCGGGTCGAGCTCGAGGCGGACGCGCTGGTGGCATGAGCAAGCAGATCTTTCCCGCGGACATCACGGGCAAGAGCTTCGCCGAGGGCGGCAGCGTCCTCGACCACCGCTTCGGCAAGAGCGACCCGTACACGCTCGGCGTCGAGGAGGAGTACATGCTGCTCGACGGCGAGACCCTCGACCTCGTCCAGCACGTCGAGGCCGTGCTCGAGGCGGCGGAGGGCGGCGAGTTCGAGCGGCGGGTCAACCCCGAGCTGATGCAGTCGGTGCTCGAGATCGCGACGCCGGTGTGCCGGACCGCCGCCGAGGTCGACGACGAGCTGCGGAAGCTGCGGGGCTACGTCACCGGGATCGCGCGCGAGCAGGGCATGCGCGTCGGGTCGGCCGGCACGCACCCGTTCAGCCTCTTCGAGCGGCAGCGGATCACCGCGCGTGACCGCTACCGCCACCTCGTCGACCAGCTCCAGTACGTCGCACGCCGCGAGCTGATCTTCGGGCTCCATGTCCACGTCGCCGTCGACGATCCCGAGCGCGCGGTCCAGATCGTCAACGGACTGCTCGCCCACCTCCCCGCGTTCCTCGCGCTCTCCGCCAGCTCGCCGTTCTGGCGCGGCGAGCCGACCGGCCTCGCGTCGAGCCGGCAGATGGTCTTCGCCGCGTTCCCGCGCTCGGGGCCGCCGCCGCGCTTCAAGGACTACGCGGACTACGCCGAGGTCGTCGGGCAGCTCGAGAAGACGGGCTGCATCGCCGACTACACGCACATCTGGTGGGACATCCGGCTGCACCCGCGCTTCGGCACCGTCGAGATCCGGGTCTGCGACGCCGTCACCCGCGTCGAGGACGCCGTCGCGCTGGCGGCTTACGCGCAGAGCCTCGTCAAGCTCTACTCCGAGCGGCACGCCATCGGCGCCGAGATCCCCTCGTACCACCGGATCCTGACCACGGAGAACAAGTGGCTCGCGGCTCGTTACGGGCTCGAGGCACCGGTGATGGACCTCGCCACCGGGAGGCGCAACCGCGTGCCCGTGGCCCAACTCGTCCGGCGGACCCTGAAGGAGCTCGAGCCCCACGCGCGGGAGCTGGGTTGCGACGCGGAGCTCGAGGGGATCACCGAGATCCTCCGGAAGGGCAACGGCGCCGACCGCCAGCGGCGGATCTGGAACGCGAACCGCGACATCGTGGAGGTCGTCCGCGAGATCGCCGAGGCGACCGAGCCGGCGGCAGTCCCGGCCTGACCCTTCGAGCCGTTGACACGGCTCGCCTTCGCGCTACCGTCAGTCGACACGAGGCGGGGTCCAGGAATCAAGCGCGCACAGCAGGTTGCAGTTGCACTCACGGTCTTGGCCGTTGCGGTGCTGTGCTCGTCAACACGAGCTGACGCAGCGTCGACACCCGGCTGCCGGCCGCTGCGCGCGGTCTTCTACGCCGAGCAGGACTGGCTCCGGCTCGCCGCGAAGCTCGCCGAGCACGTCTCGCCCTGCGCCCAGTACTACATCTCGATCCCGCCGGCGGGCGCCGACAAGACCACCTTCCGCCGCGACCAGGCCTGGCGGATCCGCGCCAAGGGGCCCAACTTCCACGCCCTCGCCGAGGTGCACATGGGCGCGTGGCGCAAGTGGGCGATCGCCAACAACGCGACCTGGTACCAGGCCGGGGTCGAGGCTCGCCGCCGCATGGCCGCCGCCGGCTTCGACGTCACGCTCGGCGACGACTGGATCGTGAACGAACTCTCCTCGGGCGTCCGCCGGGACACCGGCGCCGCGCGCGAGGAGGTGCGCGACCTCGTGCACGGCCTCTACGACGGCGACGGCGGGCCTCCGACCAAAGGCGGCGTGCTCGACATCGGCATCAACCAGCCGAGCACCGGTTCGAGCGGGCTTTCGAACTACAAGAGCCAGCTCGAGGGGTGGCTCCAGGACAGCGCCTTCTGGCAGGACATGAGCCGCTACGTGAGCGACTGGTCGCAGGAGCTCTACGGCGACATCCGCAACTACGCGGTTCCGGACGTCCCGCTCGCGGGCCGCCGCGACTTCCTCAACGACTACCTCCAGCACCAGCTCGTCCAGGCCCGCCTCGGCGGGAACGCGACCGCCGCCGCCCGCGCATTCCTGAACAGCGCCTACAGCCCGCTTGCGAACGCGGCGTGGCAATGGGACTTCGGCTTCGGCTGGACGATGGTCCCGGCCGAGCAGATGGAGGACTACGTCTCCGCTCAGGTCTACGCGCTCCGGCACTTCAGCGCCCTCGACGGCCAGCCGCAGGACCACTGGGGGTTCGCGTGGCATCCGCGCAACGCGACCGGCATCGCGCCCGCCGACTTCACCGCCCAGACGAACGCGATCCTCGACCGGCTCGCCACGGCGATCCACGACTCGGCCGAGCCGGTCGACCCGTCCGATCCCGGCATCGGCGCCTGCGGGCCTTCCGGCCAGAACCTGTGGTGCTCGGCCGACCTGGCCGGCGCGTGGCTCAACGACGGCTGGAAGCGGTTCACTTACTGGGGCCGGCTGACGATCACCTCAGCACGCTTCAGCGAGATCACCCGTGTCTCGCGGGGCCGGCGCAACGTCCTCGGGCTCGCCCGCTTCCGCGTCTGCGCCGACACCGCCGGACGACTCGTCGCGCGCCTCGACCAGACGCTCAGATTCCGCGGGCGCATCCGCGCGCAGGCAACGTCCATGCGCGTGCTCGCCTCGACCGGCGGCGCCTGTCGCAGCTACCGGCTCGAGTGGCGGCCGGCGAATGCCTTCCTCGCCCGAGGGCGGTACACCGTCAGCCTTCGGCTCCGCGTAGGCGAGAGCGCCTGGAGCAAGCCAGTCCAGCACTCGCGCCGGCGGGGCTAACTGACCCGAAGCGTCTTCGTGTCCATCCGGGCGATTGTCTTGCCCTGGCGGTGCAGCTCCAGCGTTCCGCCGTGCACGCGCAGCCGGACCGAGCCGATCCACTTCGCCGAGCGCTGCCAGGGCAGGTCGACGCAGAACGCCCGCCGGTGGAGAGTGTCGAGCGCGTGCACGAACGGCGGCTTCCCGGCCCGCGAGTAGAGCGTGTACGCCCAGCCGCTCGGGCTGCCGGTGCGGGCCAGCGGCTTGCCGGTCATCTTCTCGTCCGGTTCCCGTCGGTCGACGATCGCGCCCGGATCGAGGCGAAGCGTGTTCCAGTCGAAGGCCCGGACCTCGTACCGCTGGTACAGCTGGCTCGGCTTGCCGAGGTAGTGGATCAGGTACATGAGCGACCCGTCGGGCGAGATCGCGTCGAACGACCAGTTGCCCGTCAGGCGGACGCGGCCGCGGATCTGGAACGTGCTCGCGTCGACGAGCAGGAAGCGGGTCGTCGCGAAGCCCGGCCACGAGGCGAGCACCAGGTCCTGGCCGTCGCGCGAGAGCCCGCCGGTGTCTCCGCCGAAGGTGACGAGGGGGATGCCGAAGCCGCCCTTGAAATACGTGTAGCCCTGGACCCGCCCAGAGCCGACTGCGACGGACTCGAGCACGGTCGTGCGCCCGTCCGAGACCGCCGAGTAACGCAGCTTCCCTCCCGGCGCGACGATGCCGTGGCCGAAGTCGATGCCGGGTGAGGGCCCGCCCCCGTCCGCCGCGGCGACCGCCGTCCAGGCCAGCGCGAGAAGCGCAACGAGCACCAGAGTTCGTCTCATCACCCGCTAGTACGGCGAGGCGGCGGGGTCAGGTCCCGCGCCAATGCAGGACCTGACCCAGGGTTGTCTCAGATCGCGTCGGCTGCCGCTTCGCGCGCGGAACCCCAGCGGACGATCAGCGCATAGAGGATGACGATGTTCAGCGCCATCGCCGTCAGCGCCCACAGCGGGTACGCGGCGCTACCCACGAAGCCCAGCTGGACGATGAAGTTGATGCTGCCGATGACGATCGCCGTCCAGCGCGCCCAGCCCTGCGCAGAGAGCAGGCCGATGCCGACGAGGCCGACGATGATCCCCCAGAACAGCGTGATCCACCCCCAGGTGGTGAGGTCGACGACGACGATCTGGGTGGGCGTCACCGTGTAGTACGAGCCGCGGATGACCGCGATCAGGCCCTGGAAGAAGTCCAGGATCCCGAGGATCAACAGCAGCAGGCCGGCGAACCCGATCCAGCCGGCCCAGCGTTCGGACGTTGCCATGCCGCGCTCCTTTCGAGCGTTTTCCGGTGCGGTTCGCGCGCGAGGCGGGCTCTCCTCCCCAGATGCGGGACCTTCGGCCCGGCGAATTTCGTAACTGTGGTGTGGACCTCACGCGCGAAGCCGCTCGTATAGTCGGCACGCCATGGCGGGCTCTGGCCGCGACGAGCGGGCCTGGGTGCGGCGGGCCCAGGCCGGGTCTGTCTCGGATTTCGAGGCGCTCTTTCGCGCGCACTGGGGGCCGGCCTACCGCGCCGCGTACCTGGTCGTCCGCGATGCGGCCGCGGCCGAGGACATCGCCCAGGAGGCCTTTCTCTCAGCGGTGCGCTCGCTCGACCGGTTCGACCGGCGCCGCCCGTTCGGGCCCTGGCTGCACCGGATCGTCGTC
>DATDMJ010000090.1:0-13455 GCA_036518855.1 Gaiellaceae bacterium | reverse complement strand
GAAGCTGCTCGCCCGCTTCTACGACCCCCGCGAGGGGCGGATCACGATCGACGGGCACGACCTTCGCGGCGTGACCCAGGAGTCGCTCCGTCGTCAGCTGGGCATCGTCCCGCAGGAGGGATTCCTCTTCGCGGGGACCGTCGAGGACAACATCGCGTTCGGGCGGCCGGGCGCGAGCTCCGAGGACGTCGTCACGGCCGCGAATGCGGTCGGGGCGCACGACTTCGTGCTCCGGCTCGAGGACGGCTACGAGACTGAGCTCCAGGAACGCGGCTCGCGGCTCTCGCTCGGGCAGCGCCAGCTCGTCGCGCTCGCCAGGGCGCTGCTGGCCGACCCGAGAGTCCTCATACTCGACGAGCCGACCTCGTCGGTCGACATCGGCACCGAGCGGCGGATCGAGCAGGCGCTCCGAACCCTTCTCGCGGGGCGAACCGCGGTCGTGATCGCCCACCGCCTCTCGACCATCCGCGACGCCGACCTGATCGTCGTCCTCGAGCACGGCCAGATCGTCGAGCAGGGCACCCACGACGAGCTCCTGCGCCGCCGCGGTCTGTACACGTCGCTGTACGGCGACTGGGCCGCCGAAGTGGCTTAAAAGCGCCGATTCCGTAACGGAAGCGTGACTTCCCTGGCACGAGGGATCGATCCACCTCCCACTGGACCCGATGCTGTTGCTGCGGCCCTACAAACGCCTGCGTACGTCCAGAACGAATCTACATATCGGTTACTTGATCCGATTCCGCTGCGGCCCCGTATGAGTCGGCAAGCGCCGGTAACCCATCTTGTCCCGCGTTCGCCTCGCCCAGCTCGCGGGGGTACTTTCTGCGGCCCTCGCTTTAGCCTGCTCTGCGCCGGCTGCCCTCGCCTGCGCGAAGGGCTACACCTACGCGGGCGTCTACGCCAAGCAGCCCGCGCCCGGCATCGCAGCCTCGATCAGCATGCTGTCGATGCCCTCGGTCGAGGGCGGCCACGTTGCGGCCTGGGTGGGCATCGGCGGCGCGGGCCTCGGTCCCGGCGGCACCGACGAGTGGCTCCAGGTCGGGCTCGCGTCCTTCGACACGCCTGACGCGCGGCTCTACTACGAGCTCGCCGTCCCCGGCCAGAGCCCGCACTTCTTCCAGCTCGAGCGCGGCATCCTCCCGGGGTTCGTTGTCCGGGTTGCGGTGATGGAGCTCCCGTACTCGCCCAACTACTGGGTCGTCGTGACGCCGCAGGGAATTGCGGGACCCTTCTTCCTGCCTCACAGCCACAATCGCTGGGAGCCGGTCGCAACGGCGGAGAGCTGGGCCAAGGGCGGCAAGCTCTGCAACCGCTATGCCTACCGCTTCCAGAACCTCCAGCTCGGCGAGAAGCACGGCTCGTGGACGCCGATGCGCAATCCGATCAGCCTCCAGGACCCCGGCTGGAAGGTGCGAAAGTCCTCGTCCTCGGCGTTCAACGCGAGTGACGGCTAGCTACAATCCCCCCGCCGCAACGGCACGTTGCGGGGTCGTCTAACGGTAGGACGCTCGGCTCTGGACCGAGTAGTCTAGGTTCGAATCCTAGCCCCGCAGTCGCCCATCTGATCCTCGGAATCCAGCTTCCGGCGCCTCGCCGACATCAGGGCGTCGCGGCTACACTACGCCTCTGCCGGGCGCATTCGTCTAGTGGCCTAGGACACCGCCCTCTCACGGCGGCGGCACGGGTTCGAATCCCGTATGCGCCTCCATCAGGAAAGCCCCGCTAATGGCGGGGTTTTCTCGTTGCTGGGGGGTCGAGAGGCGAGAGGCCGTGAAGGGTCAAGAGATGTCTCTCTGGGCCAAGATTGGCCCACGGTTGGCCAACGGAATCCGGGCCTAGCGCTTCTCCGTGATGATCGCCCTTGGTGCCCCCTGGTCGGGGTGCCAGATCATCGCCAGGCGGGCAAGGACGCGCACCGCCGACGCGGCTTAGACGACCGCTCAACCGCTTGCAGGGAGGGCCGCTTGCGATGCGGCCCTCTTGCGTCTCTGGCGGGGTAGGTCGTGGGGCGGGCTGGCCACACTGCTGCTTGTGATCGGCCTGGCCGGGGTTTACGGCGAGTTCCGTGCCCTGCGCGACGAGTGGCTCTGGCGCACTGTCGGACAGGCCGCCCTGTGCGCGGGCCTGCTGGTGCTCGCGGTCATCCTTGCCGACTCTTGGCGCTGGCTCGCGGCTGGTCTCTGGATAACCGCGTTCGCGTTCGCGGTGGCCAGGCTATGGCCGGTGCCGGAAGAGGAGGACTAACGCGTGCTGCGCCTAGGCCAGCAGCCCTTCCTCTGGCGGACCCCTTTATGGCGGTTCTCCCGCCGATCCCCTGCCGCTCCGCCAGGCTCAGCGGCTCGGCGCTGGCGGCCTCGGCCTCGACCTTCCACGGCGCGGCGGCGGCCTCGCGTCTCGGCGCCAATGTGTCAGGGCGGGAGCCAGCGGAAGAGCCGGTCCAGCCGTTTCATCACCCTCTCGACGAATTCCCATGCGCGAAGCGACCAGACTCCGAACATGCTCGAAGTCTAGGCTCGAGCTAGGGACATTCCCGGGGGCCGAAGCCAGCACCCCGACGGCCTAGCCGGTAGGCAGCCGAATCCCCTATGCGCCTCGCGCTGCCAGAATCGGCCGGTGCGCCGGCGAGGTCTGAGCCCAGAGGAGACCGAGCAGGCCGTCCGCGATCTCGGTTGGTGGCATCACCATTTCCAGCTGCCAAACGGCGTGTGGACCGGCCGCGGCGGGCCGCCCGGCTACAACCCGATCCAGCGCTGGGAACCGATCGCCGCGCACCTCCCGGACGACCTCGACGGCGCGACCGTCCTCGACGTGGGCGGCAACTCCGGGTACTTCACGCTGCAGATGAAGCTGCGCGGCGCAAGCCGCTGCGTGATGGTCGAACCGGTCCCGGAGTTCGCGAGGCAGGCGCGCTTCGTGTTCGAGCAATTCGGCGTGCACGTCAAGCTCGTCTCGGAGGATGTCCACACCTACTGCCTGACGTCGAGCAAGCGGTTCGACTACGTGTTGTTTCTCGGGCTCCTATACCACCTCCGCTACCCGCAACTCGTCCTCGACCGGCTCGCGCAGATGACGCGGCGACGCCTGCTCCTGCAATCGCACGTGCTCGGTCCGTTCGTGCCGTACGAGCCGCGCCCCGACGTCGAGATCGAGGAGACCGCCGACGACGCCTACCCACGGCTCGCGTTCGTCGAGCACTCCTACCGCGGCGACAACACGAACTGGTGGCTCCCCAATTACTCGGCCCTCGAGGCGCTCGCCCGCAGCGCCGGGCTGCGCGTCCTCGCACGGCCGACTCCCGAGATCCTCATCACCGAGCCGGAGCGGGAGCTTCAGACCTACCGACGCCGGCGTCTCGTCTTCCCACGCCTGGCGGTTCCATTTGACGAAGGAGCCTGGAACAAGCTCCGTTCCAAGGCGTCCCGCGGACGCTAGGCGCCGAGCTCTGCGAGCAGCGGGCGCGTGTCCAGCGCGTCGAAGCCGATCCGGCCGGCGATCTCCTCGCTGGACGGCCGGGTTCCCTCCGCGAAGAGCGCACGCAGGCGCTCGCCGGTCTCGGGGCTCTCCCACCACTCGCCCTCGAGCTCGCCCTCGAGGTAGGTGCGCAGCTGCGCCGCGCGGATCCAGGCGCGGAGGTAGTCGGCCGAGTAGAAGCCCGCGTCCATGTCCGCGAGGAACCCGTCGGCACGGTAGCGCGCGCCGGTCGCCTTCGTCAGCCGCTCGGCATAGCCCTCGTCCGTTCCGCCGTCCTGCGCGAAACGGCTCCAGAAGTCGAGCTCGAACTGCAGCTTCGCGACGTAGCGGCGGAACAGGAGCGCCTCCATGAACACCGTTGCCTCGGCGTTGGTGGCCGCCTCCTCGTCCGAGAGTCCGAAGTGGCGCGCATGCCAGCCCGGCTGACGCGAGATGGCCTCGACGATGTACGAGTAGATCTCGGTCAGCGCGTGGTCGCGCGAGATGTTGCGGAAGGTGTACGGCAGGGCCGGGTCGCAGCCCGCGTAGTGCAGCGCGTGGCCGGCCTCGTGGAGGAACGCCTGGTAGTCGTGAAGCCCGCCCTGCGCGCGCGTGATCAGGTGCACGACCTTCGGTGGATCGGATGGGATCACGCAGGCCCGCGGGGACTTCTGCGGCCGGTCGTCCAGGTCGAGCTTGATGTTCGGCTCCGCCTCGACATCGAAGCCGAGGCGCGCCAGCGTGTCCAGGCAGACCGGGACCGCCTGCTCCTTGGTGTAGATCGCCTCGAGCGGCGAGAGCCTGCGCATGTACGCGACCTGGAACGAGCTCGGCACGTCTTCGCGCTCGGGGCCGAGGAGGCGCTCGAACCAGCGCTCGCGGAGCTCCGTGTACACGCCCTCGGCCGCCTCGCTCGCCTGTGCGAGGGCGCCCTCGAGCTCGCGCAGCGAGATGCCCTTCTCCTCCTCCGCTCGCGCGACCGGGTCGTCGATACCGCTGATCTCGGCCTCGAGCTCCTCGCCGGCGCGGATCACCTCGAGCCGCCGGTCGTTGAACGTCGCGGAGACGTCGGCCGAGAGGCCGCCGAGCTCGTCGCGGTCGCCGTAGTCCACCAGCACGGCGAGCCGGGCCTGGGCGCTCCGAAGCGGCAGCTCCTCGCCCTTGAACTCGACGCGCGCGGCCAGGACCGCGTTCTCGAGCGCGTCCTCGCGCTCGGCCAGCGCGGCCGTGATCAGGCCGGCCTCGCAGGTCTTGCGGAGGCGGTAGAGGCGCTCCCGGTCCTCGCCCTCCGTCGCCTTCTCCTCCGCCTCGTGGAGCGCCTCGAGCTGCTGGCGCGTGAAGAGGTCGGAGTAGCGGCGGACGATCTCGGCGCGTTCGGAGACCTCCTTCTCCCCCACCCGCACGGCGCGGCCCTCCTCCGAGCGCTCGAACAGATAGCGCTGAAGGCGCGACTCGTACTCGGCCGGACTGAGGACCGCAGCGACGCTCACCAGGCGGGCAAATCTACAGGACCCGTATCCGTTTCGGGCTCTCGTTCGTTTTATGACTCGGAAGTCGTAAAAGCCCACCGCTCCGAATGCCAGCAAGCGTCCACACCATGCCTTCGAGGATTACGACTGAGGAGCTACCGCGGCCGAACGCCTACTTCAGGCGCCGCGCCTGGCTCGACTTTCAGCGCGCGCTCGACCCGCTCGCGCCGCCGCGTCCGCTGCCGCGGCCGACGCGGGCCAGGGTTTCCTCTTTCCCGAGGAGCTCGAGGCTCTCGAACAGGCCCGGCGAGATCTTCGATCCGGTCACCGCAAGACGGATCGGCTGAAACGCCTCACGCGGCTTGAGCCCGTGCTGTTCCGCGAAACCGCGTAGCGCGGCCTCGATGCGCTCGCTCGTGAACGGCTCCACCGGTTCGAGCGCCTCAGCGACCTCGGGCATGTCGACCGGCTCCGCCTGCGCGGGGCGGGCGAAGAGAAAGCCCGCGAACTGCGGGAACTCGCCCAGGGTGGCGATCTTCTCCTGGACGAGCGGCGCCGCACGGCGGATCAGCTCCTCGTCCCATTCGTAGCCCTGCTCCCGCAGGTACGCGACGAGCCGGTCCGCGTACTCGTCGGGCGGCAGGGCGCGCAGGTGGACCCCGTTCAGCCACTCGAGCTTCGCGAAGTCGAAGACCGCCGGGCTCGCCCCGACGCGCTCCAGCGTGAACCGCTCCACGAGCTCGTCGCGTGACATCACCGTCGTCTTGTCGTCGTAGCTCCAGCCGAGCAGCGCCAGGAAGTTGACGAGCGCCTCGGGGATGTAGCCCTGCGCGCGGAACTCCTCGACCGAGGTCGCGCCGTGGCGCTTCGAGAGCTTCTTGCCGTCTGCCCCGAGGATGTTCGCCACGTGGCCGTAGGCGGGCAGCGGCGCGCCGAGCGCCTCGAGGATCCGGATCTGCTTCGGCGTGTTCGAGATGTGGTCCTCGCCGCGGAGGACGTGCGTGATTCCGTCGAGCCAGTCCTCGATCGGCGAGGCGAAGTTGTACGTGGGGCGCCCGTCCCCGCGGACGAGGACGAGGTCCTCGAGCTTCTCGTTCGGGTACTCGATGCGGCCGCGGATCAGGTCGTCCCAGACGGTGACGCCCTCGTCGGGCATGCGCACCCGGATCGCGCCCTCGTCCTCGTAGGCCTTGCCCTCCTCGAGCAGGCGGTGCGCCTCCTCCTTGCATCGCTCCATGCGGTCGAGCTGGAACGTGACGTCGCCGTCCCAGTCGAGGCCGAGCCAGCTCAGGGAGTCCTGGATCTGCTGGGTCGCCTCCTCGACTTCGCGGCTCGTGTCCGTGTTCTCGATCCGGAGGCGGAACTCACCGCCCTCGTGGCGGGCGAAGAGCCAGTTGAAGAGTGCGGTGTGGACGAGGCCGATGTGGGGGAACCCGGTCGGGCTCGGCGCCATGCGGACGACGACGGACACGCGGGTAGCGTAGTCGCGTGGCCGAGCGGGTCCTCACCTTGCGCGAGCTCAACCGGACGGTGCTGCTGCGGCAGCTGCTGCTGCGCCGAGAGCGCCTACCCGTGGCGCGCGCGATCGGACGGGTCGCCGCGCTGCAGGCGCAGTGGGCGCCGGCGCCCTACGTCGCGCTGTGGGCGCGCCTCGACGGATTCGAGCGGCGGGCGCTGGAGCGCGCGCTCGTCCGGGGCTCCGTCGTGAAGGCACTGCTGATGCGCGCGACGATGCACCTCGTCTCGGCGCGGGACCACCCCTGGCTCGACGGATGTGTCCGCGAGGCTCGGACGCTCGTGCGCGTTCGCGGGACGGATCCGCCTCCGGCGCCGGTCGTCGCGCGCGCGCTCGAGCTGACCCGCGCGCGGCCGCTCACTCATCCCGAGCTGATGCGACAGCTCGGGTACGACCCGCGCACGCAGGACCCGGACGAGCGGCGCGAGCAGGGCTGGATCGTCGCGCTCGCGCGGCTCGAGCAGACTCCGGAAGCGGCGTTCTGGGGCTTCCGCGGCTCACCGCTTCTCCGTCCGGCGGAGCACGAGCTGCCTCCGCGCGACGAGGCGGCCGCGTATCTGATCCGGCGCTACCTCGCGGCGTTCGGGCCGGCGACGCGCGCGGACGTCTCGGCATGGAGTGGCGTGCCGATCCGCGATCTCCAGCCCGGCTTCGAAGCGCTCCGGCTGCGCAGCTTCCGCGACGAGCAGGGCCGCGAGCTCCTCGATCTCCCGCGCGCGCCGCTGGCGGCGGCCGACGTGCCCGCGCCGCCGCGGCTGCTCCCCCGCTGGGAAGAGCTGCTTCTCGCGCACAAGGACCGCACGCGCGTCCTGCCGGACGAGTACCGGTCGCAGGTGATCGCGGTCAACGGCGACGTGCGGCAGGCGGTCCTCGTCGACGGCTTCGTCGCGGGCTGGTGGGAGCAGCAGGGCGAGCGTGTCGTCGTCCACCCGTTCGCGCCGCTCCCGCGGCAGGCGCGAAGAGCGCTCGAGGACGAGACCGCCCGCCTGGGCGCCTGGCTCCGCTAGCGTCAGCGCGTGCTCCTCGGCGGCCACTGTTCCGGCGGGATCAAGAAGGCGCTCGACAACGCGCAGGCCTTCGGCATGGACGCGGTGCAACTCTTCGCACAGAGCCCGCGGGCGTGGCGCTTCCCGGAGCACGACCCGGCCGACCTCGAGGCGTTCCGGAAGCGGCGTGAGGAGCTCGGGATCGGAGCCGTCGCGATCCACGCGCTCTATCTGATCAACCTGGGCAGCCCGAAGAAGGACTTCTACGAGAAGAGCGTGACGACCCTCAGCTCGACCCTCGACACCGGCTGCGCGATCGGCGCGGAGGCGGTCGTGTTCCACGTCGGCTCGCATCTGGGCAGCGGGTTCGAGGCGGCGGTGGAACGCGTCGTCCCGGCTCTTGCGGAGGTGCTCGAGCACTGCGACGACACGACGTGGCTGTGCATGGAGAACACGGCGGGCACGGGCGGAACCATCGGCCGCTCGCTCGAAGAGCTGGCGGCGCTCTACGAGGCGCTGGACCGACACCCGCGGCTCGGCGTCTGTCTCGACTCCTGCCACCTATTCGCGTCGGGCTACGACGTGACTGACCGCGGCGAGCTCGACAAGACCCTTGCGCAGCTCGACCAGCTCATCGGCCTCGACCGGCTGCGCTGTCTGCACGTGAACGACTCGAAGACGCCGCTCGGCTCGAACCGCGACCGGCACGACAACATCGGCGACGGCCTGATGGGCGAAGGACTGGGAGTCTTCCTCGGGCACCCGAAGCTGCAGAAGCGGCCCGCGTACCTCGAGGTCCCGGGGACCGACGGGCACGGGCCCGACGCGGAGCAGATGCAGAAGCTGCGGGAGCTCTACGCCCGCGCTAGGAAGCGCGGATCTGGGCGAAGATCCGCCAAGGCGTCGCTCGCGACGCCGACTTCAGGACGCGCGGGCCCCGCCCGTGCGTCCGTCCGCCGTGGCCGACCGAAGCGCTCGACGTAGGCACGGACGGGTTCAGGAAGCGCGAATCTGCGCGAAGATCCGAAAGCTGGGCTCGCCGACAGGCAGCTCGTGGAACTCGGGGTTGAGGCAGCCGAGATCGTCCATTCGGCTGTCGTAGCAGCTCTCGACCTCGACCTGGCAGAGCGGTAGCGGCGGGTTCGTCACCCGGACCGCGCCGAAGCCGCCGCGCCGGGACTCCGCCTCGAGCAGGAGATCGAGGTCGATCTCGACCTCGAAGACGTTCTGCATGCAGCCGACGTAGGTGTGCCCGAACTCCTCGTACGCGTAGAGGAACGGGCAGCCCCGCTCGGCGCAGGCGGCCGGGTAGACGACCTTGTCGCAGTGCACTTCGCAGCGGCGGCATTCGACTTCGTCCTGAGGCCGGAGTGGGAGCTTGCTCGGCCGGGCCGCCGCCTGCTCGCTCATGCGCATATCCGGATTGTGGGCGCAGTGAGCCGTCCTCCGCAAGACTTGACAAGGCCCCGGAATGAGGGTAGGGCGATCACGTCTTGACGAGTCTTCGGACGACATTGAGCACGTCGAACTGGGTGAACGCGAGGTGGTCCGGCTCGCCGCCGTCGGGGTGCTCGTCGGCCCGGAACCAGACCGCCTGCACCGTCGTCATCCCGAGCTCGCCGGCGCCGCGCACGTCCTCGTAGAGCCGGTCGCCGACGAAGAGCGTCCGCTCGGGCGCGACCTCGAGCGCCGTGAGGGCGCGCGTGAAGATCACCGGGTGCGGCTTGCGGAAGCCGACCTCGGACGAAAAGACCGCGACGTCGATCCGCTCCGCGATCCCCATCTGCTCGAGGTCGCGACGCAGCAGCCAGCCTGGGTCGAACGCATTCGAGACGAGACCGAGCTTGAGGCGCTGCTCCCGCAGCGAGTCGAGCAGGGCGTGCGTCGTCGATCCGAGCACGCGCGCCGGCTGCCACGCGGCATGCTCGGCCTCGAGGAAGCGGTCGAGCTCGTCGTCGGAGAGATCGGTGCCAAAGTGCGCGAGCGCGTCCCGGACCATGCCGGGGTACTCGATCTCCTCCAGCGTGCCGGGCACCCAGAAGAGCGGCTCGTAGCGCTCGCGGAAGTGCGTGCGAATGTCGTCGGCCGGCGCGAGGTCGTCGCGGTCGAGGGCGGCGAGGCCGGCGCGGAACGCCGTGTCCATCAACTCCTCGTCGAACCGGAACTCCATCAGCGTGTCGCCCCAGTCGAAGAGGACTGCCTCCAGCACGCTCGCTAGGGTAGACAGCGTGGGCCGGAAGCTCCTCTGGGGGTCGCTTGTCCTGGCCCCGGTCACGTTCGTGCTCGACTACGTCTTCCATGTGGGGGACGTCGCACTGTTCGCATTCGCAGCGGCCGCGCTCGTTCCGCTCGCGTGGCTGATCGGCGAGGCGACCGAGCACGCCGGTGAGCACACCGGCCCGGGGATCGGCGGGTTCCTCAATGCGAGCTTCGGCAACGCGCCGGAGCTGATCATCGCCCTGTTCGCGGTCGGGCAGGGCCTGCCGAACGTCGTGCGCGCCTCGCTGGTCGGGAGCGTGGTCTCGAACCTGCTGCTCGTGCTGGGGGTCGCGCTCATGGCGGGACCGCGCAAGCCGCAGCGGCTCGATCTCGAGTCCTTGCTCGTGCAGCTCGGACTTGTGGGTGCCGCAACGCTGCTCTTCTTCATTCCGGCCGTGCCGGGCTGGAACGGCGGCGATCCCGAGCGCCACTCCCTCGCGGTCGCGAGCGTGCCCGTGGCGGTTGTGCTGCTGCTCCTCTACGGGGCGGTGACGGCCTGGGGGCTCCGGCGGCACAAGCGCTTGCATGAAGAGAGCGGAAGCGAGCCCGCCGCTGGCTGGTCGCTCCCGACGGCGCTCGCGGTGCTCGCGGTGACAACGGCGGTCACGGCACTCATCAGCGAGATCCTCGTCCATTCCCTCGACGCGTTCGCCAATGCGGTCGGCCTGTCCGAGTTCTTCACCGCGGCGGTGATCGTCGCGATCGTCGGCAATGCGGCCGAGCACGGAGGCGCCGTCGTGATCGCGCGGCGGGGGAACATGCGGCTCGCCAGCGAAATCGCCGTCTCGTCGAGTGCACAGGTGGCGCTGCTCGTGACCGGCGCGGTCGTCCTGCTTTCGTGGGTGGTGAAGCCGGCGCTGCCGCTCAGCTTCAGGCCGATCGAGCTCGCGGCCCTCGGAGGCTCGACGATCGCCGTTGCGTTCATCCTTCGCGACGGTCGAGGGAGCCGCATGGAGGGCGCGCTGCTCGTCGGGCTGTACGCGGTTGCCGTGGTGGCGTTCGGCCTGGCCGGCGATCGCTGAGCCGTCCCGGCGCCGCAGTAGGGCGTCACGCTCTCGTCACGGTTCCGTGACAGACACGTGCGAGTTTCACCGATACGCTCGCCTCGGGGAGGAGGCCGGGCGAACCGAACTAAGGGACTCTAGGCGTCCTCCGCGGAGGGCCCCGGGCCGAAGGTCGCCGGTTCACGTGTGAAGGGATACGTCGCCCAGTAGAGCTTCACCACGTCGCCCCCCTCGCGCACGACTCGCAGGAGCTCTCCGCGCTCGTCTCCCGAGATCGTGCGGAAGCGATCGCCGCCGTCCGCCTCGAACACTGACGGCGCCCGCTCCGGCGGCGCCGTCGCGATCCGCGCCTCGAGCCGCCCGCGCCGCCAGCTGAAGACGAACTCCCGGCCCTCCGACCACCACCGTCCCAGCAGCGGCGCGATCTCTCCCGGCGGCTCCTCTTCCGGCACCCAGGGTTCGGGAGCGGGTGGGAGCTCCTCGAGGGCAGCCTCGAGCAACCGCAGGCCCGTCTCCGTCGCCCTCGGCCATCGTCCCGAGTTGGTGAGGACGATGGCGCCGAGCCGCTCGCGCCTCGAGTAGACGAGCATCGAGATGAAGCCCGGAAAGCCCCCGGTGTGGCCGCCGAAGACCCGGTCGCCGCGACGCCAGAGCTCGATCCCGAGTCCCCAGCCGAGCGTCCAGTCGGCCTCGGCCATGATGCGCACCCCGTGCATCTCCTCGACGCTTGCCGGAGCGAGCAGCGACTCGTCCGGATCGCAGAGGAACGCGCCCCAGCGCGCCAGATCCCCGGCCGTGCTGCACAGCCCCGACTCGCCGCCCTTGCCGCCGATGTCGAGCTCCGGCTCGCGCAGGACCGAATCGGAATACGGCTCCACGAAGTACGGCCGCGCATGCGGTGGCTCGAAGCCCCACGTCGTCCGGCTCAGCCCGAGCGGCCGCAGAAGTCGCTCCTCGATGTGCTCGCGGAACGGCCGACCCACGATTCGCGCGACGACCTGGCCGAGCAAGGCGTACGCCAAGTTCGAGTAGTGCCAGGCGGTCGACCCTGGTAGCACCTGCTCCGCCTCGGGCAGCGACGCCAGCAGCTCCTCCGCCTCGGGGAAGACGAGCGACTCCCAGACCTCGCCCGGAGGCTCGCGCTGAAGACCCGACGCGTGAGCCAGCATCCGGCCGAGGGTCAGCCGTCCGTGGGCGACATCCGGAAGATGGCGCTCGAGCGCGTCGTCGAGGTCGAGCTTGCCCTCGTCGCGCAGCTGCATGACCGAGACTGCGGTGAACGTCTTCGTGATCGAGGCGACGGCGTACTGGGTGTCGACGACTGCGTCGATGCCGGCGCCGACGTCCGCCAAGCCGATCGCCTTCGACCACGCGATCTCGCCGCCCCGGAAGACGGCCGCGGTCAGACTCGGCAGCCGGTCGCGCCGCTGCGCCTCCCCGACGAGGCGCGCGAACCGGTCCTCAGGCGTGGGCAAGGGCTCCGAGCGCTCGCGGAATCAGCTCGACCGCGCCCTCGATGTCGCCGTCGTCGACGTCGAGGTGGGTCACCGCGCGGAGGCGCGTCGGGTGCGCCGTCATCGAGAGCCCGACGCCGTGCTCCCAGAGCCGCGCCAACGCCTCTTTCGGCGACAGCCCGAGCGGCGCGAGGTCGACCTGCACGAAGTTCGTCTCGACCTGCTCGAGGTCGACGGGCACGCCCGCTGCCTCGAGGCCTTCGGCCAGCCGGCGTGCGCGTTCATGGTCTTCGGCCAGCCGCTCGATGTTGTGCTCGAGCGCGTAGATGCCGGCCGCCGCGACGATCCCGGCCTGCCGCATCGCGCCGCCGAAGAGGTGCTTGAGCCGGCGGGCGGTCGCCATCCGCTTCGCCGAGCCGGCCACGAGTGCGCCGAGCGGACAGCCGAGGCCCTTCGACAGGCAGAGCGTGACGGTGTCGAAGTACCCGCCGATGACGGCGGACGGCACGCCGGAGGCAACCGACGCGTTCATGATGCGCGCGCCGTCGAGGTGCAGCCACAGTCCCAGCTCCCGAGCCGTTCCGGCGATCGCCTCGATCTCCTCGAGCGGCCAAACGCGTCCGCCGGAGGCGTTGTGCGTGTTCTCGACGGAGACGATCTTCGTCGGCGGCACGTGCGTTCCGTCCGTGACGCGCACGGTCTCGCGGATCTGGTCGGGGGTGAAGCGGCCCGCGGTGCACCGGAGCGGGCGCGTCATCAGGCCCGCGTGCACGGCCGGGCCGCCGAGCTCGGCAAGGAAGATGTGCGAGTTCTCCTCCGCGATCACCTCGTCGCCCGGCTCGCCCAGCGTCCGGAGCGCGACCTCGTTCGCCATCGTGGCCGTCGGGACGTAGACCGCTTCCTCCTGTCCGAGCAGTTCGGCGGCGTGCCGTTCGAGCTCGTTGACGGTCGGGTCCTCGCGCTTCTGCTCGTCACCGACCTCCGCGGCCGCGATCGCCGCGCGCATCTCGGGCGTCGGTTTGGTCTGGGTATCCGAGCGGAGGTCGATCATCACGCTCCCTTCGGCGCCTCGACCCCTGCCGCCGCGGCGGGCTCGGCCGAGAGGTCCGGATGGTCCTCGAACTGGTACCTAAGGATTGCGCGCTTCGCCGCCTTCACCTCGTCCAGCCGCCCGACGACGGTGTCCTTCGGCGCCTCCTTCAGGAGCTCGGGCTCCTCGGCCGCCTCTCGCGCGATCGCGCGCATCGCCTCCGCGAAGGCGTCGAGCGTCTCCTTCGCCTCCGTCTCGGTCGGCTCGATCATCAGCGCCTCCGGCAC
>DATDMJ010000089.1:0-26704 GCA_036518855.1 Gaiellaceae bacterium | reverse complement strand
TGCCCGAAGGCCACGGCCGGCTGCCGCGCTACACGTGGCACGACGCCTACTCGGAGCTGCGCGAGAAGCTCGACGCGCTCGGACGGAGGCTCGGGGGCGCCTACCGCGTGCTCGTGGACGCGAACCAGCACGTCGACCGGGAGGCGGCGGCCCGTTCCGGCGTGGGGTTCTACGGCAAGAACACGATGCTGATCACCCGCCGCTTCGGGTCGTGGGTCGTCCTCGGGGCCTTGATCACACAGGCCGAGCTCGAGCCGACGCCGCCGCTCGACGCCGACTGCGGCTCCTGCACGCTCTGCATCGAGGCGTGCCCGACTGGCGCGCTGGACGAGCCCGGCGTGCTCGATGCCAACCGCTGCCTCTCCTACTGGACGCAGAGCGGCGGCTCGATCCCCGACGGCTATCGCTCCGAGCTGGGCGACCAGGTCTACGGCTGCGACATCTGCCAGGACGTCTGCCCCTGGAACCGCGGGGTCGAGAAGCGCCGCGCGGGCGAGCAGCCGCCGCCCGGCGCCGAGCCGAGCGTCTCGCTCGCCGACTGGCTCGAGGCCTCCGACGAGGAGCTGGCCGGGCGCTACGACCGGCTGTTCGTGCCGCGGAACGACCCGCGCTACCTGCGCCGCAACGCGCTCGTCGCGCTCGGCAACACCGGCGGGGACGCAGCGCTCGCGCGACGCTATGCCGAGAGCGAGGACGAGCTCCTGCGCGAGCACGCCGAGTGGGCGCTGTCCCGACTGGAGGCGACGTGATCGCTGCGGAGCTGCTGGGCGGGCTGCTGCTCCTGACCGCGGCGATCGCCGCCTGGCTCGTCGTCCGCCTGCGGCGCCAGAGCTCGCTCGCGGATGCGCGAGCGCGCGAGGCGGAACGGCTCCGCGACCGGCTCGGCCGCCGCGCGGACGTCCTCGAGGCGGCGAACCGGTGCGCCCGGGCGCTGGCCTCGTCCCTCGAGCTCGACCAGGCGTTCGACGCCTTCATCCGCGAGGTGCGCGGGCTGGTTTCGTTCGACCGGATCGCCGTCGTGCTGAGCGAGGAAGGGAGCGCCCAGGTGCTCGCGGTCGCCGGAGTCGGGGCCGACCAGGTCCTACCGCCGGGCTCGGCCAGGCCGATCCAGGGCACGCTGCTCGAGGAGATCCTGCGCACGGGGAAGCCCGCCTATCGCAAGGACATGAACGATCCCGGCTACCCGGAGGAAGAGCGCTTCCGCGAGCTCGGCCTGCGCTCGCGGTTCGTGACGCCGCTCCACATCGGCGCGCGGACGATCGGAATGCTCTCGCTGGTGCGGCACGAGCCCGATGCCTTCAACGAGGAGGAGATGGAGCTCGCCGGGCTCCTCGGGCGCCTCGTGGCCAGCGCCGTGCAGAACATCCGAGCGTACGAGGCCGAGCGCAAGACGGTCGACGAGCTGCGCCGGCTCTCGACGCTGCGGGCCGACTTCGTCTCGCTCGTCTCGCACGAGCTGCGGACGCCGATGGCCTCGGTGATCGGCTCGGCGCGAACGCTCCAGCAGCGGTGGCGCGAGCTGACGGCGGAACAGCGCGAGTCGTTCCTCGAGCTGATCGCGGCCGAGACCGACCGCCTGGCGGCGCTGATCAGCGACGTGCTCGACACCTCCAGGATCGACGCCGGCACCTTCAGCTTCCGCTTCAGCGACGTCGATCTCGCAGAGCTCGTCCTCGAGTCGGTCGCGGCCGTCGAGCTCGCGTCCGACGAGGTGGGTCTGCGCGCCGACGTTCGGGAGCCGCTGCCGATCGTGCGCGGCGACCGCGTGCGGCTCCGGCAGGTGCTCACCAACCTCCTGGACAACGCCGTCAAGTACTCGCCTGCGGGCGACATCGTCGAGGTGTACGCCTATGCCGAGAACGGCCGTGTGCACGTCGACGTTCGCGACCACGGCCCCGGAATCGCCCGGGAGGATCAGCGCCTGATCTTCGAGAAGTTCGGCCGCGTGACTGCCGGGGCCGCGCGCCCGGGCACCGGGCTCGGGCTGTTCATCGCCCGCTCGATCGCGGAGGCCCACGGCGGCACGCTCGAGGTCGCATCGGCCCCGGAGCACGGCGCGGTCTTCACGCTCGAGCTACCTGCGCAGAGCTAGGTGGGCACGCGCACGCGGCTGAGGCCCAGCTCCCGCTGGAGGTCCTTGGCTCGCGCTGCCACGGCCTTCCGCAGCTCCGGCGGCTCGAGGACCACCGCCTCGCCGCGGTACGACAGGATCTCCCCGACCAGCCACTCCGCGCTGCCGACGGGCTTCTCCGCGACCGCCGAGCCGTCCGCGAGCGGGCTCGCGCCCTTCTCGACCTCCCAGCGGGCGATCTCCTTCGAGTACCAGATCCGGGCGGCCCGCGCATCGCGGAACTCGTGCGGGTCGAAGCCCTCGCGCGGCTCGAAGTGCCCGCGCTGGAGCCGGGCGGAGCGCATCCGGTCGAGCCGGAACGAGCGCTCGCCGTCGCGCGTGCGGTCCCACGTGTGCACGTACCAGTACGGGAGGCGTCTTTCGAGCGAGTACGGCTCGACGAGGTGCGTCGAGATCTCGTCCTCGCCCTCCTTGAGGTAGTCGATCTCGACCAGGCGCCGCTCGTTCGCGCCGCGGGTAAGCGTGGTGACCAGGTCCTCCTCGGCGCGCTGACCGCGCGGCTCCGGAGTCTGGACGAGCTCGAACTCGCCGAAGGTCTCCTCGAGCTTCGCGCGCACGCGCTCGAGCGGCGTCCGCGCGTCGGCCGCGATCATCGGGCCGACGAACTCCAGAGCGAGCCGGATCGCGCGCGCCTCCAGCGGCGTCAGGCGGGGCGGCGCGCGGAAGGTGTCGCCGAAGAGCTCCTTGTCGACGCGCACCATGTCGCCGCGCAGCTCCGCGTAGACGGCGTAGCAGCCGCCGCCGAAGTTGACGAGGTTGAGGAGCGAAAGGTGCTCCTCGAGCTCCTCCTCGGGAATGTTGAAGCGCTCGACGAGGTCGGCCGCCGGGATCTCCGCCTCGGAGCCGTCGCCGCAGCGGTCGAGCAGGTACGCGAGCAGCGCCTGCAGGACCGCGAAGCGCTCGGGGTGGACGGGCGCAGCGGGTCGCTCGGCGGGCTCTTCCTCGCTCCCGTCGGACTCGGCGGCGAGCCGTTGTGGCGCTTCCTCGTGCCGCTCGCGGACGAGGCGCAGCGCCCGCGCGAGCTCGCGGCGCAACTCCTCCGGCTCCTTCGGGACGGCACGCCCGTCCTGGCGCAGCACCCACGACGCGAGCAGCGACAGGCTCGAGTAGTCGGTCACGAAGACGCCGTCCTCGACGCGCCCGCTGCCGCCGTAGGTGCGCTGCACCCACCAGGCGGTGTCGCCGCCGACCTCGACGCGCGCTTCGCCGACGGCGTCGCCGATCTGCCAGGGCGGGCGGCCGCGGTACCGGTCGACGTCGAGCTCGGCCGGCAGCCGGAAGTCGCGCTCGCGCCGGGTCGCGAAACGGATCTCGCCGCGGATCCGCGAGACCCGGAACGTGCGCTCGTCCTCCGCGTCGAGATCCTGGCCGACGACGTACCACGCGCCCGCGTCCTGGAAGAGCGCGTACGGGTTGACCGTCCGCTCCCGCTCCTCGTCGCGCGAGATCGACCAGTACGGGAACTTGACCGTTCGCTGCTTCGAGATCGCCGCCTCGAGTTTGCTCAGCCGGCCCTGCATCTCCGTCGAGTACTCGGGATCGAGCACCTCGACGCGCATCGCGGTCTGCGTCTGGGCCTCCGAGAAGCCGGGCCGTCCGAGTGCGAGGTTCTGCAGTGCGAGCCGCAGCGGCTCCGCGTAGGCGAACTTCCCCTCCAGGAGGTAGAGCGACGTCTGGAGCGCGGCGAGCTCCTCGTCGGTCAGCTCGAGGGCGGGGAGGAAGTACCGCTCCGAGCGCATGTTGTAGAGCTCCTCGCCGGTGTACTCGTCGCGCTGCGAGGTCAGCGGCACTCCCAGCGCCTGGAGCTCTGCGCGGTCCGAGTAGAAGCGCCGCGCGAAGGCCTCGTCCGACATCTCCTGGTAGCCCTCGACGCTCGACTTGATCTCGCGCGCGGTGACGGGGCGCCGCTCCGCCATCAGGAACGCGACCAGCGAGAGCTGGCGGATCAGCTGGTCGGGGTCGTGGCTCAAGCCTGCGCCGAGCCTATCGACTCAGGGGCGGTGTGCCTATGCCGCGACTTGGGACCGTTCTAGGTGCTGATGCGACGGACAGTAGTCGCGGTCAGGAAGAGGCGTGCGTTGGCAGGGCTTGCCCTTGCGCGTCGTCGCCCGGCAGCGTGCGACGCCGCCGTCGAAGGCGCCCGCCTCGATCTGGCTCTCGATGAACGCCACAGCCGCGGCGACTCCCTCGCGCACCGCCCACGCGACTTGCGCCTGGCACGTGATCGGGAAGTACCGGCGGATGTCCTGGAAGAGCGCGCGGTCGGGCTTCGCGAAGTAGAGCGGGTCCTTGGCAAGGCGTTCCATCGTCTGCTCGCAGGCCTCGAGCACCTCGCGCCGGAACTGAATCCGCGTCGCGTCGTCAACGTACGGGTCGATCAGGTCCTTGATCGACCTGTAGATCGCGCGTGAGTACTGATACATGCAGGCCTGGATCTGGATGGCTCGCTCGTCCACCGTCAGTATCTCCGTGTCCTATTAATCTGCCGCAAAGCTTTGTTAACTAGCGGTTAATCCCGTGCCTGCGCCTGGCCTTGCGAGGTCGAATATAACGAACTCGGGCCGTGTTACAAAGTCCGCGCCCGAGTTTGCAACGTTGCCAACGTAGTGTGTATACGACGCTACGGCGTGATTCGCCTTGGATACGCGCCTCCGTAGCCTTTCTGATGGGCGTCGATGATGGCGCTCTGGGCCGCGGCCTGGCTGGCGTAGATCCCGAAGAAGACCACGAAGTAGCCGGGGTGGAGGCTCGAGAACTGCGCCGAGTCGAGCACGCCCACCTTCCTCAACCCGAGGTGCAGCGCCTGCTGCGCTTCCGCGGTCGCAGGTGCTCTCCCGTTCGCGCTCGGCAGTGAGTCGAGGACGATCGTCCAGCCGCTTCGGCCGGCTGGCCACGGCACGAGGGCCTTGGCCGGCGGAGCCGGAGGGAACTGCGCGGGCGCAGTCGTCGGCGTGCTGACGGTTGCCGGTGCGGTCGTCGTCGGCTCGGGCGCCGTCTGCGTCTGCTCTAGGCTCGAGGCTCCGGGCGAGGTCGCGACGACCGTCTGGTCGTTCGCGCTCGACCCGGGCGCGAGCCACAGCGCCGAGGCGGCGCCCGCCGCGGCTGCGATCACGAGCGCGAGGAGCGCCGGCCAGATCCAGTCGCCCGGATACCAGCCGAGCCGTCGCTTCCAGCCAGAACCGAGCCGGGTGACGAGGCCGCTCCGGGCCGGCAGCTTCGACCCGCACTCCAGGCAGTACTCCTGGCCGGGGCTGTACGGCGTCTCGCAGCGCGGGCAGCGCTCTTCGGGCACGGGCGCGGCCATGGCCTACCGCTCCCAGGCTTCGGCGCGGGCCGGAGTCTCGGGCTCGACCGGCTCCTCCTGCTCCTTGGGGCCCGCCTCCCGCCCGCAGCCGGCGCAGAACTTCGCGTCCGCGGGGAGCGGGTGTCCGCAGTTCTCGCAGGCGATGACGGCCTCCGGGCCCACCGGCCGGCCGCAGTTCGCGCAGAAGTGCGAGCCCCAGGGCACCGGCGCTCCGCACTCGCAGGTCTTCGGCGCGCGCCGCGCGCTTGCGGTCGCGGCCAGCATCGCGTCGAGGTCGTTGATCCGCTCCTCGAGCGCGACGATCTCGCGGCAGCCCTCGATCAGCAGCTCGTCGCGGAAGGTCGAGCGGCGGTACATCTCCAGCGTCAGCCCGCCGAGGTCGCGGATCCGCTCCTCGCGCGCCTTCAGGATCGCCCTGCGCTCGCGCCGCAGCGCACCGGGGGACGGAGCGCGCCGCACGATCGGCGCCGGGCTCTCCTGGGAGGCTCGTTCGGACCGGTGGCGGATGCCGTCTAGCAGGCGAAAACGCACCGCGAGCGGAGGTTAGCAGCGGGCTTGGCCGTCCCTCAGGGCCCTGGTTCCGCAGCCCGGCGACCGAACCCCGCGACGAACGCGATGAAGAGGATCAGGCCGACGAGGCCGACGGCGATCCCGACCCACGGGATCACGAAGCCGAACACGATGCCGATCACGATGATGGCGAGCGCGACTCCGATCATGGTCCGTCCGTTCCCTCGCCGCGGGACGCCAAAACTAGACGGCGATCACGACGAGATGCTCTTCGGTGAACTCGCGCACCGCGTAGTGCGGGCCCTCCCGCGTGTTGCCGGAGTCCTTGACGCCGCCGTAGGGCATCTGGTCGGAGCGGAAGGTGGGCGCTTCGTTCACCGTGACGCCGCCGAACTCGAGCTCACGCGCCGTGCGTAAGGCGGTCTCGATCGAGCGCGTGAAGACCCCGGCCTGGAGCCCGTAGCGCGTCGAGTTCGCCAGCTCGATCGCCTCGTCGATCGAATCGACCGCGTTCACGGTCACGACCGGGCCGAAGACCTCCTCGCAGCTGACCTTCAGCTCGGATCCGGCGCGACCGATCACGGTCGGCCGGATCAGGCCGTCGCGCTCCTCGCCGCCCGCGAGGATCTCGGCGCCGCCGCCGCGAGCCTGCTCGATCCACTCGAGGATCCGCTCCTTCGCGTCCTCGTCGATCACGGGGCCGACATCGGTCTCCTCGTCCGCCGGGTCGCCGACGGTCAGCGCCTCGACGGCCGGGATGAAGCGCCCGACGAAGTCGTCGTAGGCCGCGCGCTCGACGTAGATCCGCTGCACCGAGATGCAGCTCTGCCCGGCGAACGAGAAGCTGTTCGCGGCCATGGCCTTCGCCGCGGCGTCGACATCCGCGTCCGCGGCGACGATCACCGGCGTCGCGTTGCCGAGCTCGAGGTTCACCTTTTTCTTCGGCGCGCGCTCCTTCAGGCCCCAGCCGACCCCGCCCGAGCCGGTGAACGTGATCGCCTTCACGCGCTGGTCCTCGACCAGGACGTCGCCGATCTCGGACGACGGGCCGACGACGACGCTGAGCCAACCGGGGGGCAAGCCGGCCTCCTCCTCCAGCTCCGCGAGCAGAAGCGCCGATAGCGGCGTCTGGCTCGCGGGCTTGAGCACGACCGCGCAGCCCGCGGCGAGAGCGGGGGCGAGCTTGTGCGCGACGAGGTTGAGCGGGAAGTTGAACGGCGAGATCGCGCCGACGACGCCGATCGGCTGCCGCAGCGTGAAGGCGAGCTTGCCCTCGCCCGCCTGCGCCGCGTCCATCGGGATCATTTCGCCCGCGAGCTTGCGCGCCTCGACCGCCGCGAAGGTGTACGTCGACATCGCGCGCTTGGCCTCGACCCGGGCGGCCTTCATCGGCTTGCCTGCCTCGTCCGAGATCAGCCGCGCGATCTCGTCGTGGCGCCGCGCGAGCCCGGAGACGACCCGAACGAGGATCTCGGCCCGCTTGTGCGCCGGAAGCGGCTCCCGCATCGCGGCCTCGGCGGCGTCGATCGCGCGCCGCGTCTCGTCGGCGCCGCCCTTGGCGACCCGGCCGACGACCTCGCCGGAATACGGAGATCGAACCTCGATCCACTCGCCGGTCTCGACCCACTCGCCGGCGACGAAGAGCTTCCGCTCGAGAGCCGTCGTTGCCACGTTGCAAGTCTAGGAGACTCGGGGCGGGCCGCAGATGAACCTACGGAGCGCCAGGCCGCTGCGCTCTTGCCCCCTGGGCGACCCCCGTCCGGCCCTTAGCTCGCCTCGCTCGGGCGTCCTCCTCCATGACCAGCGCGGCACGTTTGGAGCGTGTGGGCGTGGTCCTAGGCTTTCCTCACGTTGCTTTTGCCGTCGAGCTCGCGGGGCAGAACGCCTGCGAGAAGGACGAGGCACGATGCAAACCCTCTTCATCCATGCCGCCTCGCGCGAGAGCGCGCTCGGCATCCACACGGCCCTCGTTGGATTCCGCATGCACCCGATCGAAGGCGACGACGGCTATCGAGTGGCCATCGAGCTCCCAGGCGGCGACCGCGACATCGTCGATGTCCTGGGCGCGCTGGCTCAGCATGTGAGGGAGCGCGACGATGGCCCGGCACAGCTCGAGCTGGAGGGCCGCACGTACAGCGTCTATCCGGCCGACTAGCTCGTCCGGAGTCTCACCAGCTTCGGCTCGCATAGCATCGGCCCGTGACCGACGAGTCCGCCTCGGCGAGCCCCGCACTCGCGCCGAGTCCCGCGCTGTCGGCGCGGCGGCTGATCCTCCCACTCGCGCTGGCGCAGTTCATCTGCAGCTTCGCGGGCTCGAACATGAACGTGATGATCACCGACATCAGCCACGACCTCGACACGACGGTCATGGGCGTGCAGACGGCGATCACGCTGTTCCTGCTGATCATGGCGATCCTCATGATTCCGTGCTCGAAGCTGACCGACCGCTGGGGCCGCAAGCGGTGCTTCAACGGCGGTCTCGCGCTGTACGGGATCGGCGCAGTGCTGAGCGCGGCGTCTCCGGGCCTCGGCGTGCTCATCCTCGGCAACTCCGTCTTCGAGGGCGTCGGGACCGCGCTGCTGATTCCGCCCGTCTACATCCTCGCGACGCTGTGGTTCACGGACCTGACGCGTCGCGCCTGGGCCTTCGGCGTGATCAGCGGGCTGGGCGGCATCGGCGCGGCGGCCGGCCCGTTGATCGGCGGCCTCATCACGACGGGGATCAGCTGGCGCGCCGCGTTCGTCTTCCAGGCGGTGGTCATCGTCATCATCATCCTGCTCGGCCGCCGGATCACCGATCCACTCCCGCCGGACCCGACCCGGCCGTTCGACGCGGTCGGCGCGGTCCTCTCGGGAGCCGGGATGTTCTGCCTCGTGTTCGGGATCCTGCAGGCCGGCACCCGCAACGTCCTCATGACGGTGTTCCTCGTGATCGGCCTCGTCCTCCTCGCCGGGTTCTACGTCTACATCCGCGCACAGGAGCGGGCCGGCAAGGAGCCACTGCTGTCCACGGGGCTCTTCAAGAACCGGCTCTGCAACCTCGCGCTCGTGACCCAGAACATCCAGTGGCTGATCCTGATGGGAACGTCGTTCGTGGTCTCCGTCTACCTCCAGACCATCCGCGAGTACAGCGCGATCAAGACCGGCGTGATCTTCACCGCGGCGACCGTCGGGCTCCTGATCTCCTCGCTCGCGGCCGAGCGGTTCGCCAAGCGTCGCGCGCAGAAGACGCTGATCGTGTGGGGCTTCGTCATCACGTTGGCCGGGATCGCCCTCCTGATCGGGCTGGTCGTCGCGTGGTCGAACATCGTCGCCTTCCTGCCCGGCCTGTTCCTGGTCGGCTTCGGCCTCGGAGGGATGCTCACTCCGTCGGTCAACGTCGTGCAGTCGAGCTTCCCGGAGGAGCAGCAAGGCGAGATCTCCGGCCTCTCGCGCAGCGTGTCCAACCTCGGTTCCTCCTTCGGCACCGCGATCGCGGGGACGATCCTCGTCGCCGCGGCCGCGCACGGAAACGGCGCCTACGCCTGGGCGATGGCAGCCGTCGCGGTGGCCGGGATCATCGGCCTCGTGGCGGCGCTGCTCCTTCCCACCAGGGTCGAGCCGCGTACGGGCTGACCCAGCGCTAGGGATACTGGGCCGCATGGCGCCGGTTGCGAATGTCGGCTGACCAGGAGATCCCGGACGTCGAGTACGCTCGCAGCGGCGACGTCGCGATCGCGTACCAGGTCGTCGGCGAGGGGCCGCCCGACATCGTCTTCGCGCGCGGCTTCACCGGCGAGCTCCTCTCGATGTGGGAGCACCCGTGGCTGAGACGCCACGTCACCGGGTTGGCCGGGGCCGGCCGCTTGTTGATGCTCGACAAACGCGGCACCGGGCTCTCCGACCGGATGCGCGAGGCCGCCACGCTCGAGGAGCGGATGGACGACCTCGGCGCCGTGATGGACTCCGCCGGGTCGCAGCGCGCAGTCTTCTGGGCCAGTCTCGAGAGCGCGCGACTCGCAATCCTCTTCGCCGCGACCTACCCGGAGCGCAGTAGCGGGCTCGTGCTGCTCGAGCCCTCGATCCGCGGCCGGCAGGCACCCGACTACCCGTGGGCGCCGAGCGATGCGGAATGGCGGCGGCAGATCGCGGATGTGGGCGAGCGCTGGGGGCGCCGCGATTTCTTCGAGGAGCTCGTGCAGGAGTGGGCGCCCGACGGGGCGGACGACCCGGAGTTCGTGGACTGGTTCGTTGCGCACATGAGGCGCGGGCTGAGCCCGGGCGCGGCGGTCTCGCTCTTCCGCGCGATTCGCGACTCCGATGTCAGCGATGTCCTTGGCGCTGTCCGGGTGCCGACGATGGTGTTGTTCAAGCCAAACGAGCGCGGCCCGGCGGAGTACGTCGCCGATCGGGTGGCGCAGTGCGAGCTCGTCGAGCTGCCGAGGATGCGCGGCATCTACACCTGGATCGACGATACGACGCACGAGGCATCGATCGCTGCCATCACGCGCTTCGTCCAGCGGGTGGGGCGGGCCGCCGAGCCGGACCGCGTGCTCGCGACGATCCTGTTCACAGACATCGTCGGTTCGAGTGAACGGGCCTCTCAGCTTGGAGACCGCGCGTGGCGGGACCTCCTGCGTGAGCACCACGCGCACGTGCGGCGCCGGCTGGCGGAGTTCCGCGGCGAGGAGCTCGACGTGGCTGGTGACGGCTTTCTCGCCAGCTTCGACGGCCCCGGTCGAGCCATCCGCTGCGCGTGCGCGATCCGCGCAGACCTCTCGCAGCTCGACCTCCGGGTGCGTGCGGGAATCCACACCGGCGAGTGCGAGCGGCTCGACGGCAAGCTGAGTGGGATCGCAGTGCATACGGGTGCGCGCATAGCCGGTGCCGCACAGCCGGGAGAAGTGCTCGTCTCTTCAACTGTCACGGACCTCGTGGCCGGCTCAGGTCTCGAGTTCCAGGAGCGCGGCACTCACGAGCTGAAGGGCGTCCCGGGCGAGTGGCGGCTCTACGCTGTCGTGAATGACTGAGGCGTTGATCCTCGACGCCGTCCGCTCGCCGATCGGCAAGCGGAACGGGTCGCTCTCGAAGCTCCGCGCCGACGAGCTCGCGGGTCAGGTGCTGAACCGCCTCGTCGAGCGCAGCGGCCTCGATCCAGGCGAGGTCGAGGACGTCCAGATGGGCTGCGTCTCGCAGGTCGGCGAGCAGGGCTGGAACATTGGCCGCATGGCTCCGCTCGTCGCAGGCTGGCCGGAGTCGGTCTGCGGCTCCACGGTCGACCGGCAGTGCGGGTCGTCGATGCAGGGCAACTTCAACGCGGCTGCGGCGGTCGCTGCCGGCCACCTCGACCTCGTCGTCTCGGCGGGGGTGGAGTCGATGTCGCGCGTGCCGATGGGCTCGAGCGGCGGCGACGTCTCGGACAAGCTCACCGAGCGCTGGGAGATCGTGCCGCAGGGCATCTCGGCGGAGCTGATCGCGGAGCGGTGGGGCTTCTCGCGCGAGGAGCTGGACGCGTACTCGTACGAGTCGCACCGGCGGGCGCTCGCCGCGATCGAGGAGGGGCGCTTCGACAACGAGGTCGTGCCGATCGAGATCTTCAACCCACGGGTCGGGATGCTGTTCGAGGTCGACGAGACGCCGCGCGTCGACACGTCGCTCGAGGCGCTCGCGGAGCTGAAGCCGGCCTTCCGGGCGGACGGCGTGGTGACCGCCGGGAACTCGAGCCAGATCTGCGACGGCGCCGCTGCCGTCCTCGTCGCGAGCGAGGCGCTGTGCTCGCGGCTGGGTCTCGAGCCCCACGGCCGCTTCGTGTCGTTCGGGCTCGCCGGCGTCGACCCGCGTCTGATGCTGCACGGGAACCCCGACGCCTCCGAGCGCGCTCTCGCGAAGGCCGGGCTCGGCTGGGACGACATCGCGGTGATCGAGGTGAACGAGGCCTTCGCGTCGGTCGCACTGCAGTTCCTGCGCGACGCGGGCCTCGAGCAACGGGCCGGCGACGTGAACCCGAACGGCGGCGGGATCTCGCTCGGCCACCCGCTCGGCGCGACCGGCGCGCGGATCACGGCCACGCTGCTGAACGAGCTCGAGCGGCGCGAGGGCCGCTACGGCCTCGCGACGATGTGCATCGGCTTCGGCCAGGCGATCGCGGCCGTGATCGAGCGTCTTTGACCGAAGATCCCAAGGTGATCGTGGAGCGTGGCTACGACGCGATCGCCGACCGCTTCGCCGAGTGGCAGAGAAAGATCTCGGACGAGGCCCGCCTCCGCTACCTCGCCGACCTGCTGGAGCTGCTCCCCGAGCGGCCCGACGTGCTCGAGCTCGGCGTCGGCGCGGGAGTCCGCTCGAGCCAGATCCTCGCCGGGCGCGGGCGGCTGACCGGCGTCGACCTCTCTCGGGAGCAGCTCCGTCGCGCCGCGAAGCGCCTCCCGGGTGCGACCCTGATCCACGCCGACTTCACCGCGCTAGAGCTTCCGGAGGCGAGCTTCGACGCAGTGGTCTCGTTCTACGTCCTCAACAACCTCCCGCCGGACGAGCTCGGGCCGCTCCTGCGGCGCGTCGCGGGCTGGCTTCGGCCACGCGGCTGGTTCCTCGGGAGCCTCCCGGGCTCGGACAACCCGGGCTGGCGCGGGGAGTGGCTCGGCACGACGATGTACTTCGCGGGTTGCGACCCGGCCACGAACCGCCGCCTCGCGGAGGAGGCGGGCCTGGAGGTCGTTCGCGACGAGCCCGAGACCATGGTCGAGCCCGAGGGCGAGGTGCGTTGGCAGTGGCTGCTCGCCCGGCGCCGCTAGGATCGCGCGCCGTGGAGATCGAACGCGTCGGCGTCGTCGGGCTCGGCACCATGGGGGCCGGGATCGCGCAGGTGTGCCTGCAGGCCGGTCTCGAGGTCGTCGGGCGCGAGGTCGAGCAGGAGCTCGGCGAGGCGGCCCGCGGCCGGATCGACCACTACCTCTCGCGCGGCGTCGAGAAGGGGCGGATGACCTCGGAGGAGAAGGACGCGGCGCTCGGCCGGCTCTCCCTCGTCACCGATCTCGGGGACCTGTCCTCGTGCCAGCTCGTTGTCGAGGCCGTCTTCGAGGACCTCGGCGTCAAGCGCGACACGTTCGCCCGGCTCGACCGGGTCGTCGGGCCGGACGCGATCCTGGCGACGAACACCTCCGCGCTCTCCGTCACGCAGATCGCCGAGGCGACCGAGAGCCGCGAACGCGTGGTCGGGCTCCACTTCTTCAACCCGGCGCCCGTGCTGCCGCTCGTCGAGGTGATCCGGACGGCGGACACGAGCGACGCGGTCTTCGACGCCGCCTACGCCTTCGTCGAGCGGATCGGCAAGGAGCCGGTCGCCTGCAACGACACGCCCGGGTTCATCGTCAACCGGATCCTGATCCCGCTCCTGAACGACTGCGTGCGCGTGCTCGACGAGGCGCGCGTCGCGCCGGAGGACGTCGACCGCGCGTTGCGCTTCGGCGCCAACTGGCCGATCGGGCCCTGCGCGCTGATCGACCTGATCGGCGTGGACGTCCATGTGCACGCCTCCGAGGCGCTCCACGCCGCGCTCGGCGAGGAGCGGATGGCCCCGCCGCAACGGCTCCTCGAGATGCAGGAGGCCGGGCAGCTCGGCCGCAAGTCGGGCCAGGGCTTCTACCGCTACTAGCTCAACAGGGCCCAGACGTTCGCGACCAGCTGCGCCACCGCCGGCTGGTCGAGCGAGCGCGCGAAGTCGCGTGTGCCCGCTGCGAACACCTGGCCGCCCGACGCCGTGCGGTAGTAGGTCATCTCGGCGTCGTGTCTCCCGATCGCATTGGCGATCCGCGCGAGCACGACGGTTCCCGCGGGCGTCTGCGGGCTCGTCGAGTCGACCTCGGTGCCGAAGCGGCCGAACGCCGAGCCGTCGGCCAGCCCGGTCGCGGCGAACGCCCAGGGCTCCGCGCCGGCTCCCTGGACGACGTAGGCCTTCCCGCCGCTGCGTCCGCTCGCGGCGAACTGCACCCCGACGACCGCGGCCTCCGGCTTGCCGAGCTGACGCCAGGTCTTGCCGCGGCGGAGCGTCGGGCCCCGGCGCTCGGCCTCCCAGCGGAAGTTCGCTCCCGAGAGGAACATCAACCGCCCGCCGAGGTCGCGGAACCGGCGCACGAGGTCGTACGCATGCCGCCCGACGTACTGGTCGCTCCCCGCGAAGACGACGAGGTCGTACGCGCTCCGCAGCGCCTCGCCGCTCGGGACCGCCGCCAGATCGTCGTCCGAGAGGTAGTCGGCGTGCTTGCCCGTGCGGCTCAGCCACGAGATCACGGCTCCGCTCTCGGCGCGGAAGCGGTACGGAATCCCGGAGTCGAGGTAGGGGCGGCCGAGGTTCACGGTCGTGGACGACTCGGCCGCGAGCCACGAGTCGCCCCAGCCGTCGCCGTTCATGTCTCTCAGGTTCTCCGCCCCCCAGGTGTTGGTCGGCAGCACGACGGCGACCCGGTGCTCGCCCAGGTGCCGCGGCCGGAGGACGAGCGGCGCGTACCCGACCCGCCCGTCCGAGGTCGTCACGCGGAGGAAGTAGAGGCCGGTCGGCCAGGACCCGGAAGGGCTGAAGTCGACCGTGCTGGGGCCGTCCCGGTGGCTTCGCCAGTCGAGCGTCACCGCCGGGCTCATCGCCGACGCGCCGGTCTTCGTGTCGAGCTCTCCCGGCGAGCCGGGACCCGGGTAGCCGAAGAACTGCACGCGGACGCTGCGCGCGTCGGTCGCGATCGTCGCCGCCGCCTGTTGCGCGCCGACCGGATAGCCGCGCTGCTCGAAGGCCGCGTCGACGCCGAGGATCCGCACGACCAGTCCGCTCGTCATCCGGCCCGGCCGGGGCCGCTCGAAGCCGTACACCCGCGAGCCGTTCTTGCCCCTCACGACGAAGCGGAGCAGGTACGTGCGGTCAGGAGTCGCGCGGGCGGGCTTCCACGCCAGCTCGTGGGGGCCCGCGGCGAGGCTGCGGCGCAAGCGCCACATCACCTTCGGCCGCACGCGCTGCGACGCCGTGGCGACGACCTGGAGCTCGACCGTCGCCGCCTGGTCGAGGTGGAAGCGCACGATCGCCCGGTCGCGGAGCCCGTCGCCGTTCGGGCTGACCGTCGCCAGCTGGCGCGTGTCGCCGGCGAACGGGTGGCCGCCGTTCGAGATGCTGAGCCCGAGCAGGCGGGGCGGCCCGACCGCAGCGGGCGCCGAGCCGGCGAGGAGCGCACCGGCGAGAAGCGCGATGAGCGCGAGACCCCTTCTCACTTCCTGAATTGTTCCAGGCGTTTACGAATTCCTTACAAGCCGTTTATCGCGAACTCAACGCGGTGGCCGATACTGCGTCGCATATGAGGCGGTTCTTGCTCTTCCTCGGTCTCGTTGCCGCGCTCGCGGTGCCTGCGGTCGTCAGCGGCGCCACGCAGACCGACGGCACGCTTTCGGTCAAGCGCGGACGCGCGACGATCGACATCAAGCTCAAGCGCGGCACGGCGATCGGGACCCTCGCAAACGGGACGATCAGGATCAGGGACCTGGGCCCGTACGACGCCTCGATCCCGCAGATCCGCCATTGCCGCCTGCGTTATCCGAACACCACGACGATCGCCTGCACCGGCAAGAAGATCTCGTTCCGCGCCGTGGACGGGCGCTTCGTCGTACACGTGAAGGGCTCCGGGATCTTCCTCTCCGCGGTCGGTCGCGGCAACGTCACCGTCACCGGCGCAGCGAAGCCGAACGTCTCCAACGGCATGCTGTCGGTCGACAACGGGCCGTACCAGCAGATCCCGGACTTCCCGACGACGTTCACCCTCGGGTCGACCAGCCCCTGACGGAGCCGCCGGCTCTGGCACCATGACGTCATGGCGACTCGGGTTCAGACCGTATTGGTGGTCGAGGACGAGACGTCAATCGCCTCGTTCGTCTCCCTCTACCTGAAGAACGCGGGCTACCGGGTCCAGGCCGTCGGGACGGGGCAGGAGGCCCTCGACCTGCTCGGCCACGACCGCCCCGACCTGGTCGTGCTCGACCTGATGCTTCCGGACGTCGACGGCATCGAGGTCTGCCGGCGCATCCGCCGCGGGTCGGACATCCCGATCCTGATGCTGACCGCGCGGGACGAGGACGTCGACAAGATCATCGGTCTCGAGGTCGGCGCGGACGACTACCTGACGAAACCGTTCAACCCGCGCGAGCTCGTCGCACGCGTGAAGTCGATCCTGCGCCGCGCGGTGCCCGAGCGGCGGGAGCCGCAGGAGCGGCAGCTCAAGCACGGGCAGCTCGAGATCGACGCGGGCCGCCGTGAGGTGCGCGTGGACGGCAAGGAGGTCCAGCTCGCGCCGAAGGAGTTCGACCTCCTCTGGGAGCTGCTCGACCACCGCGGCCTGGTGCTGACCCGAGACCAGCTGCTCGAGCGCGTCTGGGGCTACACCTTCGCGGGAGACACGCGCACCGTCGACGTGCACGTCCGGCAGCTCCGGCGCAAGCTCGGCGAGGCCTCGCCGATCGTCACCGTGTGGGGGGTCGGCTACAAGGTCGCTCCCGCTCGAGACGCTGCGGTGAGCGCCTAGGGGCGCTTCGGTGCTCCGGTCGCTCCGCTTCCAGCTTCCGGCCCTCTTCCTGCTCGGCGCGGTCGTCGCCGGGCTCGTGTCCGCGGCGATCGCGCTGCGGCTCTTCCGCACCTACGCGCAGAACCGCGCGCGCGATCAGGCGTATGCCGAAGTCGCCAGGGAGGCCGTCGGACTGACCAAGGTCTACTCGCGGCGGGCAGGACTGAGCGTGCTGCCGGCCAAGACCGCCGAGCTCGCCACGGGCGACCGGATCTTCTATGCAGGCCTTCCGCTCTTCTCGGGCGAGCGGCCCGGGAAGATCCCGAAGTCGGTCCTGCCGGATCCGCAGAAGCCGTCCAAGTCGCTCCACCGGTTCGAGTTCAGGCCGGCCGGGAGCAATCAAACGCTCCTCGGTTCGGCGCGTCCTCTCAAGATCGGCCCGCAGACCTTCGGGACGATCGTCGTCGCAAAGCCCAAGACGGAACTGGCCCAGCGGTGGCTGACGCTGGTCGAGCGGCTCCTGCTCGCGTTCGCCGGCGGCGTAGCCGTTGCCGCGGTGCTCGGCTGGTACCTCTCGCGGCGGATCACGACGCCTGTCCTTGCACTGTCGCATGCGGCAGACGAGATCGCGGCCGGGCACTACGACGTGGACGTGCCGGAGGTTCCCGGCGGCGGCGAGATCGGGCTGCTCGCGAACCGCTTCGGCCAGATGGCCGCACGGCTCGCGCAGGTCGAGCAGCTCGAGCGCAACTTCCTGATGTCCGTCTCGCACGAGCTGCGGACGCCGCTGACCGCGATCCGAGGCCACGTCGAGGCCCTTCGCGAAGGAGTCGTCACCGACGAGGAGATGCGGACCGCCTCGCTCACGGTGATCGCGGCCGAGGCGGACCGGCTCGAGCGCCTGGTCGGCGACGTCCTCGACCTCGCCAAGCTCGGCGCGCACCGGTTCACCGTGCTGCACGAAGAGGTCGACATGGAGCGCCTCGTCGAGCGCGCGTACGTCGCGTTCAGCGAGGAGGCGCGGCGGCGCGAGATCGATTACCGGCAGAAAGTCGGAGCGAAGCCGGTGATCATCTCGGACGGCGACCGCGTGCTCCAGATCATCACGAACCTACTCTCGAACGCATTCCGCTGGACGCCCGACGGCGGCGAGATCGAGCTCGAGCTGACCGCGACCGACGGGACCGTGTACGTGGCCGTCGACGACAGCGGCCCGGGGATCCCGCCGGTGGAGCGGGAGCGGATCTTCCGGCCGTTCTGGTCGCATGACGGCGGCGGCGGCACGGGTCTCGGGCTCGCGATCGCGCGGGAGCTCGCGACCGCCCTGGGCGGGCGGATCCGGCTCGAGACGTCCTCGGAGAGCGGCAGCCGCTTCGAGCTCGTCCTGCCGGTGCAGCCGTAGGTCACAATCCCGCGATGGCCACGCCTGCCCGTGAAGTCGTCGAGCTGCCTCGGCGGCGCTCGCCGCTTCGCGCAGCGATCGTCGCGCTCCGGCCGCGGCAGTGGCCGAAGAACCTGCTCGTCTTCGCAGGCATCGTCTTCGCCGCGAAGGTCGGCGACGCCGTCCGCTGGGGCGAGGCGTTCGCGGTGTTCGCGGCCTACTGCGCGCTCTCCAGCGCGGCGTACCTCGTCAATGACGTGCGCGACCGCGAGCACGACCGTCTCCATCCCGTCAAGCGCGATCGCCCCGTCGCGCGCGGGGAGCTCTCGGTTCGCTCAGCAGTCCTGCTCGCGGGCGCGCTCGGAGCGAGTGCCCTCGCAGTCACTGCCTGGCTCGGGCTGCCGTCGCTCGGCCTCGCGCTCGGCTTCCTCGGCCTGCAGCTCGCCTACTCGTTCGGCGTGAAGCACGTCGTGCTCGTCGACGTGTTCGTGATCGCCGGGCTGTTCGTCATCCGCGCCGCAGCGGGAGCCGAGGCCGTCGACGTGCGCATCTCGCCCTGGCTGCTCCTCTGCACCGCGCTGCTCGCGCTCTTCCTCGCCCTCGCCAAGCGGCGCGGCGAGCTCGTGCTCGTCGGCGCGCGCGAGACTCCGGGCCGGCCGGTCCTGGAGGGCTACTCGCTCGAGCTCGTCGACCAGCTCGTCTCGGTCGTCGCCGCCTCGACGGTGATCGCGTACTCGCTCTACACGTTCACGGCGCGCGACTCGAAGGCGCTGATGGTGACGATCCCGTTCGTGGTCTTCGGCGTCTTCCGCTACCTGCTCCTCGTGCACCGCGACGACCTCGGCGAAGAGCCCGAGCAGGTGCTGCTGACCGATCTCCCGATCCTCGTCGACGTCGCGCTCTGGATCGTGACGGCGGGGATCATCCTGGCGCTCACCTAGAGCGGCCTACCATGACTTCGATCGCGTCGACCGGTCGTTTCAGACGGGCCCGCGAGCAAGGCTCGCGCGCCCTGGCGACGGCGTCGCAGGCAACGCCTTGAACCTGAAGCGCGCCCTCGTCCTCACGCTTGCGCTGGCGGCTGCGGTGTTCGTCGGCCTGGCGCTCTACGCGGACTTCGGACTGCTCGACCAGCTGGGTGAGTTCCGCTGGGAGCTCTTCCCGCTCGCGCTCGCGCTGACGGCGCTGAACTACCTGCTGCGCTTCGTGCGGTGGCACCTCTACCTCGGCCGCCTCGGGATCGACGTGCCACGCGGGCGGAGCTTCACCGTCTTCGTCGCCGGGCTGACGATGACGGTGACACCTGCGAAGACCGGCGAGGTGCTCAAGTGCGGGCTCCTCCGCCGCTCGTTCGAGGTGCCGGTGAGGCGATCGGCCCCGGTTGTCCTCGCCGAGCGCGTGACCGACGCGACCGGCGTGGTCGTCCTGGCTGTGCTCGCCGGCGCGAGCACCGACCGCTGGCCGCTGCTTGTGATCGCGCTGCTCGGCGTTGCGGCGATCGTGCTCATCGTGCGGAGCCCGCTGCTGGGACGGTTCGCCGTGCTCGGCGAAGCGCCCGTGGCCGCGCGGCTGCTGCTCGGGCCGGGTCTGCTGGCCGGCATGACGGCGCTCTCCGCGGTGTCGTGGTTCTTCGAGTGCCTGGCCGCCTATGTCTGCGTGCGCGGGCTGAGCCTCGACCTTTCGCTGGGGGACACCGTCGTGGTCTTCACGATCGGCAGCCTTGCGGGCGCGCTCTCGTTCCTGCCGGGCGGCCTCGGCGTCGCCGAGGCGAGCATGACCGGGCTGATCCGCGCGCTGGGCGACGTGTCGAAGGCGAGCGCCGCAGCGGCGACGGTCCTGATCCGGCTCGCGACGCTCTGGTTCGCGGTCGCGCTCGGGCTGATCGGACTGGCGGTGGAGGAGCGGTTGGCCCGGCAGGCTCAGCCGGTGTCGGCGCGGCGCTCTTCGATCCGGTAGACGATCGCGCTCTCGCCCGACTGGAGGCTGCGCTCCAGCGAGCCGAGCCGTCCGCCCACCGATTTCCAGCTGGAGCTGATCAGGTCGACGAGCAGCGCGAGGTCGTCGACGCGCGCGTGCCGCTCGGCGAGGAGGTCGCCCTCGATCCGCTCGAGACGGCGGATCACCTGGTTCGTGAGGCCGCGGATCTCGGCGAGGTTGCGCCCCACGGGGCGGACCTGCTCGCGGATGCCGTCCTGCATCGCGGCGTCGAGCTTGGCCGGCAGCGTCGCCTCGAGCTGCGCGGCGGCCTGGGCGAGCTCCTCGACCTGGGCCCGCGCCCGCTCGAGCGCCGCGTCGACCGCGGCCGCGTCGGGACGCCCTTCGGCGGCCTCCTTCAGCCGCTCGCGTGCCCGCTCGAAAGCGTCGTCCGTCATCGACGGCAACGCTAGCGTTCGCATCGGATGAAGTCCTCGCAGCTGGACTACGACCTGCCGGAGGAGCTGATCGCGCAGACGCCGCTCGCGCGCCGCGATCACTCCCGCCTGTTCGTCTACGAGCGGGCGACCGGGGCGGTTCGCCACCGCCGCTTCGACGAGCTACCCGATGAGCTCGCGCCCGGGACCCTGACGGTCGTGAACGACACGCGGGTGCTGCCCGCGCGGCTGCGCCTCGAGCGGCCGGGCGGGGGAGAGGCGGAGGTGCTGCTCCTCGAGCGGCTGGGCCAGAACGGGCTCTGGGAAGGCCTCGCGCGACCGTCGCGCAAGCTCCAGGTCGGCCAGCGCCTGGGCCCGGTCGAGCTGCTGGAGCCGCTGGGCGAAGGCCGCTGGCGGCTGCGGCTGGATGGCGAGCCGGAGGGGGAGGCGCCCCTGCCGCCGTACATCCACGAGCCGCTGGCCGACCGCGAGCGCTACCAGACCGTCTACGCGGAGAAGGAGGGCTCGGCGGCCGCGCCGACCGCGGGCCTGCACTTCACCCCCGAGCTCCTGGAGCGCCTCGAGGTCGAGCGGGTGACGCTCCACGTGGGCCTCGACACCTTCCGGCCGGTCGGGGCCGACGACCTCGCGGAGCACCGTCTCCACAGCGAGCGCTACGAGGTATCGGCGGACGCCTGGGCGCGGATCCGCGCGGGGGAGCGAGTGCTGGCGGTCGGGACGACGACCGTGCGGGTGCTCGAGTCGCTCGCGCGCGGCGCGGAGCTTCGGGGCCGTACCGAGCTCTTCGTGCTGCCCGGCTTCGAGTTCCGCCGGGTCGATGCGCTCGTGACCAACTTCCACCTGCCGCGATCGACGCTGCTGGCGCTCGTGATGGCCTTTGCCGGCGTCGAGGAGACGCGCCGCCTCTACCGGCTCGCGATCGAGGAGCGCTACCGCTTCTACAGTTTCGGCGACGCGATGCTCGTCTTGTGAACGTCACGGGGGGAGCGGGACGAATCGTCGCGGTTTCGGCGCATTCCCGTCACCGACACGTGCGAGTCCCGCCGATACGCTCGCAGCGGGAGCGAGGGTGGCCCGTCAACCCCACCCAAGGGTGGGGGTCTGGGCTTTCATGAGCACATTCGACCTCGTTGCGACTGACGGTGCTGCACGTGCCGGCACGCTCAGCACCGTGCACGGCGAGATCGAGACGCCGGTCTTCATGCCGGTCGGCACCAAGGCGACCGTCAAGACCGTCGACCCGGACGAGCTCCGCTCGCTCGGCGCTCACATCGTCCTCGCCAACACGTACCACCTCCACTTCCGCCCGGGCGCGGAGACGATCGCCGAGCTCGGCGGCTTGCACCGGTTCATGGCCTGGGACGGCCCGATCCTCACCGACTCCGGCGGCTTCCAGGTCTTCTCGCTCCGCGACACGATCCTCGCGCGCGACGACGAGGGCGTCACCTTCCGATCCGTCTACGACGGCGAGCCCGCCCGCTTCACCCCCGAGCTCGCGGCGCGGATCCAGGCGCAGCTCGGCTCGGACATCGCCATGTGCCTCGACGTCTGCCCGCCCGCAGGCTGCGCCCGCGAGGAGCTCGAGGACGCCGTGCGCCTCACCACGCTCTGGGCGAGCAGGCAACGCGAGGCCGACCGCGCGCCCGGCCAGCTCGTCTTCGGGATCGCTCAGGGCGGCACCGACCCCGACCTCCGCCGCCGCTCCATCGAAGAGATCACCGCCCTCGGGTTCGACGGCTATGCGCTGGGCGGCCTGGCGATCGGCGAGAGCCGCGAGACGATGTTCGAGACGACCGGCTGGGCGGCCGACCTCCTTCCGCAGGACCACCCGCGCTACTTCATGGGCATCGGCGACCCCGAGGGCATCCTCGCGGTGATCGCGCGCGGGATCGACATGTTCGACTGCGTCCTGCCGACGCGCACCGCCCGCACCGGCTCCGCGCTCACGTGGAAAGGACGGCTCAACCTCCGCAACGCACGGTTTGCCCGCGACGAGGCCCCGCTGGACGAGGGCTGCCCCTGCCCGGCCTGCACGCGGTTCTCCCGCGCGTACCTGCGGCACCTCGTGAACCAGCAGGAGCTCCTCGGGCACCGGCTACTGACCCTGCATAATCTCCGTTTCGTGCTCGACCTCGTCGCCGGCGCGCGCGACGCCATCAAACGAGGCGAGCTGGAGTCCTACAACGAGGCGGCGCTGGCGAGGCTCCAGGCCGCGGAGGTGTCAACCTGAGCGTAATCATCCTCATCATCGTGGCGTTCGTCCTCATGTGGGCGCTGCTGATCCGTCCACAGCGCAAGCGGAGCCAGGTCCAGGTGAACATGCAGGACACGCTGCGAAAGGGCGACGAGATCATCACGGCCGGCGGGCTGCACGGCACCGTCGTCTCGATCGAGGACGACGTGCTCGAGATCGAGATCGCGAAGAACACCGTCGCAAGGCTCGACAGGAGAGCGGTCGCGGCCGTCGTATCGCCGGAGGAGCCTGAAGAAGCGTCTGCAGAAGAGGCTGCAGAAGAGACCCATTCGGAGGAGCCCGTTTCCGCCGACGACGGCTAATCTGTCCTTCCGCGCGTGACGAATCGACGTTCACATCTGATCCTGGTGGGCCTGATCCTGGCCGCGCTCGTCGGCGTGGCCCTGGTCGCGATCCCGTCGTCTCCGGTGCACCGGAAGGTGAAGCTCGGGCTCGACCTGCAGGGCGGCCTGGAGGTCGTCCTCAAGGCGGTTCCGCCGAAGGGCCACACGCTCACCTCGTCCGACATGGACCGCTCGGTCAGCATCATGCGCCAGCGGATCAACGGGCTCGGCGTCTCCGAGAACGACGCGCGCCGGCAGGGCAAGGACCAGATCGTGATCGAGCTCCCGGGCGTCAAGGATCCGGCGCAGGCGGCCTCGATCATCGGCACGACGGCGCAGCTGCAGTTCTTCGACTTCGAGAACGACCTCACCGGGCCGTCGACGGACGGGAACGGCAACCCCGTCGCCGAGGCCAACCTGTTCCACCTGCTGACGCAGGTGCAGGCCGACACCAAGCACGGAACGCCGACCCAGTACTACCTCTTCGACGCGAACCACCAGCTCAAGCGCGGCCCCGCGCAGACGCAGCAGCAGCTGCTCGCCACGCCGACGCTCAAGGGCAAGGTTCCGAAGGGCTGGAAGGTGCTGGCGGCGCCCGAGCACACGACGGTCGTCAAGTGCCTGCGCGCGAACGGCTGCCTCGGCGCGCAGCGGACCCAGGCGAACGCGCCGATCTACTACTACCTCTTCAAGTACTTCCCGAACCGCGCGGGAAGCCCCATTCCCGAGGCCAACGGCAACGACCTGAAGCTCTCGGCGATCAGCGCCCAGGTCGGCACGCAGCCGAGCGAGGGGCCGGCGTTCGTCCAGCTCGGCTTCAAGGGCGAGGGCAACAAGAAGTTCCACGAGATCACGCAGTCGGAGGCGATCGACGGCCAGAACGCGGCGAACGCGGCCGGGCAGGGCAGCTCGAACGACATCAACGTCATCACGCGGTTCGCGAAGCACTTCGCGATCGTCCTCGACGGCGAGCTGAAGTCGACGCCGTACATCGACTACAAGCAGAACCCGGGCGGCATCGACCCCAGCGTCGGCGGCGCCGAGATCTCGAACATCAACTCGATCGGCGAGGCGAAAAATCTCGCGCTCGTGCTGCAGACGGGCGCGTTGCCGGTCAACTTCGTGCAGATCGAGCGGACCGACGTCTCCGCGACGCTCGGGAAGGACTCGCTCAGGCAGGCGAAGACCGCCGCGCTGATCGGCCTCCTGATCGTCGCGATCTTCCTGCTCGTGCTCTACCGCTTCCTCGGCGTGGTCGCGGTCATCGGCCTCGGCATCTACGCCGCGTTCCTCTACGCGGCGATCCTGATCTTCGGCGTCACGCTGACGCTGCCGGGCTTCGCGGGCCTGATCCTCACGATCGGAGTCGCGGCCGACGCGAACGTCGTCATCTTCGAACGCATCAAGGAAGAGGTGCGGTCCGGGAAGAGCGTCCGCGCCGCCATTTCGGCCGGGTACGCCAAGGGCTTCCACACGATCATCGACGCGAACGTCGTGACGCTGATCACCGCGCTCGTCCTCTTCGCGGTGGCGACCCAGCAGGTGAAGGGCTTCGCGCTGATGCTGATGATCGGCACGGTGATCTCGCTGATCACCGCGGTCGCGGCCACGCGCGCGATGCTCGGCCTGCTCGCCAACTTCCGCTGGTTCGAGAACCCGAGCTTCATGGGCGCGCACGGCCAGCAGACGGCCAAGTGGCTGCAGATCGACTTCATGCGCCGCCGCTACACGTGGTTCGCGATCTCGGGAGTCGTCATCGCGATCGGGCTCGGCGCGCTCGCCACGAAGGGCCTCAACCTCGGGATCGACTTCAAGGGCGGCACGCAGGTGACGTTCAAGACGCCGCAGCCCGCCTCGCTTGCGCAGGTGCGCAGCGAAGCAGCGAACTACGGGAAGGAGCCCGTCGTCCAGGGCCGAGGCAGGAGCTTCGGCGGCGACAACTACGAGAACTTCCAGATCCGCCTGCGCTCGCTGAACGGAACGGAGACGAGCGCGCTCAAGAACACGCTCCAGACGCGTTACGGGCAGAACATCTCGATCCAGATCCAGACGGTCTCGTCGAGCTTCGGGAGGCAGATCGCCCGCTCGGCGATCATCGCGATCCTCTTCTCGCTCTTACTGATCGTCCTCTACATCGCGATCCGGTTCGACCTCAAGTTCGCGGTGCCCGTGATCATCGCGCTGCTCCACGACATCGCGATCACGGTCGGGGTGTACGCGCTCACCGGGAGACAGGTGTCGAACTCGACGGTCGCCGCGCTCTTGACGGTGCTCGGCTACTCGATCTACGACACGATCATCATCTTCGACCGCATCCGGGAGAACATCCCGCTGATGCGGCGGGCGCCGTTCGCGACGATCGCCAACGTCTCGCTCTGGGAGACGATCCGCCGCTCGCTGGCGACGACCTTCATCACGCTCCTGCCGATCCTCTCGCTGCTGGTCTTCGGCGGCGCGACGCTGAAGGACTTCGCGTTCGCGCTGCTCGTCGGGATCCTCTCGGGCGCATACTCGTCGATCTTCATCGCGGCGCCGCTCCTGACGATCTGGAAGGAACGCGAGCCGGAGTACGCCCGCCGCAAGGCGCAGACGCCTACGGAGAGCATCGAGGACATCGAGGCCGCGGTGGAGGAGTCCGAGGAGGCCCTGACGGCCGAGCCCGCTCCGACCCCTGTCGGCGACGGGGTCGCGCCGCAGCCCGCCGCGCCTGCGGCAAGCGCAAGCGCAGCGGCCAAGCGTGAGCGCCGCCGCCAGCGGCGCCGGGCACGCCCCCATGGCCGAGCCCGCTAACTCGACCAGAGAGCTCGCGGAGAAGCTGGTCCTGGCCGGCGTCGGCGCCGTCGCGCTGACCGCGGAGCGTGCCGACGCGCTGGCCGAGGAGGTCGCCGCGCGGGGCGGGATCGGCTACGAGGAAGCGCGGTCGTTGATCGAGGAGCTGATGGGGCGCTGGCGCAACGAGACGGTGCGGCTGAGCGAGCGCACCGGCCACGGCCTCGCCGGGCTCTTCCGCGAGATCGGGCTCGTCACCCGCGGCGAGCTCGAGGAGCTCGAGCTCCGCGTTGCCCAGATCGAGCACCGACTGCGTCTCGTCGAGAAATAGTGCCGAGCGAGCCGCTGACCAGGCTCGGCGTGCCGAAGCTCTGGCATGAGGACGACCAGCTGTTCTGGCGCTTCGCCCGCCTGATCGCCCCGTACGTGACGCTCGCGCTCGCTCCCGGGGCGTCGTACGGCGTCGAGCGCGTGCCGCTCGAGGGCGGAGCGGTCATCGCCGCGAACCACTTCTCGGGGATCGACCACCCGCTGATCGGGTCGCTGTGCCCGAGGCCGGTCTACTTCCTCGCGAAGGCGGAGCTGTTCGAGATCCCCGTGCTCGGCGAGGTGCTGAGCTGGCTCGGCGTGATCCCGATCCGTCGCGGCGAGGGCGACCGGGATGCCTTGCGGCGGGCGCGAGAGGTGGCGCGCGACGGCGGCCTCGTCGGCGTGCACGTCGAGGGCACGCGCCAGCGCTTCGGCCATCCGGGCCCGCTGCAGACGGGCGGGCTGATGATCGCGCTGCAGGAGGGCGTGCCGGTGATCCCGTGCGGGATCGACACCTTCGGCTGGTCGCCGCGGAACCGCCGCAAGTGCGCGGTGGTCTGGGGCGAGCCGATCGACGTCTCCGAGCTGCCGCGCAACCGCACCGGCTACGCGCGCGCCGCCGAGATCGTCGGCGAGGAGATCGTGCGCCTCTGGCGGCAGGCGGCGGAGGCGTCGGCAGCCGGCCTCCCGCCGGAGCTGCCCGACGGCGCCAAGCGGACCGGCCCGTTCACGGGCTGGCCGTGGGACGGGGCACTTCCGCCGCGCGTGGCACACTGACCGCGTGGCGAGCCCGACGACGAGGAACCTCGGGCGGCTCTCGGAGATTGCCCAGGTCGCGGTCAA
>DATDMJ010000088.1:0-26051 GCA_036518855.1 Gaiellaceae bacterium | reverse complement strand
CGCCCGGTGCTCCTCTACTGCGCCGCGGGCAACCGCTCCGCCTTCGCGGCCAAGACCCTTGCCGAGCTCGGCTACGAACGGCCGGTGTCGCTCTCCGGCGGCTACACGGACTGGCAGCGCAACGGGCTGCCGACCGAGCTGCCGCGGACGCTCGGGCCGGCTCGGCAGACCCGCTACAGCCGCCACCTGCTGATCCCCGAGGTCGGCGAGGAGGGACAGCTCAGGCTGCTCGACTCGCGGATCCTGCTGGTGGGTGCGGGCGGGCTGGGCTCGCCGGCCTCGCTCTACCTCGCCGCGGCGGGAGTCGGTCGGCTCGGGATCGTCGACGCCGACGTCGTCGACGAGACGAACCTGCAGCGCCAGATCGTCCACTCGACGAACTCGCTCGGCGAGCCGAAGGTCGACTCTGCGCGGCGCACGATCGAGGCGCTGAACCCGGACGTCGAGGTCGTGCCGTTCCGCGAGCGGCTGACCTCCGAGACGATCGAGCGCATCCTCGAGCCTGGGTGGGACGTGATCGTCGACGGCGCCGACAACTTCCCCACGCGCTACCTCGTGAACGACGCCTCGGTCTGGCACGACATCCCGGTCGTGCACGGCTCGATCTTCCGCTTCGAGGGCCAGGTCACGGTCTTCAAGCCGGGCGCGGGCCCCTGCTATCGATGCCTGTTTCCGCAGCCACCGCCCCCGGAGATGGCCCCGAGCTGCGCCGAGGGCGGTGTGCTGGGCGTGCTACCGGGCGTGATCGGCTCGATCCAGGCCACAGAAGCTCTGAAGCTCGCGCTCGGAGTCGGCGACCCACTCGTCGGCCGGCTGCTGCTCTACGACGCGCTCTCGGGCGAGTTCCAGGAGATGAAGCTGCGCCGCGACCCGAGCTGCCCGGTCTGCGGCGAGAGCCCGACGATCACGGACTACATCGACTACGTCGAGTTCTGCGCCGGAGTGGGACATTGAGCCGCGTTCGCATCCCGCCCACGCTCCGCTCCGAGACCGAAGGACAGCGCGAGGTCGAGGCCCGCGGCGGCACCGTGCGCGAGCTGCTCGACGACCTGATGGGCCGCTTCCCCTCGCTCCGAGGCCAGATCCTCGAGGGCAACGACCTGGCGCCGTTCGTGAACGTGTACGTCGAGGGCGAGGACGTCCGCACGAAGGATGGCCTCGAGACCTCGGTCGAGGACGGCTCGACGGTCATCCTGCTCCCGGCCATGGCCGGTGGCTAGCCGCCCCGCAGGCTCGCTCCTCGACCTGATCGGCAACACCCCGCTCGTCGAGCTGCCGGGCCTCTCGCCGAAGCCCGAGGTCAGGCTCTACGCAAAGCTCGAGGGCCAGAACCCGACCGGGTCGATCAAGGACCGCGTCGCGCTCTCGATGATCGAGGCCGCAGAGCTCGAGCCGGGCGCCGAGCTGCTCGAGCCAACCAGCGGCAACACCGGGATCTCGCTCGCGCTCGTCGCGCGGTTGAAGGGCTACCGGCTCACGTGCGTGATGCCCGAGAACGTGACCGAGGAGCGGCGCAGGCTGCTGCGGCTCTACGGCGCGGAGATCATCGAGTCGCCCGGCGAGGAAGGCTCGAACGGCGCCGTCCGCGTGGCCCTCGAGCTGGCCGAGCGCGAGCCGCGCTACCGCATGCTCTTCCAGTACGCGAACGAGGCGAACGCGGCGGCGCACTACAAGGGCACGGGCGCCGAGATCGCGGACGCGCTCGACCGCGTCGACGTCCTCGTCGCCGGCCTCGGCACCGGCGGCACGCTGATGGGCGCGGGCGCGCGCCTGCGGGAAGCCTTCCCGGACGTCACCGTCGCCGCCGCGGAGCCGCTCCCGGGCGATCCCGTGATGGGCCTGCGCTCGCTCGAGGACGGCTACGTTCCGCCGATCCTCGACGTCTCGAGGCTCGACCGGAAGGTCCTCGTCTCGAACGACGAAGCCGTCGCCGGCCTGCGGGAGCTGCTCGACGCCGAGGGGATCTTCGCGGGAGTCTCGTCGGGTGCCGTCGTCCACGTCGCGCGCAAGCTCGCCGCAGAGCTCGACGAGGGCGTCGTCGTCGCCGTCCTGGCGGACGGTGGCTGGAAGTATCTCTCGGCGGACTTCTGGGAGACGGCCGAGACGCCCGAGCTGGAGACCGCGGTCTGGTGGTGATCCCGGAAGCGATCAGGGCCGAGCTCGAGACCCACGCACGCGCGGAGGAGCCCAACGAGGCCTGCGGCATCGTGGCCCTGCGCGACGGGATCGCCGAGCGCTACCTACCCGCCCGCAACGCCGCCGCGAGCCCCTATCGCTTCGAGCTCGAGACCGAGCCCGAGAACTGGTTCCTCGAGGACGACGGCTACGAGCTCGCGGTCTTCCACTCCCACATCTCGTCGCCGCCGCGCCCCTCGCGGACCGATGTCGAGAACATCGGCCTCTGGCAGGGCCGGCCCTACCTGATCCTCTCGCTCGGAACGGGCGATCTCGCCGCCTGGAAGATCACAGACGGCGAGATCGAGCCGCTGCAGCTCACTTCGCGGTGAAGGTTCCCTTCATGCCGAACTTGGCATGGCTGTCGATCGTGCACTTGAAGGGGTACTTCCCCTTCTTGAGCGTGACCGTCAGCGTCGCGGTCTTGTTCTTCTGGAGCGTCTTCGTCTTCTTGCCGTTGATCTTGAAGTCGTGCGGGAGCACGCCCTTGTTCACGATCTTGAACGTGACCTTGCCGTGAGGCGCGCTCTTCTTGTTCAGGATGAACTTGTACTCCTTCGCGGTGACCTTGATGGTCGTGGCCTGCGCCGCGGACGACCGTGCGCCGGCGAACGGCGTCACGGCGAGGACGATCGCCGCCCCGGCCGCGCCCACGGCAAGCAGGGAAATGATGCGCTTCATGCTTCTCCTTGCAGGTAGCTGACCCCGGTTACGGGATCACGATACCTCTTTCAAGCGCTCCTCTTCCGGCTCGTGGGGCACGAGCTCGACCTCGAGCCGCTCGATCCTCGAGCCCTCGACGTCCAGCACCTTGAAGCGCGTGCCGTCGTGCTCGACCTCGTCGCCGCGCTCCGGCGCGCGCCCCAGGAGCCCGAAGACGAAGCCGCCGACGGTGTGGTAGTCCTCGATGGGCAGCTCGCGCTCGAACTGCTGGTTGAAGTCGTCGATCGGGAAGGTTCCGTCGATCCGCATGCGGCCGTCCGGGAGCCGCTCGACCGACTCGTCCGGGAGATCGAACTCGTCCTCGATCTCGCCGACGATCTCCTCCAGCAGGTCCTCGAGCGTGACGATTCCCTCGAGGTCGCCGTACTCGTCGACCACGATCGCCATGTGCTGGTTCGTGCGCCGGAACTCGGCCAGGAGCGCCGCGAGATCCTTCGTCTCCGGAACGATGTGCGTGGGCCGGACGAGGCTCTCGAGCTCCACGCCTCCGATCCCACGGTCGACGATCGCCGAGAACAGGTCGCGCACGTGGATGATCCCGATCACCTTGTCGAGCGACTCGCGGTAGACCGGGTAGCGCGTGTACGGCGACTCGATCATCGCGGCGAGCGCCTCCTCGGGCGGCAGGTCGACCGAGAGCGCCACGACCTCGGGCCGCGGCACCATCACCGCCGAGACCTCCTTGTCGGCGAAGTCGAAGACCTTGTAGAGCATCTCCTGCTCCTGCTGCTCGATCTCGCCCTCCTCGCGCGAGCGCGAGAGCAGCATCTTCAGCTCGGCTTCGGAATAGACCTCCATGTCGCCGCCCGGCGGCTCGAGCCCGAACAGGCCCAGGACGGCCTGCGTGGCGCGCTGCAGCACCCAGATCAGCGGCTTGAAGAGGACGAAGAACCCGCGTACCGGCGTCGACACCGCCAGCGCGACCGCCTCGGAATGGCCGAGGGCGATCCCCTTCGGCACGAGCTCGCCGATGACCACGTGCAGGAAGGTGATGATCAGGAACGCGAGCGCGATCGCGATCACGGAGGCCATGATCGGGTCGAACACCTTCGCCAGGGCCTGCTCGCCCAGGGCACCGATACCCAGGCTGGTGAGGGTGACACCGAGCTGCATCGCCGCGATGAAGCGCGGCGGGTCGGACACGATCCCGAGCACCGCTCGTGCGCGGCGGTTGCCCTGCTCCTCGAGCTCGCGGATGCGCGTGCGCCGCGCGGTCACGAGCCCGTACTCGCCCGCGACGAAGAAGGCGTTCAGCAGGATCAGCGCTGCTACGCCGAGGAGCTCCAGGAAAAGGGTCACGCCCCGCTCTCCGGGGCGTGGGTACTAGGCGGTTTCTCGTCGTCCACTACTTACGAATCAGTATAGGCGTCGTTCCGACGGACAGCCCTCCCCGCGCGTACGAGCCGCTCGAGATGCGAGAGGGTCTCGGCGAGGGCGAACCGGCGGTTGCTTGCGTCGAGGTTCTCCCCGAAGATGGCTACCGAAACGTCGTAGGCGGTGCGCGGCTCGGGGCCGAGCGCTGCCGCGGCCTCGTCGAGCCGGCGATGGTGGTGCTCGATGAGCTCCCGCGCGCGTGCAACCGGATCGGTGATGGTGTCGCCGTGGCCGGGGAGCGCGAGGATCGGTGCCAGCACGATCGTCCGCTCCAGCGAGGCCAGGTAGTCGGCGAGCGGGTCCGGCCGCGACTCCGGGTAGAGCCCGACGGTCGGGGTGATCTCGCCGAGGAGGTGGTCGCCGGCGACCAGCACGCCGTCGCGGAGAAGGCAGATGTGCCCGTCGGCGTGACCGGGCAGCTCGAGCACACGCCAGCCGTCGACCTCGTCGCCATCCGAGAGGCGCTCGGGATCGCGCGCCCAGCGGATGAACGGGCGGAAGGTGCGCGATTCGTGGCGCAGCTCGTCCGCGACCGCCTCGGGAAGCCCGTTCGCGAGCAGGTAGTCGGCGAGCCGCTCCGACCAGTCGTCCCCGCCCCACACGCGCTGGCACTGCTCGTAGTCCAGCGCGCCCTGGAGCACCTGCGCGCCCGTCGCGGCGCGCGCGTCCTCCGCGCCTCCGACATGGTCGGGGTGGAAGTGCGTGACGACGATCCGCGCGACCGGCGCTCCGAGCTCCCGCAGGATCGGCTCCCAGCGCGCCTGCGCATCGGGACCGCCGAGCGCAGTGTCGACGAGCGTCCAGCCGTCCTCCCCCCGAAGCAGGTAGCAGTGCACGTGCCCGGCACCCATCGGCAGCGGGAAGGTCACGCGTCGGATTCCGTCTGGGAGCTCTGCCAACTCGAACGTACGTTCTATACTTCCGGGATGCGTGCCGAGTATCGCGAAGAGCCCTGCAAGGCCGCGCTGAACCGGGTCAAGGGGATGATGTTCTCCTGGTCGCTGAACCCGTACATGGGCTGCGTCCACCGCTGCACCTTCTGCTACGTCCGCGCCTTCGAGCTGCGCGCCGACCGGCCGTTCGACGAGCGCTACGGGCGGTCGATCCGCGTCAAGACGAACGTCGTCGAGGTGCTCCGCCGCGAGCTGGCGCGGGCGAGCTGGGAGCACGAGTCCGTGGCGATCGGCGCCGCAACCGACCCGTACCAGCCGGCCGAGGGGCACTACCGGCTCACGCGCGGCTGCATCGAGGCGCTGCGCGACTTCTCGAACCCGTTCAGCGTGATCACGCGCGGGCCGCTGATCGTCCGCGACGCCGACGTGCTGGCCGAGGCTGCCCGGCGCGCCTCGGTTTCCGTGACTTTCTCGATCCCGACCCTCGACGAGGAAGTCTGGCGCCGCACCGAGCCCGGCACCGCGCACCCGCGGCAGCGCCTGCGCGCGCTGAAGACGCTCGTCGACGCAGGCGTGAAGGCGAGCGTCGGAATGGCGCCGATCCTGCCCGGGATCTCCGACCGGCCCGAGCAGCTCGAGGAGGTCGTGCGGGCTGCGCGGGAGGCGGGCGCGTGCGGCGTCTGGTCGAACCTGCTCTTCCTCCGGCCCGGAACGCGGGAGCATTTCCTGAACGCCCTCGCGCGCGACTACCCCGAGCAGCTCGACCACTACGAGCGGCTCTACCGGCGGCGCGCGTACCTCGGGAACGATCAGACGAAGCCGGTGCGCGAGCAGGTTGCAGAGCTCGCAAGGAAGCACGGCGTCAGAGACCGTCGCGCTGCTCGCCTGGAGCCGGAGCCGCCTGTGGTCGCCGAGCAGCTCGCGCTCGTGGTTTAGCGTCGCAGACGATGCTCTCGGCCACCGTAGTCGCAGTCGCCGTGGCAGTCCTCGCGGCCGGTTGCGGCGGCGGATCGACGGCGTTCACGATCTCCGACGCCAAACGAATTGCCGGGGTCCCGCCGGCGTCGCCCGGGTGGACGTGGCCGTCGACTGCGGACGAGTCCAAGGTGCACGGCAGCTCGGCGTTGAGCGTGTGGGAAGACGACGACAAGGTGGCGCACGTCGACGCCCAGCTGTACCGGAGCGCCTCCGCCGCCCACCATGCAATGGCTCCGTTCAACGCGCTCTCGCGGAGGTATGCCCGGCAAGAGGGATACATCCTCGGCGAGGAAGGCGTCTCCGATCTTGGCGACGACGCGTGGCGTCTTCGGATCGGAGGGAACGGCCCCGAGGTCACCTACCACTGGCGCCGGAGGAACCTCGTCCTCGAAGCGCACATGCAGTGTTTCGGCACGTGCCCTGCGGACTTCGCCGCCGCCGCCCGCGCTTGGGCAGAGGCAATCGACGCCCAGGCAAGCCGCAACTAGCCGCGATATAGGCGATTTCCGACCCGGGACATACAATTCCGCGTGCCGTGGGAGAGCAGGCCGCACCCGGAAGAGCGAACGGCGAGATCACCTGCCTGATCGTCGACGACCACGAGGTCGTCCGCGAAGGGCTGCGCCTCTCGCTGTCGCGCGCGCCGCACATCCGCGTCGTGGGCGAGGCACCGGACGGCGAGACCGCGATCGCGCTCGCCGAGCGCCGCAGGCCCGACGTGATCATCATGGACGTGCGCATGCCCGGCATGGACGGGCTCGAGGCGACGAAGATCCTGGCGCAGAAAGTTCCCGACGTCGCGGTGCTCATCTTCACGGCCTACAGCGAGCGGCAGCTCCTGCGCCGCGGGCTCGAGTCGGGTGCGAAGGGCTACATCCTCAAGGAGGCGCCGCACCAGACGCTCCTGAAGGCGATCGACAAGGTCGTCGCCGGCGAGGGCTTCGTCGACCCGGCGCTGATGCCGGCCTTCCTCTCGGGCAGCGAGGAGGAGATGCTGACGGCGCGCGAGCGCGAGATCCTCAAGCTCCTCGCCGACGGCATGTCGAACGCCGACGTCGCCGGCCGGCTCTTCATCAGCCAGGAGACCGTGAAGAGCCACGTGCGCCACATCCTCACCAAGCTCGAGGCAGACACGCGAACGCATGCCGTCGCGATTGCGCTTCGCGAAGCGATCATCGACTAGAGCGGAACTGCTCGTAGCGGTGGTCGCGTTGGCGGCGGTGGTGGCCGTGCTCGGGCTCGCGCTGAGCTCGAGCCGGCTGGCTTTCGTCGGGCTCGCGGCGGCGATCATCGGCGCGGCCGGGTTCGCGCTGCACCTCATCGTCTCCGAGCGGCGACGGCACGAGGAGGTCGAGAGCGAGCTCGAGTCGCTGGTCGAGTCGCTCGGCTCCGTCACTGGCACGCTCGATCCGAGCGAGGTGCTCGAGCGCACGGCTCGTGAGGGCAAGAAGCTCTTCGCGGCGAAGGCGACGCTGCTCGAGCCGGGCGAAGGGGACGGCGACAACGTCTTTCCGCTGCGCATCCGCGGAGAGGAGATCGCGGCGCTCAAGCTCACGCGCTCACGCCCGCTCGACCGCGAGGAGCAGGCGCGGGCCCAGCTCCTGGCGGGCTTCGCTGCCCGAGCGATCGAGAACGCGCGGCTCCTCGACGAGGCCCAGGTGCGCGAGGCAGAACGCGCCCGGCTCTCCGACCAGCTGATCACGGCCGAGCAGGACGAGCGGCGGCGCATGGCGCTCTTCCTCCACGACGGACCGGTGCAATCGCTGTCCGGGATCAGCCTGATGCTCGACGCCGTCATCGACTCGCTCGAGGCGCACCGGCTCGACGAGGCCGAGCGCGTGCTCACGGCGGCGCTCGAGCGGCACCGCGACACGATCCGCGAGCTGCGCGACCTCTCCTTCAACATCGAGCCGGTCGTCCTGCGCGATCAGGGCTTCGGACCGGCGGTGCAGGCGTTCGCGGACCAGATCGGCCTCGCGAACGAGATCCAGGTGGACGTGGACGTCGACGGCGCGGAGAGCCTGGCCGAGAACGCGCGGGTCGGCCTGTACCAGATCATCCGGGAGGCGGTGAACCAGGCCCTGCGGCGTGGGCCGCCGAACCGGATCTCGATCCGGGTCGCGGAGGTGGGCGATGAGCGCGTCGAGGCGGTCATCGCCGACGACGGCACCGGCGAGCGGCGCCGCGCGAGCTACGACGAGATCGAGGAGCGCGCCCGCACGCTGAGCGGCTCGGTCGAGGTCGAGGCCGGCCAGGACGGGGGCACCGCGGTTCGCGTCGTGCTGCCTTCGTACGTGGCCCGCCGCTAGTCTTTCGCGCCGTGGAGGACGGCCAGCCACAGCAGCGCACGCACCTTCGGTTCGTCTGGACGACGAACGGCTACGAGCTGCGCGAGCGCGACGGCGACGTTCCGTCGGTCGGCGAGGAGGTCGAGGAGGACGAGCACCGCCTGCGGGTGACGAAGGTCGCCCCCTCCCCGCTCCCCGGCGACGCGCGGCGCTGCGCCTACCTGCAGCCCCTCACCTGAGTGAGGCGCCGCTTGCGGTGCCGATCTCAGGGCGCGCGGGCTTTGCACGCGCGCCCGTCTGAACTGACCGGTCGACCCGACTGAACAATCACGTCACCGCGAGGCAGGACTCGGCCGCGATGCGGCCGAGCACCAGGGCCGCGGCCAGGCCGCTCGAGTAGCCGCCGGTCGAGATGCCGCCGACGTCAGCGCCGGCGGCGAAGAGGCCGTCGACACCCGCGACGCGCGCGTCGGGGCCGATCTTGATCCCGCCCTGCGTGTGCGTCACCGCGGCGGCGACGTGGAGGCGGAGCTCGCCGTTCTCTTCGACGACGGTGCCGCCGGCGTCGAGGAGGCCGACCACGCGAGGGTCGTCGCGGCGCTCCGCGGGAACGACGAACCAGGCCGTCCCACCGGGCTGCCGCGAGATCGCCTGAGCGAGGTCGCTCTCGTGCCAGGCCGGGGGGCCTTCGAAGAACGCTTCGCCGTGCTCGTTCAGGAAGCGGGCCTCGCCGTCCCAGAGCTGGGACAGGCGCACGAAGTCGTCCTCGCCGATCCGCGCCGGCGGCGCGGGCATGGCCCGGCCGTAGAACTCGTCGAGGTCGCCGGTGGCGTCCGCTCCGTGTTCCCGCGCGAAGTCGAGCCCGTCGCCCTCGCTCCAGGGATTGCAGCGGACGAGCAGCCCGTGCTCGCGCGCGTACCGCACGGCGAACCCGCCCGTCGCCAGCACCACAGGGACTGTCTCAGTGGCTGTCCCCAAACGCTGGCCTGTTCGGACATCGCTGGCGGCGCGCGCGAGCGTTTCGGTCAGGTTGCGCGGGTCGAACCGCTTCCCGGTCGTGCGCTGATTGGGCGTGTCCTCCCAGACGACCTCAGGCCCGAGCGAGACCAGCCACTCGAGCGCCTCGTCGAACCCCTCGAAGACGGCTCGCTGCAGCTCCTCGTCGCCCCCCGGACACTCGGCGCGGAAGTCCTCGAACGTCTTGTACCGCCACACGACGCAGCTCGAGAGCAGCATCGAGCCGCCCGGCCGCGACCCTTTCTCGAGAACGACAGGCTCCGCCCCGAGCTCGCGGGCGCGCGCCGCCGCGCACAGACCGGCCATCCCCGCGCCGGCGATCAGCACTAAGTCAGGGAGAACTCGGGCTTGTGCTCGACGTACTCGACCCGCACGCGCTCGGGGCCCCAGACGAAGACCGCGTACGTGTTGGCCGCGTCGACGATGTTGTCGATCTCGAGCCCGAGGTCGCGGGCCTCGGCGATGTGCTCCTCGGCCGAGTCGACCTTGACCGCCAGGTGGTTGAGCAACGGCTTGTCGGGATCGCCCGGCTCGCCGCGGTGAAACTCGACGAACGCGCCTCCGGCCTCGACGCGCGGTGTCTCCGAGGGCCCCGGCTCGACCGCCGTGAACCCGAGCCGCTCGTAGGCCTCGGCCGTTTCCTCGGGCGTCGCGGAGAAGAGCGCGACGTGATCGAGGTCGTAGTCGACCTCCGTAGGGGCCTCGACGAGCCCCAGCCGCAGACCCTCGCTCACGTCGAAGAAGACCTCGCCCGGGCGGGGCCGTTCGAGCTCGAAGCCGTCCTTGATCGCCCGCTCGGCCTGCTCGAGACTCGAGACGCGCAGCGCGACGTGCTTCAGCGCTCCCTGCTCGCGCGGCCCCTCCGCGGAGAACAAGGTGAGCTTGCCGCGCCGCGCGTCCGAGCCGACGAGCGTGAACGCATCCGTCCGGTCGACGACGTGCATCCCGACGCGCTCGGTGACGAAGTCCGCGATCCGGTCGCGATCGGCCACCCAGAGGGCGACATGGTCAAGCGTCTGCGGCCTCACGCGCGCCAGGATAACGACCCGCTACTTCCTCGCGTCGACCGCGCGCTGGAGCTGCAGCTTGCTCATCTTCGAGCGGCCCGGGATGTTCATCCGCTTGGCCTCGTTGTACAGCTGCTCCTTGGTGCGGCCACGCTCGCTGCGCGCGCCCGAGCCCCGCAGTCCGCCACGGCGACCGGAAGACATGTCACGACGCGACGTGCGCGACGACTGCCGCGCCTCACCGGTGCGCGCCCGCTCCTTGTTGACCGTGCGCGCGGCGATCTCCTTCGCCCGCTTGGTCGAGCGGCCCTGGCGCTTCTCGCTGTCCTTGATGTGTTCGTATTGCCGTTCGCGCTTGGCGTTCCAGGCCTTCTGAGGCATGCAGATCCCTCCTCGGTTGGGTCACCTGGGACCTGCCCGGGAGGGCTCTTTCTAAGCGTTACTCGAGCGGCGGATTCTGGACGTTGTGCTCGGTGGCGTACTCGTCGGTCAGCTTGTTGATCACGTCTGCGCCGTCGCCGTAGGCGTAGTTGATCTTCACGAACGCCTCCCATTTGTCCGGGAGCGCGTCCTCGGGGAAGATCGCCTCGACCGGGCACTCCGGTTCGCACGCGCCGCAGTCGATGCACTCCTCCGGGTCGATGATGAGGATGCGCTCGAACTCGTGGATGCAGTCCACGGGGCAGACGTCGACGCACGAGAGGTCTTTGATGTCGATGCAGGGCTCGGCGATGATGTACGTCACGGCGCGTCAGTCTACTGACGCAAGCAGGCCGTCCACGAGCTCCTTCAACCGCTCGTCCAGAGCCGATTTTGCGAGCACCTGGTCGAAGCCCGCGGTGTGCGCGCGGCGCAGGCCGTCGGTGTCCGTGTGGTTCGTGAAGCCGAGCAGCGGGACCTCCGGATAGCTGTCGGCGACTTCCTCCGGATCGATCCTCGAGACGTCGCAGATCACGAGCTCGGGCGGTTCCACGCTGTCGACGGTCGTCAGACGGTGTTCCGGCAACAGGGCTTCCAGCTTCCCCCGGAAGAACACGTCGACCCCCGCCAGCAGGATCGTCGCCACGCGCACAAAGGTAACACCGTCCGCAGCTAGGATCGACCCCCGTGGCGAAGGAGTTCCAGGCCGTTGCGCGCGTCGACGAGATCGAGCCGGGCACGCTCGCGTGCGTGCGGGCCGGAGACGTCGAGCTCGCGCTCGCCCGGGTCGGGGACGAGTTCTACGCGACCCAGGCGCACTGCCTGCACCTCCAGGGGCCGCTCTGCGAAGGACGCCTCGAGGGCGGTGTGCTCAGCTGCCCGTGGCACGGCTGGCAGTACGACGTCCGGACCGGCGAGAACGAGTTCGACCGCGCGATCCAGCTCGAGACCTACGAGGTGCAGGTCGAGGACGGAGAAGTCCGCGTCGCTCTCTGAGCAGCTTGCCGCGGGGCTCGATCTGATCCGCCGCGGCGAGTACTTCGCGGCGCACGAGGAGCTCGAGGACGCCTGGCGGGCGGCGCCGACCGAGGAGCGCGACTTCTTCCAGGGGCTCGTCCACTTCACGGTCGCGTGGTACCAGGCAAGCCGCGGCAACCGCGTGGGCTGCGAGCGGCAGCTGGAGAAGTCCGCCCGCCGCCTCGCGCCGTACGCTCCGGAGCACCGAGGCGTGGACGTGGCATCGATCCTCCGGCAGGTGGCAGCGGCGGCCGAGACCGTCGAGAACGGCTCGCTGGAGCTGCGCCCACCGCGCATCTGATGCGGGTCGCCGTCTTCACCACGTCGTATCCCCGGCACGAGGGGGACCTCGCCGGGCGGTTCGTGTTCGACCTCGTGCGGCGGCTGCGCGAGCGGGGCGTCGAGCTCGAGGTCGTCGGCCCGGGCGCCTACCGCGAGTTCGGGCTCACGGGAAGTGGCGGCGCCGGGCTGGTTGCGAACGTCAAGCGGAAGCCCTGGCTGGCGCCGCCGCTCGGCGGGTCGATGGTGCGCGCGCTGCGCAGGGCCGCGAAGGACGCGGACCTCGTGCACGCGAACTGGCTCGCGGGCGCGTCGATCGCCCGGTTCGCCGGCAAGCCGTTCGTCGTGACCCTGCACGGGTCGGGGACGGCGGGCCGGCTCTCCGATCTCGGGCTCGCGGAGCGGTCGCCCAGGCTCGTGCGCCGGCTGCTCGGCCCGGCACGCGCGGTGATCTGCGTCTCCCCCGCGCTTGCCGAGGCGATGCGGCGGGTCGGGATCGCGAACGTGCACGAGATCCCCTACGGCGTGGAGATCCCCGAGGAGACTTCGCCCGGCGACGATCCGCCTACCGTCCTGTTCGCGGGCAGGCTCTCGCCGGAGAAGCGCATCGACGTCGTCGCGGCCGCGACCGACGGGCTCCCGCGCGTGATCGCCGGCGACGGGCCGCTGCGCGACCTGCTTCCCGACGCGCTCGGGTTCGTCCCGCAGCGGGAGCTGTTCGGGCTGATGGACCGGGCCGCCGTGCTCCTCCTGACCTCCGAGCGGGAGGGCCTGCCGAACGTCGTGCTCGAGGCGATGGCCCGCGGCAAGACCGTGGTCTCGACTCCGGTAGGCGGCATCCCGGCCGTGATCGACCACGGCGAAACGGGTCTCATCGTCCCGATCGGCGACGTGCAGGCGACGCGGGCCGCAGTCGAGCGGGCGCTCGGCGATCCCGAGCTCCGACAGCGGATCGGGGCCGCGGCGCGAGCGCGCGTGCGCGAGTACTGCTCCTGGGACCGCGTCACGGAGCAGACGCTGGAGGTCTACGAGGCCGCTACAGGTTCTTGAGGCCGATGGCCTCGAGGGCGCGGTGCAGGAACACGTTCAGCCACCAGTCGCGGTGGAAGAACAGGAGCAGGCCGAGCGCGACCAGGGTGCAGCCGCTGACGACGCGGATCCAGTAGTAGTGGTCGCGGACCCACCGGAAGGCGCCCATGGCGTGGCTGAAGGCGATCCCGATGAGGACGAAGGCCGCGGTGATCCCGAGCGAGTACGCCGCGAGCAGGACGATCCCGCGCACCACCGTCCGTGAGTCGGCGGCCAGCGCGAGGATCGCCGCGAGCGTGATCCCCACGCAGGGCGCGGCGCAGACCGCGAACGCTCCGCCCAGCAGCGCCCGCGAGCCGCTCTTGCGGGCTCGACCGAGGACACCGGGCGCGACCATCCGCTCCGGCCACGGGAGCAGCCCGGCGAACGCGAGCCCGAGCACGACGAGCACGAAGCCCGCGACCTGGGTCTGGAGCTGCTTGTCGAGCACGCCTCCGATCGCAGCGGCGGCCGCGCCGAGCACGACGAAGACCACCGTGAAGCCGAGCGCAAACGGCACGCTCGCAGCCACCACGCGGCGAGCGACCCCGCGCTCTCCCAGCCGCTCGACCTCGACCGACGAGATCGCGGACAGGTAGCCCGGGACGAGCGGCAGCACGCACGGGAACGCGATGGAGACGACGCCGGCGAGGAACGCGACCGGGATCCGCTCAACCATCGAAGCGCGCGAGCTCTTCGTCGAGCCTGCGCTCCAGCTCCGGGTCGAGCGGCCGCCCGTTCAGGGACCATGGCCCCGGTAACGGCTCCGGCTCCTCGCGCCGCCGGCTCCAGCGCCAGGCGAGGAAGGCGATCGCCGCCGCGCCCCCGAGGATCCCGACGAGCGGCAGCACCCACGCCAGCAGATTCCATCCGCGCCGGGGCGGAGCGGCGAGGATCCGCGTGCCCCAGATGTCGACGAGCTCGCGCTTGATCTGGCTCCGCGTCCAGCCCTGGTTGATCCGCTCCTGGATGTGCGCCCTGATCCGCTGCGCCGGAAGCGAATCCGACTGCGCAAGGGTCTCGCCCGCGCAGACCGGGCACATGAGCTGGTTCTCGAGCTCGGTGAGCGTCGGATGCTGCTCGCTTGCGAGCGCGGGAGCGGCGAACGCCAGCGCGGCGACCAGGACGAGCAGCGCCTTCACGCCTTCTGCGCCCTCTCGATTCCGGCTCGGAGCGTGGCTGCGTTGACCTGACCCGCAACGTGGCCGACGACGCGGCCGCGGGGATCGACGAAGAACGTCTCGGGCAGGCCGGTGAGACCGTATGGAGGCGAGGTGATGTTCTTGCTGTCGTGGACGATCGGGTACGTGACGTGGTGCTGGCGCATGAACTTGCGCGCGTCGCCGGCGAAGTCGTTGACGTCGATGCCGAGGACGACGACATGACCGTCGCCCTTCTGCCAGGCCTGCTCGAGCGCCGGCGCCTCCTTGTTGCACGGATAGCACCACGACGCCCAGAAGTTGAGCACGACCGCCTTGCCGCGGAGCGAGGCCAGATCGAGCTGGCCGGGCCGGTCGAGCCGGCTCAGCGTGAAGTTCGGCGCACTGGTGATGTGCCCCTTGTCGATCTTCGCGGCGACGCCGCCGCCGTTGTTGTCGAAGGCGACCTTCCAGATCAGGAGCGCGAGCAGCGCCAGCACCAGGCCCACCGCCAGCGCCTGCGCGCCGAGCTTGACTCTCGCGGTCACAACGTGGGTCCCTGACGACCAGCGTGTCGACCGGTCGTTTCAGACGGGCGGCCGGGCGAAGACCGCCCGCCCTGAGATCGACATCGCAAGCGACGTCTCATGCCGAGACGATGAAGACCGTCGTCCCGATCCGCACGTGGTTGAAGAGCCACTCCGCGTCCGGGATGTGCATTCGGATGCAGCCGTGCGAGGCCGAGTAGCCGATCGAGGCGTCGTCGGGAGTGCCGTGGATCCCGACGCCGGAGGCCGACAGCCCCATCCAGCGCGTGCCGAGCGGGTTGCCCGGGCCGGGCGGGATCGGCTTGGCGCCCTGCGCCCACGGCGAGTGCGGCGGGTACCACCACGGGTTGCGCCACTTGACGACGATCTGCCAGCGACCGAGCGGCGTCGGATAGGCCGACTGCCCCGTCGCGACGCCGAAGACGCGCCAGAGGCGCACGCCGTTGTAGAGGTAGAGCTGGTTCGAGCCGCGCCGGATGACGATCACGGGGCCCACGCTCTTGCGCGTCAGCTTCGGCTGCACCGTGCGGAAGTCGAGCTGCAACAGCGTGCGCGTGTTCGCGACGAGCGCATCGAAGATCCGGCCCAGGGTCTGCACCTGCCGCAGCGAGCGGCCGACCCGCTCGGGGCTCACGACCGGACGGAGGTTGCGCAGCCCGAGCTGGGCGTCGAGCGGCTTGCGGTCGAAGCGGCGCGCGACGGCGGCGACGTAGGACGCGGACCTCGCTCGGTCGAGCTTGACGCGCAGCTTCACCGCCGTTCCCGGCGGCGCCGCGAGCGCCTGGGCGATCGCGCCGTTCACGTACGCGAACGCGTGCAGGCGCTTCATCGTCGGGTTCAGGCGGTGCCCGGCGACGACGAGCGGCAACGGGCGCTGGAAGGCGTCGCTGACCGTCGCGAAGGCCTCGTCCTGCGTGAGGCCGCCGACGGCGACGCCGCCGACCGTGACGCCGTCGGCGATCACCGTCTCCGAGGTCGTCGTCGTCGTAGTGGTCGTCGCGGTCCGCACGACACCGGCGGAGACCCCGCCGGCGACGCCGAGACCGAGCACGAACAGCAAGGCCACACCCGCTCGCTTCACGGGCGAAAGTCTAGCTTTGGAAGATCCGCGGATCGTCGGCGATCACGCCGTCGACGCCGAGCTCGTCGAGCTCCAGGAGCACCTCCCGCGACGGAACGGTCCAGGCCAGGACGGCGGCTCCCACGGCGTGACAGTGGTCGACCACGGACTTGCTCACGACCTGCCACTGGAGCGTCGCGGCGCTTGCCTCGGCCGCGCCGAGCATCCACGCGATCCGCCGTGGCAGCGCCGCTCGGAGCGCCTTCAGCGTCGACCCCACGAACGGGGCGAAGAGGCGATGGCCGCTGACGCCGAGACGGTCCTCGGGATACGTGAGCCCGAGCCGCAGGTTCGGCTCGAGCGCATGCAGCATGCGAAGGCTCGCGGCGCGGAACGAGCTGACGACGACCCGTTCGACGAGCCCGTGCTTCCTCACCGCCTCCACCAGCGCGTGCTCCGCTCCTCGCGCCTTGAGGTCGAGCTGCAGGCCGCAGCTACCGGGGCCGAGGAACGCGAGCGCCTCGTCCAGCGTCACGAGCTCGGCGGGCACCTCGGCGTGCGAATGCGCGAGCACCAGCGCGCCGTCCAGCTCGATCACGTCGACCTCGACCAGGTCGCAGTCGAGCTCCAGCGCGAGCGCGAGCGACGCGATCGTGTTCTCGGGGGCGAGCGCGGCGGCTCCGCGATGGCCGATACGGAGCACCCGGCCGTCGCGGCGACCGAGGTCGATCATTCGGTGCGCCGCAGCACCACGACGGCGAGATCGTCGCCGAGCTCGCCCGCGAAGGCCCGGCAGTCCGCCGCCAGCGCCTCGGCGAGCTCCCTGGGCGCAAGCTCGATGCTCTCCAGGATCGCCGCGTCGAGCCGCTGCACGCCGTACAGCTCGCCGGCCTGCCGCGCCTCCGGAAGCCCGTCGGTGTAGAGCACAAGGGTGGCACCGGGCTCGAGCCGGAGGTGCGCGGTCTCGTAGCGCTGCCCGCCGTCGATCCCGAGCGCGAGCCCCGAGACCCCGATCGCCTCGGGCTCCGCGCCCCGCCGCACGACCCGTGGCGCCGGGTGGCCGGCGGAGGCGCACGCCACCTCGCCGCTGCGCGGATCGACGGTCAGATAGAGCAGGGTGATGAACTTCCCCGCGCCGATCTCGCCGAGGACGATCTCGTTGGCGGCCGCGAGGAAGTCGCCGGGCTCCGAGTGCTCGCGGGCCAGCGAGCGGAAGACGAACTTCGCCATCGCCATGTCCGCCGCGGCGTCGATCCCGTGCCCCGTGACGTCGCCCAGAACGACGGCCAGCCGCGCATCGGGGAGCTCCAGGAAGTCGTAGACGTCGCCGCCGACCTCGACGCGCGTCGACGGCGCGTAGACCGCCCCGACCGCGAGCCCCGGCACCGTCGGCTCGCTCCGGGGCAGGAGCGCACTCTGCATCGCCTCGGTGAACTCCTTCCGCTGCTGCTGAAGGCGGGCGTTGTCGAGCGCGAGCGCGGTCGGCCCGGCGATCGAGAGCCCGGCGGCAAGCGTCTCCGGACCGATCGGCTGCTCGACCCGGAGCGAGAGCAGCGTCAGCGTCCCGAGGATCCGGTCGTGTGTCGCGAGCGGGATGACCGCTGCCGTCGAGCCCTGCTCGAGGAACGGGATCAGCGGCTCGTGTGCCGGCCCCAGCGCCCGCGCGGTGTCGGCGTCGAGCACGACGACCTCGCCTGCGCGGTACGCGGTCGGCTGGACCGGCGTGACCGGCTGGGGCAGATCGAGGATCCGCCGCAACGGCTCGGCGAGGCGCTCGTCGCGCACGTGCGTCGCGGCGGGCACGAGAGAGTCGCCGCGCTCGTGCGGAACCCGCAGCACTGCGGCGTCCACGTCGAGCTCCTCGACGATCGTGCTGACCACCGCTGCGAAGGCGTCGTCGAGCGAGACGCTCTCCGTGAACGAGCGCGAGATCTCGTACAGGGCCCGCAGGCGGCGCGACACCTCGGCCTCCTCGTCGCGGGCGCGCTTGGCATCGCCCGACTCGCGCTCGACCTTCTCGTGCAGCTGCGCGTTCTGGACGGCGACCGCGAGCTGGGCGACCAGGGCGCGGAGCAGCGACTCCTCGTTCTCCGTCACGACGCGCCCGCGCTCGGGGTATACGGCCAGAAGCCCGATCAGCTCCTCGCCCGCGCGCACCGGCACGCCGAGCGCGGCTTCGATGCCGACCTCCTCGACGGCGTCCCTGACCCCGGAGAAACGGGCATCCGCGACGGCGTCCTCGACGAGCACGAGGCCGCGGCCGCGCGCGGGCCCGAGCGCCAGCTCCAGCAGCCGTTCGCCGATCCGCACGTGCGGGCCGGTCAGGCCGTGCTCGGCCGCCGTCTCGAGCCGCTCACCGTCCTCCTCGACGAGGTAGACGGCAAGGCTCTCGGCGCCGATGAGCTCGCGAACGCGATCGACCGCGGTCTCGAGCGTGTGCGAGAGGGACAGCTCCGCGATTGCCTGCCCGATGATCGTCAGGAGCGCGCGTGTTCGATCGAGGTCAGCCGCGAGCGACTGGCGACGCTCGCTGGTCCTCAGCGCCTGGGCGGCGCGTACGGCGAAGGTGGCGAGTCGTGGCAGCAGCGGATCCAGCGCCTCCGGCTCCTGGGCGAAGACGAGCTGGAGCGCGCCGACCGGCGGCTCCCCGAGACGCAGCGTCACGAGCGCCCCGCCCGCTGCGGGCTCGACGGTGACGGGCTCACGTGAATCCTCGGCGCGACGCAGGGCGTCGAGCGCGAACGCCGGCGCGGCGGCGGCCGTCGGATCGGCCCGCGCTGCGAGGACGTGCTCGCCTCCCTCGTCGTAGCGCCAGACCAGGCTCGCCTGCGCCTCGGTCGTCTCCGCGGCGAGCTGCGCGACCTGGTCGGCCGCGTAGGTCTCGGCGGAGCCTGCGGCGAGGGCGTCGCCCGCGAGCTCGAGCGCGTCGCGCGCGGTGCCCGGGTCGCCCGCGAAGGCTCGCCAGGCGAGCGCGACCTCCTCCGCCGCGGCTCGCGCGAGCGCGGCCTGCAGCTCGTCGAACTCCCGGCGGCCCCGCAGAAGCTCCACCGAGCCGATCACCGTGCCGTCGTCCTGGACCGGCAGGCGGAGCACACCCACCGCAGCGACTCGTTCGGCGGCGACGCGCAAGGGCCGCGGAAGCTCGTCGCCGAGCGCAGCTTTGGCGTCGATCCGCGAGCCCTCGAGCTCGGCGCGCACCGACTCGGAACGGGCGTGGACCGCGTGCGCGACGAGCCCGCCGCTCTCGTCCGCCAGCCGCGCGATGACGACGTCGGCATCGGCGAGCAGCCCCGCACGCTCCACGATCGCGGCGAGCGCTGCGTCGAGGTCGTTGATCTCCGTCGTTTCCCTGGCCGCTACCACGATTACCCCTGACGAAGTATCGCCATTTACACTCCGGGGCATGGCCCTGCCCGAGCGGAAGCAGGTCGAGGAGGAGGAGCTGCTCGACCCGACCGCCGTCCACCAGGCCTACCGGAGAGAACGCCTCCGCCGCCGGGCGCGCGAACAGCGAGCACGCGAACGCCGGCTGGCCGGCCTGCGGTTCTGGCTCGCGGTGCTGCTGGTGATCGGCACGAGCATCTTCCTCGCGGTCGTCATCTGGCACGAGATCCATCGCTTGTTCGGCCTCTGAGTAACACGGGGGAACCCCTGGTTCCCCCGTGAGCCCCCTCCTTGACATTGGAAACGCACTGCAGGCGCCTCACGAGCCGGCGAACGGTTACTTGGTAGAGATCTAGCCAGCGGCGGTGAGCCTCCCGCCGGGCAAAGCCCGGCTCCGGCGGCAGCCGTTCGAGCCACAGGACAGCCCTCTTGCCTAGGTCAGCGGTACGGGAACGTCACTCGAGACGTGGGGGTTCTGACGTTCGGGGCCGGGTAAGGCCAATGCGTGGCCGAGTTGGAGGATGCTGATCGCACAAGGGCGCGAGCGCGCGCCCGGCGACGCCAGAGGTGGGAAATCCGTGGCTACTACGTCGGATTCCTCATCGTTCTCGGCATCGTGTTTCACTTCGTACGGCCGTGGTGGCTTCAAATTGCGGTGGCGGCCGCCGCCGGAGTTGTCCTGGCACTGGTGGTCCGCGGTGGTGGGTGGCTCCTAGGCCGGGAACGTCCGTAGTCGCTGGTCGCCTGCCCAAGCTTTCTGTCCTCTGAGGTCGCCCGATGACCCTCGCGTCTCACTTCATCACGTGTCTGACACCATGAAGGACGCTTCGTGCAGGGGTTGGACCCAGTTCGTGACGCTTTCGTGCGCGTGTCTGACACCGTCGCAGGAGGCGTGCGTCCTCCGGATTGCGGATACTTGCGCGCGTGCCGCCGTCCGAGCCCGCCCTGCCGCCTGACCGCGAAGAGGTCTACTACGAGCCCGAGCAGGAAGTCATTCTCCGGCCGGCCGGCGGCTTCTGGGCGCTCGGCGGCCGGCTCACCTGGGTCGCGGCGCTCGTGCTCACCGTCTCCGCGTTCACCGACTGGTACGCGGAGCACGGCCTCGCCGGGCCGACGATCGCGGTGATCGCCTGGCACACCGGCACGCTCGGCAAGTTGATCTTCTTCATCGGCCTCGTGCTGCTCGCGCTCGTGATCCTGCGCGAGTTCGGCATCGAGCTGCCGCCGTCCATCCCGGAGAGCCTGGTCGTGATCGCGCTCGGCTCGCTCGCGATGATCTTCGTCCTGATCCGCCTGATCTCGATCCCGGATTCCATCCCTCCACCGGCCGGGCGCGGGATCGGCATCTGGATCAGCTTGTTCGCCTCGCTGGCCGTGATCGTCGCGGGACTTCTGCGAGCGTCAGAAGAGCTATAGCGATAAGCGTTCCGAGCACCGCGCCGCCGAGGACGTCCAGCGGCCAGTGCACGCCGACGTAGACGCGCGACCACGCGATGGCCGCTGCGAGCGCGAACGCCGGGAAGGCGAGCCGCGGGGCCCGCCACGCGATCACCGTCGCGCAGGCGAACGCGATCGTCGCGTGGCCCGACGGGAACGAGCCGGAGTGCGGCGTGTGCACGAGCGGCCGCGGCTCCGGGTAGACAAGCGGCGGGCGGCGGCGCCCGATCCAGTCGCGCAGGCCGTAGGAGAGGGCCTCCCCGACGAGGTCCGCCGCAAGCACAAGGAAGAAGAGCCACGGCTTCCGCCAGAGGATCGCGAGCACGGCGGCCGCCACCACGAAGACCGCGCCGTCCGTCCCGATCCAGGAGAGGCCGACGAAGAGCCAGTCGATCCAGCCGACGCGATGGTGGACGACCCAGCGCTCGAGGTGCCTGTCAGCCGAGATCAGGTTGGCAGCAGCTGCTTGGTCTGGTCGATCAGCTGCTGCGGGCTGAAGGGCTTGCCCACGAAGCCCTGCGCTCCGCGGGACGCCGCCTCGTCCGGGGCCAGCTCCTCGACCTTGCCGCTGAACATGATCACGGGGATCGCGCCGACGCCGTGCCGTTCCTGGACGCGCCGCAGCATCTCCCAGCCGTCGACGCCGGGCATCATCACGTCGAGGAGGACGAGGTCGGGCGACGCCTCCTCGAGCACGTTGAGCCCTTCCTCGGCGTTGCCGGCCTCACGAACGGCGTAGCCCTCCATCTCGAGGTTCACGCGCACGTACTCGCGCAGGCGCGGATCGTCGTCGACGATGAGCACGACCGGCGACTCCGTCGGAGGCCCGCCCGGGCCGGAGCGCTCGAGGAACCGGTCCAGATCGGCGCGCCGGTAGCGGCGATGCCCGCCGGGCGTGTAGAAGGCCGGGACGCGGCCCTGGTCGGACCACTTCCGGATCGTGCTCTGCGCCACGCCGAGGTACTTCGCCGCCTGGCCGAGGGTCAGCCAGTCGGGCTCGCCCGCCGGCGCAAGGCGGCGTGAGGCGTCATCCTGGGCCATGCGCGGCCCCGAATCTACCCAAAGCTGGTCCTTTCTAATCCGACTAGGGCGTCGTGACGGTCACCGTTGCCGATTCTGGTGCCAGGGTGAACGTCCGTTCGAGCGTAGTCGTGTGGCCCGGAGCCGGGTTGTCCTCGAGGGCCTGCCCGAGCGCGATGCCCACCGCGAACACGAGGACGAAGAGGACGCCGCCGACGATCCAGCGCGCTGGATGGCTCCTCCTGCGACGGCGCCGTGTCGTCGTCGTCACGGCCGGTAGTCGACGGCGCCCCGGGAGTACACGTGGAACGCCGCGTCCTGAACCGTCGTCTGCCGCGTCGGCCAGCCCGGCGCCGGGTCGTGCTCGGCCAGCGCCTCCTGGACCCAGCGGTCCGCCCCCGCGTAGGTCTCGGCCAGCTCGTCGAGGGTGAAGGTCTGCCCGACCCGGCGGCGCAGCTCGTCGAGCACGAGCTCGAGCTCGGCCAGCAGCTGGACGTAGCGCTGCCGGTTCCCCGCGGCGGCCTCGAGCCGCCGGTGGCCCTCCTCCCACTCCTGTCGCGTCGCGTCGAGCGTCTCCAGCGGCATCTCGCCGATGCTACTGATCCATGCAACAGCCGTCGGGTGGCCAGAGCGGCTCGATCTCCGCAACGATCCCCTCGCCGAGCTCGTAGCCGGGGCGTGCGAGCGCGAACGCGGCGTGCGCGTGCAGGCACTTGAGCCCGCCGGTGCGCGTCTGGCCGCCGATCCCGCCGGGAAGCTCTGGGCGAAGCCGGCGCTGCTCCTCGTGCGCCGCCTCGACGCTCGCGCGCAGCCGCGGATCCTCTTTCGCCAGCCGGCTCCAGCGCTCGACACCTCCGGCCGCCTCCAGCCGGGAGATCGCTTGGACGAGGTGCGGACAAGTCAGGTAGTAGCCGGTCGGGAAGGGATCGCCCGACTCGTCGAACGGCTCCTGCTCCGTGACCGCGGGGCGGCCGTAGGGGCAGCGGACGACGACCCGCCGCAGCGCTCGCGGCGGCCGGCCTAGCTGCCGTTCGACGATCGCGCGGTCATCCACCCTTCGCGATCGTAGCCTTGCTCTGGAGCCAGGCCGTGATGCCCTTGACGATGAAGAGCCGCTCGCCGGGGCGCACGAGGCCCAGCCGCCGCGCCTCCTGCTGGAGCGCCTCGGGCGTGCTCGCCTCCGCGAGCTGGTGCTCGAGCTCGCGCTTCTCCGCCTTCAGGGCCTTGACGTCCCCCGCCCGCTGGGCGAGCTCGTGCTTCGTGCCGAGATAGCTACGTAGCGGCCGCGCGTAGAGCAGGCCGACCAGCACGATCGCCCCGACCGCGAGCCAGCGCATGAGGTGCTTCCGGCGTGGAGGCTTCCGCTTGGCCACGGCGCCCGGTTCGCTGCAGCCCCGGCGCTTCCTCCAAAGGCACCGCATGCGGTCCCGTCATCAGGGCGGTTGACCCTACGGAATTGTCGCGAACGATCTAAGCAATCGCGACTTTGATCAGGTCTGTCGTGCCGGGAAGGTTCACTGCGGTGCCGGCCGTGATCACGACACGGTCGCCCGCCGCCACGAGGCCGCTCTTGCGGGCGGCGTCGAGCGAGACCTCCCAGAGGTGCTCCACGTCCGCGCTCTCGGCGATCAGAAGCGGCGTGACGCCCCACTCGAGGGCCATCTGCCGCAGCGCGTAGTCGTGGTGGGTCAGGCCGAGAATGGGCCGGCGGGGCCGGAGCCGGGCTACCACCGAGGCCGTCCGCCCGGTGTACGTCGGAACGAGCAGCGCCGATGCCTGCAGCACCTCGGCGACGTCGCAGGCCGCGTTCGACATCGCCTGCCCGACCGTCGGCTCCTCGCTCGCCTCGGGGATCTGGTGCCGGTACCCGAGGCTCGGCTCGACGGCCCGGGCGATCCGGTCCATGTACGCGACCGACTCGACGGGGTACTCGCCGACCGCCGTCTCGCCCGAGAGCATCAGCGCCGAGCTGCCGTCGAGCACGGCGTTGGCGACATCGCTCGCCTCGGCGCGGGTCGGCTCGGCCTGGTGCACCATCGACTCGAGCATCTGCGTCGCCGTGATGACCGGCTTCCCGCGCTCGAGAGCCGCCATGATGATCCGCTTCTGCAGGAGCGGCACGAGCGCCGGGCCGATCTCGACCCCGAGGTCGCCGCGGGCGACCATCACCGCGTCCGACTCGGCGAGGATCGCGTCCAGCGCGTCCACGGCCTCCGACTTCTCGATCTTCGCGATCACGTGGGCATGCGAGCCGGCCTGCTCGATCAGCGCGCGCAGGTCGCGCACGTCGGCCGCCGAGCGGACGAACGAGAGCGCGATGAAGTCGACGCCGAGCTCCATCGCGAGCTCGAGGTCGTCCAGGTCCTTGCGCGTCAGCGACGGGATCGGAACCGGCACCCCCGGAAGGTTCACGCCCTTGTGCGAGCTGACGACACCGCCCACGACGACCGCGCAGCGCGCCCGGCCGGCTTCGATCGTCTCGACGCGGAGGCGGACGAGACCGTCGTCGATCAGCACCTCGTGCCCAGGTTGGAGCACTTCGCCGATCACCGCCGGGCTGACCGGAAGCTCGCCGTCGCTCGTGCTCTCGCCGCCGGTGACGACGATGTCCTGTCCGCGCGCGAGCGTGATCGGGCCGTCCAGCTCGCCGAGGCGAAGCTTCGGGCCCTGGAGGTCCGCGATCAGGGCGATCGGCCGCCCGATCTCCGCCTCCATCGCGCGGACGAGCTTGGCGCGCTCGCGGTGCTCGTCGTGGGTGCCGTGCGAGAGATTGAGGCGCGCGCCGTCCATGCCGGCCCGCGCGAGCGCGACGAGCTGCTCGGGCGAGGCGGTGGCGGGGCCGATCGTGGCGACGATCTTCGTGCGGCGCGGCATGGCGGCCACACGCTCAGGTTAGCTCGCGCGGGTGAGGGCGCTCCAGCCTGGGTAGACCGCGTTCTCGCCGAGCGCTTCCTCGATGCGCAGCAGCTGGTTGTACTTGGCCACGCGGTCGGTGCGCGACAGCGAGCCCGTCTTGATCTGGCCCGCGTTCGTCGCGACCGCGAGGTCCGCGATCGTCGTGTCCTCCGTCTCGCCAGAGCGATGGGAGACGACGACGCCGTAGCCGCGCTCCTGCGCGAGCCGGATGACGTCGAGCGACTCGGTGAGCGTCCCGATCTGGTTCACCTTGACGAGGATCGCGTTGCCGACACCCTCTTCGATCCCGCGCTCGAGCCGCTCGCGGTTCGTGACGAAGATGTCGTCGCCGACGAGCTGCACGCGCTCGCCGATCCGTTCGGTCAGCGCGCTCCAGGTCTCCCAATCGTCCTCCGCGAGCCCGTCCTCGATCGAGAGGATCGGATAGCGCTCGCACAGGGCCGCGAGATACTCGACCATCCGGGCGCCGTCCTCGTCTCGGCCCTCGAAGACGTAGCGGCCGTCCTGGTAAAGCTCGGTCGCAGCGGGGTCGAGCGCGATCGCGATGCGGTCCCGGTGGCCGGCGCGCTCCGCCGCCTCCAGGAGCACGTCGATCGCCTCCTCGCTCGAGCCGAGATCCGGCGCGTAGCCACCCTCGTCGCCGACCCCGGTCGAGAGGCCGCGCTCGTGAAGGAGCGCGCCGAGAGCATGGAACGTCTCGGAGCCGATGCGCAGCGCCTCGGCGAAGGTCTCCGCGCCGGCCGGGACCAACATGAACTCCTGGAAGTCGATCGAGTTCTGCGCGTGCGCGCCGCCGTTGATCACGTTCATCAGCGGCACGGGCAGCGTCCGCGCCTCGTCGCCGCCCAGGAAGCGAAAGAGCGGCACGCTCGCCTCCGCCGCAGCAGCCTTGGCCGCAGCCAGCGAGACGCCCAGGATCGCGTTCGCTCCGAGTCGCCCCTTGTTCGGAGTGCCGTCGAGCTCGATCAGCCGCTGGTCGAGCGCGCGCTGGTCCGAGGCGTCCAGGCCGCGAACCGCGTCCGCGATCTCGCCGTTCACGTGCTCGACCGCGCGTGAGACACCCTTGCCGCCCCACTCCGAGCCCTTGTCGCGCAGCTCGAGCGCCTCGTGGACGCCGGTGGACGCGCCGGAGGGAACCGCCGCCCGGCCGAAGGCGCCGGACTCGAGCGTCACCTCCACCTCGACGGTCGGGTTCCCGCGCGAGTCGAGGATCTGGCGCGCATGCACCTCAGCGATGGCCGTCAAACCGGAACGCCTCCTTGGCCTGGTCGAAGTAGCGGTCCTGCTCGTCGAGCGGCAGCTCGGCCC
>DATDMJ010000087.1:0-20125 GCA_036518855.1 Gaiellaceae bacterium | reverse complement strand
TCTCGGTCACCGGCATCACCGTCTTGCCGCCGAGGCTCTCGATCTTGTCCAGGGTCGCCTGCGGGTCGTCGACCTCCACGTAGAACGTGACGTGACCGTCGCCGCCCTGGGCCTGGCCGACGCCGCCGCCGATGCCCTTCTCGGGCTGGGTCATCATCCCGTAGCCCATCCCAGCGTCCTCGAGCTGCCAGCCGAACGCGCCGGAATAGAACTTCTGCAAGGCCGCGCCGTCCTTGCCCACGACCTCGAACCAGGTGACGGGGTTGCCCATCGCTCCTCCCTCCGTAGACGTCTTCCTCTACGACGAACGGAGCCTGCCCGGATCGACAGGCTAGCGCTTGCGTTCTTCGCGGTAGCGGCGCGCCTCCTCGACGAACGCCTCGAAGAGCCGCGTGTCCTCGCCGGCCTCCGGGTGCCAGAGCACGCCGAGCGCGAAGCGGCGCGACGGGTCCTCCAGCGCCTCGACGGTGCCGTCGTCTGCATGCGCGGCCTCGCGCAGCCCGGAGCCGAGCTTCCCGAAGCCCTGGTGGTGGTGCGATTTCACCGGCGCGTGGTCGCCGAGCAGCGCCCCGAGGCGCGTCCCCGGATCGAGCGAGACGTCGTGGTCGGCGTACTCGCCGGGCGTGTGCTTGTGGTCGTCGTGCCCGACGATCTCGGGAAGGTGCTGGACGAGGTCGCCGCCGAGGCCGACGTTGAGGATCTGGCTGCCGCGGCAGACCGCGAGCACCGGCATGTCGCGCTCCAGCGCCGCGTGGAGCAGCGCGAGCTCGGCGCGGTCGCGCGCCTCCAGCACGCCCTTCGTCTCGGGATGCGGCTCGTGCCCGTACGTCGCCGGGTCGAGATCGGACCCGCCCGAGAGGACGAGCCCGTCGAGCACTTCCAGCGTCTCCTCGAGCCCGCCGTCGCTCGGCGGCACGAGCAGCGGCCGCCCGCCCGCGCGCTCGACCGCCCGTGTGTAGTCGGTGGGCACGAGCGCGGACTCCTCCGTCCAGGCGCCGAACCTCGTGACCTGCACGTCCGTGGTGATGCCGACGAGCGGCCTCATGCGCGGCGCACGCCGACCGCGAGGTGCAGGCCGTCGGGCGTGATCTGGTGCACGCCGACGTGACCGTACCGCCGCTCGAAGTCGCCTCTCACCCGGTTCCAGAGCTCCCCGCGCATGAAGATAACGAACGGCGGCGGGAGGCTGAACCGCGCGAGCTGCGTCGGATCGATCACGCCTCCGACCTGCCTGTCGTCCCGCGTGAACAGCTGGAGCCGCTGCTTCCAGATGTCGGGCGTGCCCCAGGCGTAGTAGTTCAACGAGCTCTGGTTGGCCGAGACGTAGAACCGCTCGCCCGGGATCCGGTTGTGCGCCTCGATGAACCGGCCGGTACCGCCGATATCGTCGCCGTAGAACTGGCCGCTGTGGATGAAGTCCCAGCCGATGAAGCCGTTCCAGATCCCGACCGCGAGCAGCGCCGCGACCGCGACGGCGACCGGGGCCACGGGTGCGAGACGCGGCCACGGGACGCGCTGGGCGAGCCCGGCGAGCAGGCGGATCCCCTCGGTGACGAGGTAGGCCACGAACGGCAGGGCGATCAGCATGCGCGGGTAGTCGGGCGCCTGTCCGACCAGGAACGCGAACTCGAGCCAGAGCACGAGGAAGGCGACGAGCGGGAAGAGGTTCCACGGCTTCGCCTTGCGGCGGATCGCGCGCACGAGCACGGTCGCGGCGCCGAGCCACAACAGCCCTCCCGTCAAGGGATCGACGATCCCGTGCCCCCAGTTCGGGTAGATGAAGGACTCGTCCACGTGGTGGCCGTTGAACGCCGTCAGGCCGTTGACGATGTTCTTGCGGATTCCTTCGCCGATGCTGTTCGCGAAGACCCAGTGCTCCTGGAGCACCCGGCCGTCGCGCGTGAGCAGGAGCGCCTCACGCTGGTGGTGGGTGAGGTCGGCGGGAGCCTGCAGGTACGCGACGACGTACGGCAGTGCGACGAGGGCGAACGCCGCGGTCGCAACCGCGCCTAGCCGCGCGATCCGCCCGAGCCCGAGCTCGCGCCGGCAGGCCAGCGCGAGGACCACGAGGAAGACGAGCCAGACCGGGAACACCATCCGTCCCGGGAAGTGCACGTAGTAGCCGAGCCCGGCGAGAGCGCCGCCGCAGTAGGTCGCGAAGCGGTTGCGCTTCCGCAGGCCGTAGAGCAGCAGGGCGAGCGCCACGACCTCGACGAGCACCGGGGTGTTCTCGCGCATCGCCATCCGGCTGATCATCAGGAACGCGTGGTTCAGGCCGAGGACGGCCGACGCGACGACCGCCCAGGGCACCGCGAGCAGCTGGCGGAAGAGCGCGTACGAGAGGCCGATCGTCAGCAGCCCCGTCAACGCGTGGAGGAGCCGCATGTGGCCGAGCGTGACGCCGCCGAGCACGTTGCCGAGCTTGCCCCAGACGACCGCGAGCGCGACCGGGTGGCCGAAGTACCAGCTCAGCCCGAACATGTCCGGGTGCGGCATGGCCGCGTACTTCTTGGCCCAGTCCATGATCGCGACCTCGTCGGAGTTGACCTGGACGGGCAGCGATGCGATCCGGATCAGGTAGAGCGGCGCGAACGCGAGCATCAGGAGGGGCGGCGCCGCCAGGTCGATCCTCGCCGGGCGCTCGATCGGCTCGTACAGTGCCGCGCCGCCGAGCAGCAGCCCGGCGAGCCAGAGCAGGCCGACCGCCGTGCTGAAGCCGTTCCCCGCGTAGATGACGACCGAGGCCGTCCACACGAGGACGCTCACATAGGCCATCGCAATCCTGTTCACGGGAAGATTCTGGCCCAGGATGGCGTTCGTGAGAAGATCGGCCCGGCGTCTTTGAAGGAGGATTCAGATGGCTCTGCAGATCGGCGACACCGCGCCTGATTTCCAGGCGGACACGACCGAGGGGACGATCCACTTCCACGACTGGCTCGGCGATTCCTGGGCGGTGCTCTTCTCGCACCCGAAGGACTTCACGCCGGTCTGCACGACCGAGCTCGGCTACATGGCCAAGATCAAGCCCGAGTTCGACAAGCGGAACGTGAAGATCATCGGCCTCTCCGTCGACTCCGAGAGCGACCACGCGGCGTGGGCCAAGGACATCGAGGAGACGCAGGGCACGGCGCCCAACTACCCCCTGATCGGCGACCCGTACCTCACGGTCGCCAAGCTCTACGGGATGCTTGCCGCCGAGTCCTCGGGCGACGCGGCCGACCGCTCGCCCGCGGACAACCAGACGGTGCGGAACGTCTTCGTGATCGGGCCGGACAAGAAGATCAAGCTGATCCTCGTCTATCCGATGACGACGGGCCGCAATTTCGACGAGGTTCTGCGCGTGATCGACTCCCTGCAGCTGACGGCGAGCCACAAGGTCGCGACGCCGGTCAACTGGCAGCAGGGCGAGGACGTGATCATCGCGGGCTCGGTCTCGAACGACGAGGCGAAGGAGCTCTTCGGCGAGTGGGAATCGCCGAAGCCGTACATCCGGATCGTTCCGCAGCCCTGACCGAAACCGAACCGGCTTCTCGCCCGTAGTGGTGCGTGTGAGAGGCCTGCTCCTGCTGGCGGCGCTCGTCCTCCTGGCCGCAGGCTGCGGCGGCTCCGGCGGCAAGTCGAGCTCGACCACCAGCGAGAGCGGCAGCGGCGGCGGGAAGAAGACGATCGCCGGCGTCCCGGCCAACGACCACGGCAGCAAGAACGTGAGCGGCGAGGCCGAGGTCGAGCTCGACGACTTCTATTTCAAGCCGACCGTGCTCAACGGCAAGCCGGGCTCGCAGATCACGCTCGAGCTGAAGAACGAAGGGTCGACCGAGCACAACTTCTCGATCGACTCCCAGAACATCAGCAAGGACGTCGAGGCCGGCGAGGACGTGAAGGTCACGGTCACCTTCCCGAAGTCGGGGCAGCTCTCGTTCTACTGCAAGTATCACAAGAGCATGGGGATGGCGGGAGCGCTCGTGGCCGGCGGGACCGGCGCCATGACCGGCAGCGGGACGACGACGGAAGAGACGACGACCCAGACGTCGACTGGCAAGGGCTACTAGAAAGGACCAAAAAAGTTCACCGAGCCGGGTGCGCTTTCGTCCCCCGCCTCCGCTGACCTTCGGCTTCCGCCTAGTGCCCTCAGGTGCGGCTTCGTCCTACTCGCGTCCCGTGCTCGGTGCAACGGGGAAGCTAGAGCCGATCGAGGCCGAGTGCAAGGGGTCCCGAGAGCAAAGTTCGGAAAGAGCGCACGTTTTATTTTTGGAGCTGTTCGAGGAAGCCCCCGCCACCGATGATCCGGTCCGTCGCCGCGCCGGCCTCTTCCCTCAGAGCTCGGTCGGAGGTGACGAGCCAGGCGCCCGGATGCTTCGGGACCTCGCGGATCAACCAGTCGTCAGCGCTCTCGCCACCGGAGCCGATCGCTCCCTCCGGAGCGGAGCCGTCGAAGACGATCACTGCCTCGTGGCCGTGACGACCGGCCCAGGCTTCCACGCGCGCGACGAGCTCCTCGTCGGAGAGGTTCGGCCACTGGGAACGCTGGACGTTGCGCCCGTCGACGAACACCTTCGCCACTAGGCGGGAACGGCTGCCGCGTCCAGCGCCGCGCGGAGGGACTTCACGTAGTCCCTGAGCGAGCTGCTGCCCTGCTCGGCGGCCTCGAGCGCGCTGGTGCCCACGACGACGCCGTCGGCCAGGTCCGCCGCGGCGCGCGCCTGCTCCGGCGTCGAGATTCCGAAGCCCGCGTACAGCGGGAGCTTCGTCGCCGCCCTGGCCCGCTCGACGAGGCCGGCGAACGCGGGGGAGAGCTCGTCCCGTGCTCCGGTCGTACCCGTCAGCGTGACGAGGTAGAGCCAGCCGTCGCTGTGCTCGGCGGCGAGCCGGATCCGCGCGTCGGTGGAGGTCGGGGCGACCAGCTGGATGCGCCGCAGGTCCGGGCGCTCGTCGGCGGGCAGGTCGGCGACGATCAGGCTCGTCGCGCCGGCGCCGCGCGCGTCCGTCGCGAAGCGCTCCCAGCCGTAGGCCTCGAGCAGCGACGAGTAGGTCATCGGCACGAGCGGCGTCTCGGGCAGCCGCTCGCGCGTCTCCGCGAGCACCTCGAGGCACGCGCCCGTGCGCATGCCCTGCTCGAGCGCCCGCTCCGCCGCCCGGCGGATCACCGGGCCGTCCGCGAGCGGATCCGAGAACGGAAAGCCGAGCTCGACCAGATCGGCCCCGCCCTCGACGGCGGCCTCGGCCAGCTCCGGCGCAGCCGGCCCGGACATCAGGTAGACGACGAGCTTGCTCACAGCCTCTCCAGGAGCCCCTTCTCCACTTTCGCGACGATCGTGTAGGCGGGGTCGAAGACGTTGCCGACCTCGTACCGGATGGACTGCCCGAGCAGCGTCGAGACCGCGGCGTAGTCGAGCCCGTAGTCCTCGTGCACGAGCGCCACGAGCTCCGTGGTCGCGTGCTGGACGGCCTGGTCGAGCGGCCGCGCGTTGCCGACGGCCATGACGAAGGTGCCGTCGTCGGCGCGGGGCCAGCCGATGCGCTTCTTGACGACCTCAAGCGTGAACTCGACGTCCATCGAGACCTCGATCCCGGTGCCGACGATCTCGCCGTCGCCCTGCAGCGCGTGCCCGTCGCCGATGTGGAAGAGGGCGCCCTCGACCGCGACGGGGAAGTAGACCGTGACGCCCTCGCGGAAGCCGCGGTAGTCCATGTTGCCGCCGTGCGGACCCGAGGTGGCGGTCGAGATCGCCTGGCCGCGGTCGGGCGCGACGCCGAAGCAGCCGACCATCGGCTCGAGCCTCACCTCGCCGAGGCCGGCAAGGCCTTCCGGGGGCTCCTCCAGGCGCGCCGTGTCCCCCTCGAGGTCGAGCGTCCACCAGACCTCCCGCTGGTCGCCGTAGCCGAAGGCGGGGACGAACTCCGGGTCGAGCACGTTCGGCGCGATGCGCGCTCCGCTGACGCCGCGCGCGCGGTTCGGACGAACCCGGTCGAGCCGCACCGCCAGCGTGTCGCCGCGCTCCGCGCCCTCGACGTGGAAGGGCCCGGTCATCGGGTTGCCGCCGTCGGTGAGGTCCTCGCCGTTGCGGTCGTAGCCGCTGGAGTCGACGCACCAGGTCCGGACCGTGTCGCCGCTCGCGACGTGCAGGGCCGGCTCGTGCGAGCCGATCGAGAGGTGAAAGGCCGTCGGCTCGAACTCATGGATCACCGCGAGAGGACCTCGTCGAGATCCTTGTCGCCGCGGCCGGAGAGACAGACGAGCACGAGCTCCTCCTCGAGCTCGGCGACGCGCGCGAGCGCATGGGATGGCTCGAGCGCCGGGAGGATGCCCTCCGTGCGGGCGAGCCGCCTGAAGGCCGCGAGCGCCTCGTCGTCGGATGCGGGCAGATACTCGGCCCGGCCGCTGTCGCGGAGGAAGGCGTGCTCCGGGCCCGAGCCCGGATAGTCGAGGCCCGCGGAGATCGACTCGGCGTCCAGCACCTGCCCGTCCTCGTCGGCGAGCACCGACGAGCGTGAGCCGTGCAGGATCGCCGTCCGGCCGGTCCCGAGGCTGGCCGCGCCGCCGGCCTCGACGCCGACGAGCCGCACCTCCGGATCGTCTAGGAAGCCGCTGAACAGGCCGATGGCGTTCGAGCCGCCGCCGACGCATGCGACCGCGACCTCCGGCAGGCGCCCTTCGCCCTCGAGCATCTGCGCTCGCGCCTCGCGGCCGATCACGGCCTGCAGCTCGCGGACGATCTCCGGGTACGGATCCGGACCGACGCAGGAGCCGATCAGGTAGTGCGTCGTCTCGACGGTCCCGATCCAGTCGCGGATCGCCTCGCTGGTCGCCTCCTTGAGCGTGCGCGTGCCGAAGTCGACGGGCCGCACCTCGGCGCCGAGCAGGTGCATCCGCTCGACGTTGGGCCGCTGCCGCCGCATGTCCTCCGAGCCCATGTAGACGACGCACTCGAAGCCGAAGCGCGCGCCCACGGTCGCCGCCGCGACGCCGTGCTGGCCCGCGCCGGTCTCCGCGACGATCCGGTGCTTGCCGAGGCGCTGTGCGAGGAGCGCCTGGCCGAGCGCGTTGTTGAGCTTGTGCGCACCCGTGTGCATGAGGTCCTCGCGCTTGAGGTAGAGGCGCTTGCCGGGCGCGAAGCGCTCCGCGAGTGTCAGCGGCGTCGGGCGCCCCGCGTACTCGCGCCCGAGGCGGTCGAGCTCCTCGCGAAACGCATCGTCCTCGGACGCGTCGCGCCAGCCGGCCTCGAGCTCGTCCAGGGCCGGGATCAGCGTCTCGGGGACGAAGCGCCCTCCGTACTGGCCATAGGTCAGCTGCACCGCGCCGCCTCCACGTAGGCGCGCACGCGCTCGGGATCCTTCACCCCGGGGGCCGTCTCCAGGCTGGAGCTCGCATCGACCGCCCAGGGCCGGACGGCGCGGATCGCCTCGGCCACGTTCTCGGGAGCAAGGCCGCCCGCGAGCACGACGCGGCCTTCGGTCCCACGGGCGCGGGCGAGGTGCGCCGGATCTTCTTCCTGCCAGGGCCGGTCGACGACCTGCGCGACCTCGCGGCCGTTGCGGAGCAGGACGCCGTCGCGCGCCCGGTGGCCGTTCTGGCGCGCGTAGAGCTGGACGAGGTCGCCCTCGGCACCGACCTCGCCGACGTGCACGGCGACCGACAGCATCGTCTCGGGCACCGGCAGCACGGCCGGAGCGCGGCGCGGCGTCTCGCGGGCGAGGATGAAGCCCGCGAAGTCCGCTCCGGCCTCGGCGGCGACCGCGACGTCCTCCTCGCGGGTCAGCCCGCAGACCTTGACGAGCGGGCGGGAGATCAGCTCGGCCAGCTTGGCGGCCGGGTCGTCGGCGCGCATCAGCGCCGAGCCGACGAGGATCGCGTCGGCGCCCGCCAGCTCCGCCTCGGCGCCCTGGGCGCGCGAGACGATGCCGCTTTCCGCGACGACCACCCGGTCGCGCGGGGCCTCTTCGACGAGGGCGAGCTGCGCGCGCCGGTCGATCTCGAAGGTCTCGAGGTCCCGGGCGTTGATCCCGATCACCGGTGCGTCGAGCCGGACCGCCCGCTCCAGCTCGTCCGCGTCGTGCGCCTCCACCAGCGTGTCGAGGCCGAGCTCCGCCGCGCGCGCCAGAAGCTCTCGAACGCAGGCATCGTCGAGATCGCGCAACAGCAGGAGTACCGCATCTGCTCCGAGACGGCGGAGCTCGGCCAAGTCGTCGGCGTTGGAGAAAAATCCTTTCGCGAGGAGCGGCAGGCGCGTTGTCTCGCGGGCGGCGGCGAGATCGGCGGGAGACCCTCCGAAGCGGTCGTCCACGAGCACGGAGACGGCGGCTGCTCCCGCATGCTCGAACGCTGCCGCGATTCCAGCCGGGTCGGCGTCGGGCCGCAGGTCGCCGACCGAGGGTGAACGCCGTTTGACCTCGGCGATTGCCGCGAGGCCGGGCCCCGCCAGCGCTTCGCGGAACCGCGCCACTACGCCGGCACCTCCGCGGCCAGCGAGAAGCGGATCAGCTCCTCGAGCCGGGTTGCCGCCGCACCCGAATCGATTGCCTCCCTCGCCAGGCCGAGCCCTTCGTGCAGGTCTTTCGCGTGACCCGAGGCCGCGATCGCCCCGGCCGCGTTGAGCAGCACCGCCGAGCGGCGCCCCCCGTCTTGTCCTTCGAAGACGGCGCGGATCGCCGCGGCGTTCTCCTCCGGGGAGCCACCGCGAAGCTCGTCGGGATCGCAGCGTGGAACGCCGAGCTCGAGCGGGTCGATCTCGCGCTCGCCGACCTCGCCGTCCACGACCTCGCAGACGAGGTTCGCCCCGGCGGGCGAGAGCTCGTCGATTCCGCCCGCGCCGTGCACGACGAAGGCGCGGCGCGCTCCCAGCTGCGCCAGCACCTCGGCGATCGTCCGAACCAGCGCCGGCGCGTAGACGCCCACGACCTGCGCGCGCGCTCCGGCCGGGTTTGTCAGCGGGCCGAGGACATTGAAGACCGTGCGCGCCGCCAGCTCCCGCCGCACGGGAGCCGCGTGTCGCATTGCCGGGTGATGCGTCGGCGCGAACAGGAACCCGAAGCCGAGCTCGTCGATCGACTGCTCGATCCGCTCCGGCGGCAGCTCGAGCCGAAAGCCGAGCGCCTCGAGCACGTCAGCCGAGCCGCACGCGGAGGAAACGGCGCGGTTGCCGTGCTTCGCCACGCCGGCGCCCGCAGCCGCGGCGACCAGCGCCGCCGCTGTCGAGATGTTGATCGTCCTCGCGCCGTCGCCGCCGGTTCCGGCCGTGTCGACGAGGTCGTCGCGCGAGGGCCGCACCGCGAGGACGTGCTCCCGCATCGCCTCGGCGCAGCCGGCGATCTCGTCCGCCGTCTCGCCCTTCAGCCGCAGCGCTACGAGGAAGCCCCCGATCTGCGCCTGAGTCGCCTCGCCTTCCATGACCTCGTTCATGACGGCGCGTGCCTCGTCACGCGACAGGTCGTGCCCGTCGAGGAGCTGCGCAAGTGCCTGCTGCACGTTCACCAGCGCTCCAGGAAGTTCCGTGCGAGCTCGGGGCCGAGCGGGGTCAGGACCGACTCGGGATGGAACTGCACGCCGTCGACCGGTAGCTCGCGGTGGCGCACGCCCATCACCTCGTCGTCGCTACAGGTCGCAGAGACCTCGAGGCAGTCCGGAACCCGCGTCGCGGCGAGCGAGTGGTAGCGGCCGGCCTCGAACGATTCAGGCAGCCCCTGAAAGAGCCCGCGGCCGTCGTGGGTGACCTCGCTCGCCTTGCCGTGCACGAGGCGCTTCGCCGGCCCGATCTCGCCGCCGAAGGCCTCGACGATCACCTGGTGGCCGAGGCAGACGCCGAGGGTCGGCACGCGAGGGGCGAGCCGCTCCACGATCGAGAGCGACTCGCCTGCGTCGCGTGGTTTACCGGGTCCTGGGGAAAGAACGAGATGGGACGGAGCCAGCCGCTCGGCCTCGTCGGCGTCGATCGCGTCGTTGCGCCGCACCGTGACCTCGGCGCCGAGCTCGCCGAACAGGTGCGCGAGGTTGTAGGTGAACGAGTCGTAGTTGTCGACGAGCAGGATCACCGCCGGGCCTCCGCGAGCTCGATCGCCGTCTCCAGCGCCGCGAGCTTGTTCAGACACTCGTTGTGCTCGGCGCCGGGGTCGGAGTCGGCGACGATCCCCGCGCCCGCCTGGAGGAGCGCGACGCCGTCGTCGAGCACGATCGTCCGGATCGCGATGCAGGCATCGAGCGCCTCGCCCGGCAGCGCGTAGAGGACGGCGCCGGCGTACGGGCCGCGGCGGTAGCCCTCGAGCTCCGAGATGATCTGCATCGCCCGCACCTTCGGCGCGCCGGAGACGGTGCCGGCCGGGAAGCAGGCGCGCAGGAGATCGAAGTGCGAGACGTCGTCGTACAGCTCGCCGACGACCTCCGAGACGAGGTGCGTCACGTGCGAGAAGCGCTCCGGCTCGAGGAAACGTGCGAGTCGCACCGTGCCCGGCCGGCAGACGCGCGAAAGGTCGTTTCGCCCGAGGTCGACGAGCATGATGTGCTCCGCGCGGTCCTTCTCGGAGGCCAGGAGGCGCGCTGCATCGCCGTCGCCGGGCCGGGTCGTGCCCGCGATCGGGTTCAGCGAGACGGATCGGCCCTCCGCCTTGACCAGCGTCTCCGGCGAGGAGCCGACGAGCGAGAGGCCGTCGAGCTCGAGCAGGAACAGATACGGCGAGGGGTTCACCCGGCGCAACGAGCGGTAGAGCTCGAGCGCGCTCGCCGAGGTCGGCCGCTCGGCGCGCTGCGAGAGGACGATCTGGAACGCGTCCCCGGCGCGGATGTGGTCCTTGGCCGCGACGACCGCGCGCTCGTACGCGTGGCGCGAGGGCAGGCGGCGCGTCGACCCGGCCAATCGGTCGCCGCCGCCCGGTGCTTCGGGGAGCGGGGCCTCGAGAACGTCTGCGACCTCGAGCGGGTCGCCGGCGAGCACCTCCGCCATCCCCAGCCCGTGGTCGAAGCGGACGAGCGTCTCGGCCACGACGAAGCGGCTCTCCGGCAGGCCGCGCCCTGCGTCTGGCAGCTGCACCGTCGGCTCGAGCCGGGCCGCGTGGTCGTAGCCCAGGTACCCGACGACCGGGAGCCCGCAGGCCTCGGCCTCGGCGAAGTCGACGATTCGCGAGCCGCACCCGATGAAGGAGTGCCGCCCGAGCCGCCCGCGCTCCACCGACTCGAGCAGGAAGCTCGCCCGTCCGCGGTCGCGCAGGCGGAGGTAGGCCCCGAGGGGAGTGAGGAGATCGGTGGAGACGACGGTGAGTGCGTTCATATCTGCAAACAAAAAGACCCTCCATGCGGAAGGTCTCGAGCGGGTCGGGTTGGCGTCTAGTTCAGGTCAGGCGACGCTCCCGCCCCGCTCGTGGCGCCAGGCCCAGCCCCAGAACGAAACGGAAGTCATCTCGCTCAGGGTAGGCGGAAAGCCGCGTCCACGTCAAGTGGTGCAGGCTCTAAGCTCCCGCTGGTGCCCGTCCCGGAGCTTTTGCACCGACTGCTGACCGCCCCCGGGCCGACGGGCTACGAGACCGCACCCGCCGCGATCTGGTGCGAGGCGGCATCGTCCTTCGCCGAGGTCTCGGGCGACACGCTCGGCTCGTCGGTCGCGCGGGTGGGGGGCACGAGCGAAGGCCCGCTACTCGCGCTCCTCGGCCACATCGACGAGATCGGGCTCGCGGTCACCCACGTGGACGAGGACGGCTTCATCGCCTTCCTGACCATCGGCGGCCAGCGGGCAGAGGTCCTGCGTGCGCAGCGCGTCGAGCTCCTGACGAAGAACGGCCCCGTCCCCGGCGTCGTGGCGAAGAAGGGCGTCCGGCGACGCAAGGCCGAGGACAAGGACAAGGTCACGGAGCTCGAGGAGCTCTTCATCGACATCGGGGCGAGAGACCGGGCGCGCGCCCTGGAGCTCGTGCGGCCGGGCGATGCCGCGGTGGTCGCCGCCGAGCCGCTCCAGCTGGCCGACGGGCTGCTCGTCTCGAGGGCGCTCGACAACCGTCTCGGCGCCTACGTGGCCCTCGAAGCGGCTCGGCGCGTCGCCGAGTCCGGCGGAGCGCCGGGAGACGTCGCGGCGATCGCGGCCGTACAGGAAGAGGTCGGCGACTTCGGCGGCGCGCGGACGACCGTCTTCGCCGTGGAGCCGGAGGTCGTCGTCGCGATCGACGTGACGGGCGCCACGGACGTGCCCGAAGGCGACCCGAAGCAGTACGGCGAGGTGAAGATCGGCGGCGGGCCGATCATCCAGCGCGGATCGACCGTCAACCCGAGGGTCTCAGAGCTGCTCGTCGAGACCGCCGAGGCCGAGGGGATCGAATACGGCATCAACGTCTCGGCCGGCGTGACGGCGACCGACATGGACGCCGCCCACCTCAGCCGCGCCGGAGTCCCGGCCGGTCTCGTCTCCATCCCGACGCGCTACATCCACACGCCGACCGAGCTGGTCTCGCTCGACGACGTCGACGCGGCGATCCGGCTCGTCGCGGGCTTCGCCAAGCGGCTCGAGCCCGGGCTCAGCTTCGCTCGCTAGGCTCCGTTCGTGGCCAGATCCGTCATCGTTTCCGCCGTTCGCACGCCGTTCGGCAAGCTCGGCGGCGGCCTCGCCGGGTTCGAGGCGACCGAGCTTGGCGCGATCGCGATCCGGGCCGCCCTCGACCGCGCGGGCGTCGAGAACGAGGAGGTCGAGTACGCGGTCATGGGCCAGGTGCTGCAGGGCGGCGCCGGCCAGGCGCCCTCGCGGCAGGCCACGATCGGCGCAGGGCTCCCGATCGAGCTCCCGAGCGACACGATCAACAAGGTCTGCGCGTCGTCGATCCGCGCGGTCGAGATCGCCGACCAGATGGTCCGCGCGGGCGACGTCGAGGTCGTCGTCGCCGGCGGGATGGAGTCGATGACGAACGCGCCGTACGTCCTCAAGAAGGCCCGCTTCGGCTACCGGCTCGGCGACGGGACGCTGATCGACCTGATGACGCACGACGGCCTCACGTCGAGCTTCGACAACAAGCACATGGTCGAGCAGGCCTCGTTCGTCTCCCGGGAGCTCGGCATCTCGCGGGAGGATCAGGACCGCTGGGCGCTCCGCTCGCACGAGCGGGCCGTGGAGGCGATCGACGAGGGCCGCTTCGAGGACGAGCTCGTCCCGGTCGGCGATTTCGCGGTCGACGAGGGGCCGCGGCGGGACACGTCGATCGAGAGGCTCGCCCGGCTGAAGCCCGTTTTCGACGCCGAAGGGACGACGACCGCGGGGAACGCGCCCGGGGTCAACGACGGCGCCGGCGCGCTCGTCGTGACCAGCGACGAGTTCGCGAAGCGCCGCGGGCTCGAGGTCCTCGCGACGGTCGTCGCGCAGGGCTACGTCGCCGACGAGTTCGCCTACCTCGCCCGCACCCCCGCGAAGGCGGGCGGGATCGCGCTGGAGAAGGCCGGCAAGAAGATCGGCGACGTCGAGCGCGTCGAGATCAACGAGGCCTTCTCGTCGGTCGCGCTCAACTCGGTCGAGATGCTCGGCGCCGATCCCGAGAAGGTGAACGTGAACGGCGGGGCGGTCGCGCTCGGGCATCCGATCGGCGCATCCGGGGCGAGGATCCTGGCGACGATGATCCACGAGCTCCATCGCAACGGCGGCGGGCTCGGCCTTGCCGCGATCTGCTCCGGCGGCGGCCAGGGCGACGCGATACTCCTAGAAGTGTGAGCGAGGCTGTCACCGTGGAAGCCGATACGAGCGGGTGTTAGACGAACGTCCGGGCCAAGCCCGGACGTTCTCTTCGTCGGCATCGCAAGCGACGCCTTTGGTCGAAGTCTGATCGCTCGTCCGCCCGGCTCTCGACAATGACGCCATGGCGGGCGACGACCGCTTACGGCTCGAGTACGACCGGGCGGTCGCGCTCTTCGCCGAGCTCACGGAGATTCGCTTCAAGCTGCTCGCCCTCGTGCCGACGCTCTCCGGCGCGGCGGTCGCGCTGCTGCACGCGGGTGAGGCGCCGGTCGAGCTGATCGCGGTGGGCCTGCTCGGTCTCGCGGCCACGCTGGGCGTGCTCGTCTACGAGTTGCGCAACAGTGAGATCAGGCGCGCGGCGGGAGCCCGCATCGGCGCGGTCGAAAGCGAGGTGATCGGCCGACCGCTGATCGAGAACCGTGCCAAGGGCGCGGCGAGACTCCTGGGCGTGATCCCGCTCCAGCAGTCGATCGGCCTCGCACTCGTGTACGGCGCGGCGCTCGCAGGTTGGGGCTACCTCGTCTCCTGGGGCGTGCTCGCGGCGGCGCACGCCGGGCATTCGCGACAGATCGGCGTCGTCATCGGCGCGGCGTTCGGTGTCCTCGCCGTGTTCGAGGTCCTCAGGCTCGACCGGGGCGAATAGTCTCCGCGGCATGAGGTTCGAGCACGTCCTCGTGGTCGGCGCGGGGCAGATGGGCGGCGGCATCGCGCAGGTCGTCGCGGCTTCCGGCCGGCGGGTCTCGCTCCACGACGCGGCCCCGGGAGCGGTCGAGCGCGGGCTCGAGACGATGCGCAAGAGCCTGGACAAGCTTGCCGGGAAGGGCGGGCCGGACCCGGACGAGGTGCTTGGGCGGGTCGAGTCGGCCGACGCCCTCGTCCCCGCCGACCTGATGATCGAGGCCGTGGTCGAGGATGCGTCCGTCAAGGAGGATGTCTTCCGCCGCGGCGACGAGACGCTGCCACCCGAGGCGGTCCTCGCCTCCAACACGTCCTCGATCCCGATCTCGACGCTGGCCGCCGCTACGAGCCGCCCCGACCGCGTGATCGGGATGCATTTCTTCAACCCGGTGCCGGTGCTGAAGCTCGTCGAGATCGTGCGCGGCCGCGAGACCTCGGACGAGACTGCCGAGTCGATCACGGAGCTTGCGCGCGAGCTCGGCAAGACGCCGGCCGTCGCGAACGACTTCCCGGGCTTCGTCTCGAACCGGATCCTGATGCCCTTCATCAACGAGGCCGTGTGGGCGCTGCACGACGGCGTCGCGGAAGCGGAAGCGATTGACACGATCGCGAAGCTCGGCTTCGCGCACCCGCTGGGTCCGCTCGCGCTCGCCGACCTGATCGGCCTCGACACCTGCGTCGCGATCATGGAAGTGCTACGCGACGGCCTCGGCGACGAACACTACGCCCCGTGCCCACTGCTCGAAGAGCTTGTCTCTTCTGGCAAATTGGGGCGCAAGTCTGGGGCTGGTTTTTACATCTATTAGGCACCACACTTAGCTCAGACCCGAGCTGAGCCCGCACCGAAGGGAGGGCGCGCCGTCCGCCTCTTGGTCGTAGACGATGACGATGGCCTGCGGGCACTGCTTCGAACGACGTTCGAGGCGGTCGACGTCGACGTGGTCGAAGCCACGAACGCGGAGCAGGCGCGGGCGCAGATCGGCGAGTCGAGGCCCGACGCGATCGTCCTCGACGTCAGCATGCCGGGCCAGAGCGGGGTGGCCTTCTGCGCCGCGCTGAAGAGCTCCCAAGCCACGCGTGACATTCCGGTAGTCCTGCTCACCGGCTCCGAAGTGGCCAACGAGATGATCGCGACAGAGGTCGGGGCGGACGCCTTCATGCTGAAGCCGTTCAGCCCGCTCGAACTCCTCGCGGTCGTCGAGCGGCTGGCGGGCGGCTTGCACGCGGCCCCGTACCGTGCCCGGGGCAAGAAGCTCCCCGACGAGCAGCTGCTCCTCTACGCGCGCGACCTCCGCCACATGCTCGAGCTCGAGCGCGGGCAGCGGCGCCTCCTGGAGAGCGCGTACCGCGAGACCGTGACGGCGCTCGCGAGCGCGCTCGAGTCGAAGGACACCGGCACCGGGGAGCATTCCCAGCGCGTCCATCGGTACGCAGGCGAGCTGGCGCTGGTCGTCGCACCGGAGCTCGCGGACGACGAGAGCGTCGCGTACGGATTCGTCCTGCACGACATCGGGAAGATCGGGATCCCGGACAGCATCCTCCGCAAGCCGGGGCCGCTGACGACGATGGAGCGGCGCGTGATGGAGACGCACACGGTGCTCGGCGAGCAGATGCTGAGCGGCGTGACGCTCCTCCAGGGCGGCGGGCTCCAGGTCGTTCGCTCGCACCACGAGCGCTGGGACGGACGCGGCTACCCGGACAACCGCTCGGGCACCGAGATCCCGATGGCCGCGCGCGTGTTCGCGGTGGCGGACGCGCTCGACGCGATGACGAGCGACCGGCCGTACCGCAGCGCGCTCGCCTGGGAGGACGCGGAGCGAGAGATCCTGGCGGAGTCGGGACGGCAGTTCGATCCGGACGTCGTCGAGGCGTTCACGCTCCAGGAAGACGTCCTGCGCGGGATCCGGGAAGAGCTCGCCGCGGTCTAGGTCTAGATCGTCGGGCCGGTCGGGCCCTTGTTCGGGGCCCCGGTCGTCTGGTGCCAGAGGACGATCTTCCCTCGGACGACCCTGAAGATCGCCGTCGTCTTCTCGCCCGGGCCGTCGCACTTGCTGTGCTGGCGGTTTCCGAGGATGAAGGTGGCGGTCGCCGTCTGCCCGCGGGTGTGGATCGAGACGATCCGGCCCGAGCAGGGCAAGGCGCTGTTCCAGGCGAGCGCGTCGTGGCGGTCGCGAAGGGTGAGCACCTGGCCGTCCTGGACGATCTCAGCGTTCTTCGCGAAGAGGCTCGCCGCGGTGTTGTTGTCGTCCTGGTTCAGGGCGGCGCTCCAGGCCCGCACGACGCTCTCGGCCGAGGGGGAGCCCGAGCCGCAGCCCGTGAGCAGGGCGAGTGCGCCTACTGGCGCCAGGAGCCGAGTGGCCCTGCGGGCGTTCCCGGAAGCCAAACCGGGCACGACTATACTCGCGGGCCGATGGTGTTCGACCTCTCCGCGGACCAGCGCGAGATCCAGGCGCTGGCGCGGGACTTCGCCGAGGCGGAGATCGCGCCGAACGCGGCGGAATGGGACCGGGCGCACGGCTTTCCGCGCGAGCTGCTCGCCAAGCTCGCCGACCTCGGGCTCCTCGGCGTCTGCATCCCGGAGGAGTACGGCGGCGCGGGCGCGGACTTCGTCTCGTACGTCCTCGTGCTCGAGGAGCTTTCCCGGGCCGATGCCGGCGTCGGAGTCACGGTCGCCGTCCACACGAGCGCGGTCACGCTGCCGATCCTCACTTTCGGCAGCGATGAACAGCGGAGCCGTTTCGTGCCGCCGCTCGCGCGCGGCGAGGCGATCGGCGCGTTCGCGCTCACCGAGCCCGAGGCGGGATCGGACGCCGGCTCGCTGCGCACCTCGGCAGAGGCGAACGGCGACGGTTGGACGATCTCCGGCGCCAAGCAGTGGATCACGAACGGGAGCTTCGGCGGGACCGTGCTGCTCTTCGCCCGCACCGACGCGGACACGCCGGGCCCGAAAGGCGTCTCGGCCTTCATCCTCGACGGCGACCAGGTTCGGGTCACCCGCGAGGAGGAGAAGCTCGGCCTGAACTCGTCTTCCACGGTCGACCTCGTGATCGAGGGCGCGAAGGCCGGCCGCGACCGCCTGCTGCATGAGGAGGGAAAGGGGTTCTCGGTCGCGATGGCGACCCTCGACGGCGGGCGGATCGGAATCGCCGCGCAAGCGGTCGGGATCGCGCAGGCCGCCTACGACACGGCCCGCGATTACGCGCTGGAGCGGCGGCAGTTCGGCAAGCGGATCGCGGACTTCCAGGCGATCCAGTGGAAGCTCGCGGACATGGCGACGGAGATCGACGCCGCACGGCTGCTCGTCCACCGCGCCGCCTGGTTGAAGCAGGAGGGCCGGCCGCATACCGAAGCGGGTGCGAAGGCCAAGCTGTTCGCGTCCGAGGTGGCGCGGCGACAGACGGCCGAGGCGATCCAGGTGCTCGGCGGCTACGGCTACACGAAGGAGTTCCCGGCCGAGCGGTTCTACCGCGACGCGAAGATCACGGAGATCTACGAAGGGACGAGCGAGATCCAGCGGCTCGTGATCGCCCGCTCGATCCTCGGCCTCCGCAGCCGCGAGCTCGCGCAGGGATGAAGAAGACGCGCAAGCCGGATGAACCGGTCCGGCTGACGAAGATCTACACGCGGGGCGGCGACGCGGGGGAGACGAGCCTCGGCGACGGCTCGCGCGTCTCGAAGCTCGACCCGCTCGTGCGGGCTTACGGGGCGGTCGACGAGCTGAACTCGGTCGTGGGCTGGGCCCAGGTCGAAGCACGCGACCCGCGGCTCGAGCGGGTGCAGAACGACCTGTTCGACCTCGGCGCCGACCTCTCCGTGCCCTACGAGGAGGACGACGGCCGGCTACGCGTCACGCAGGCGCAGATCGACGCGCTCGAGCGCGACTGCGACGACGTCAACGAAGGGCTCGAGCCGCTGAAGAGCTTCGTGCTCCCGGGCGGGAGCGAGGCCGCCGCGCGCTTGCACCTCGCGAGGGCGGTCTGCAGGCGGGCCGAGAGCGTCGCGCTCTGGGCTGCGGACGAGCGGCCGGTCAACCCGCTTGCGCTCGTCTACCTGAACCGGCTCTCGGACCTGCTCTTCATCCTCGCCCGCGCCTCGAACGCGGGCCGGGACGAGCCGCTCTGGAAGCCCGGCGGCCCGGCCGCTACCTGAGCGGCCTGATCGTCCCCGCGAGGACGAGCCGCGAGGCGCTGCCGGACGGGTCGTAGACCTCGACCTGGTACGGGGCGCGCGGATACGCGAAGTAGACGCTGCTCGGATGCGCCGAATCGAAGAGCGCGATGCCGCCGTTCCCGATGTCCAGCGCGACCGACTTCGGGTTGCTCGACGCGTGCTGCAGGTACGCGAACGATCCCGGCTGCTCGTAGGTGCCGACCACGAGGAAATCGGGCCGCGGATCGCCGGCCGCGACGCCGCTCGGCAGGTACCGCACGTAGATACGGCCGCTCGACGTTCTCGTGAGCTCGTAGGAGTAGCCCGACTTCGGCCCGGCCCAGTAGATCGGTTGGGCGGTCGACGCCGCTAGCCGCTCGAGCTGGTCCTGGGCCACGAGCGCCGGCCCGCTGTTGACCGGCGGAAGTGCGGCCGCGCGACGCCCGCCGCCAACGGCGAGAGATGCCGCGAAGAGTCCGATCGCGATGGCGCACGTGCTGAGGACGACGACGGCCAAGCGGCCACCACGCAGCCGGACTGCCGGCGAGCGGCTGAGGGACGCGTCGGAGGGGTTCAGCTCGTCCACGCTCGAGTCCTAGGCGAGTGGGACGGCGACGATGGTTCGGTTGAGGAACGTCCCTGTGCCGGCGTCGACGCGGTACTTCGCCGTGAACGTCGTGCTTCCTGAGGCGAGGCCGGTGACGAGGAAGGTGGCGCTGCCCTGCATGAGGATGCTGTTGTTACCGGGGTTCTTCACGATGAAGGCTTGCGTGTCCGTGGCGACCCGCGTCGTCGCGCCGGAGACGGCGAAGCCCATGAAGGCCTGGTCGCCGTTGCCGCTGTTGCTCTCGGAAGCGGTCACCGTCACGAGCGCCTTGCCCGACGAGGTAATCGTCACGGTCGCTGAAGGTCCGACGGTCGTGAGATCGCCGTACGTCGTGCTCGTCGTGGTCTGAGACGTCGCGACGGTGGTGCCGTCGACGCCGGAGGCAGGACCTGCTACTCCGGTTGGCCCGCGGGATCCAGTCGTTCCCTTCGCGCCGGTTGCGCCGGTGACACCTTTTGCTCCCTGCGCGCCGGTCGGGCCCTTCGCTCCCGCCGGGCCGGTCGACCCGGTCACACCTTTGGAGCCCTGACTTCCGGTCGTGCCCTTCGCGCCCTGAGATCCTGTCGTTCCCTTGGTGCCCTGCGAGCCCGTGACGCCCTTTGCGCCGGTCGGGCCGCGCGCGCCGGTCGGGCCCATGGCGCCGGCCGGGCCCGTGACGCCCTTCGCGCCCTGCGCGCCTGTCACGCCCTTGGCGCCTTGGGCCCCCGTGACGCCCTTGGCGCCTTGAGTCCCGGTCGCGCCCTTCGCCCCCTGGGCTCCGGTGACGCCTTTGGCTCCCTGAACCCCGGTCGTTCCCTTGGCGCCGGTGACGCCCTTCAGGCCCTGTGCTCCTGTCACGCCCTTGGCCCCCTGCGCCCCCGTGAGGCCCTTGGCGCCCTGCGCGCCGGTCGAGCCCTTTGCTCCCGTCACGCCCTTTGCGCCCTGCAGGCCGGTGAGGCCCTGAGCGCCGGTCGCGCCCCGTGCGCCGGTCGGGCCCATGGCTCCCGCCGGGCCCTGGGCG
>DATDMJ010000086.1:0-32937 GCA_036518855.1 Gaiellaceae bacterium | reverse complement strand
GCGGCGCAGACGCGGTCGAGCCCGGCCTCGAGCGATGCCGCCGGCTCCATCCCGGCCTCGCGCGCGAGCTCGCGGCCGAAGTCCTCGCCGGCTCGCTGGAGCGCCTCCTCGCGTCCGTCCGCCGGTACCTCTTCGAGCAGGCGCCCGACCAGCGCGGGGAGGCGGCGAGGCGGGAACTCGAGCGCGTCCGGCTCGGGCGCCGCCGAGTAGAGCTTCGCCGGACGCCCGGCTCCCGGGCCGGTCCGGCCGGAGCGGCGCGCGAAGCTCACCTCGAGCAGACCCGCGCGCAGGAGCCGCTCGAGCCGGCTGCGCGCGACGCTGCGGTGGATGCCGAGCGCAGCCGCGGCATCGTCAGCGGTCACGGGGACCGCCGACCCGCGCACGAAGAGCAGCGCCGAGCGCAACTCGCTCGCACCGATTCCGTCAAGACGTTCCAACTCGATGGAAAGCCTAGAGCCTGTCGCGCGTCTTGTTTAGAGTGATCAGCAATGTTTAGACCAGCATCCGGTGAAGCAGGCGAGTTCGAGGCCCTGCGGCCCGAGGTGCAGCTCACCGCCGTTCCCGACGAGACCGGCCCGCTGGAGATCCCCTACGCGATCCGCTGGCTCGTGCCGAAGGGCGAGCGCTTCGCGAACTTCGACATCCTCAACGACAACGACACCCAGCTCGACTACTACCGCCGGTTCGGGCACATCTACGCCGTCGGGATCCCGACCAAGAAGTGGCGCCTCGTCGTCGTCTCCGACCCCGAGCTTCTCGACGAAGTCGCGGGAGACGAGGAGCGGTTCGGGAAGCCGATCGAGGAGATCAACTTCTTCGCCCAGCTGCAGAACACCCGGGGACAGGGCATCTCCGTCATCGGCGACGGCGAGCACTACGAGCGCGTGCGCCGCGTGATGCTGCCGTGGTACTCGCCGCAGAACCAGCGCACGCAGCTTCCCGTGATGAAGGAGCAGGCGCAGCAGCTGGTCGCGCGCTGGCAGGAGTTGTCCGACGACGAGCCACTCGACGCACGCTCGTGGATGGAGCGGTACACGCTCGAGGTCTCCGGTCGCGGGGCGTGCAGGTACGACTTCGGGCTCCTGGAGCAGGGCGCGTGCCCGCACGCGCTCGGACAGGCGGTTTCGGAGAGCACGAAGGAGAGCATCGCCCGGGTCGCCGAGCCGCGTCCCGACTTCACGCACCTCGCCGGCCGCAAGCGCCGCAAGAACGTGCGTCGGTACCGGGAGCAGAACAAGCAGCTCTTCAGGACCGCCGACGTACTCGTGCGCGCCCGGATGCACACCAAGCCGCTCGGCCAGCAGACGGACTTGCTCAGCCGGCTCGTCAGCACGCCGGACCCCGAGACGGGCGAGCTGCTCGATCCCGAGACGATCCGCGACCAGGTCCTGATGCACCTTTCGAACGGCTTCAACGGGCCCTCGATCACGGGCGCCTGGCTCGCCTACGTGCTCGCGACGCGTCCCGATGTCGAGGAGAAGCTGATCGCCGAGATCGACTCGATCACCGGCGGCGACCCGGACTACGACCTGCAGTACGACGACCTGATGGCGCTGACCTACACGACGCAGGTGATCAAGGAGACCATGCGCGTCTACCCGCCGATGCCGGTCACGATCCGGCGCAGCCTGAAGGACGGGATGCTCGGCCGCTACCGGATCCGCAAGGGCGACATCATCCTCGTCGGCACGCTCGCCGCGCAGCGCGACGCGCGGTACTGGGGGCCGAACGCCGATGAGTTCGATCCCGACCAGTTCGCGATGGAGAAGGTCGTCAACCGGCCACGCCACGCGTTCATCCCGTTCTCGATCGGCAAGCGGCAGTGCATGGCGCAAGAGGTGACGTTCATGATGCTGCGCGTCGTCCTCTTCGAGATCTACAAGCGCTACCGGCTGCGCCTCGCGCCGGGCGCGACGGTGACGAAGAACACCGTCGTGACGACGAAGCCGGCCGCGGTTCCCGTCGTTCGCGTGCCGCGTGGGCTCAACGGCCACCGGCAGGCGCCGGTCGCGCTCCAGGAGCCTGAGCCGGCGGCCACGCCCGCGCCCGCTCCCGCGCCGGCCGTCGCTGCCCGCGACTGGGGCGAGCCGACCGAGATTCCGGCGACGAGCGCCTACCGCCATCTCGTCATCGCGTACGGCAGCAACTTCGGCACGTGCAAGGAGCTCGCGGAGCGGTTCGCGGAACGGAGCCGCTTCTACGGCTACACGAACGAGGTGGTGACCCTGAACGAGCTCGCCGGGTCGCCGCCGAGGGACGAGCCGTGGCTGCTCGTGGCCATGACCTCGACGTACACGTCCAACCCGCCCTCGAATGCCGCGGCGTTCAAGGCCCTCCTGGAGCGGAGCGAGCCCGGCGCGGAGACCTGGCGGAACTGCAAGTACGTCGTCTGGGGGCTCGGCAACAGCCAGTGGAACGCGTTCCTCGCCTTCCCGCGCTACGTGCAGGCAAAGCTGGCGGAGCTCGGCGCGGAGCCGATCACCGATTTCGCCTACGGCGACGTCGGCACGCCGACCTGGGATCGAGTGCACGAGGACTGGAACGGCAGTGTCTGGCCGGTTCTGAAGGAACTGTCCGAGGCGCGGCCGACGGAAGCGGCCGCCGAGCGCGTCGCGACGGAGCAGGCCGCAGCGGGCGCTCTGACCGGCGCCGACTCGAACACCGCGATGGCGATGTCACTCGGCCGCGCCGACACCGCGCCGCGCGTGCTGCTCGTCCCGAAGATCCTGACGAACGCGATCGGCGCCGAGACCTTCGAGGTACGCGCGCGGTCGGCCTCGGAGCTTCAGGCGGAGGAATCGCCGAAGCGCACGCGGCACGTGGAGGTCGCCCTTCCCGCGGGCGTCGGCTATCGGGCCGGCGACCACCTCGGCGTCTGCCCGAAGAACGACGAGGAACGCGTGGAGCGGCTGGCGCAACGGCTCGGGTCCGCGCTCGACGGGCTGTTCATGGTTCCGAAGACGCTGAACGTCAGCTCCGTTCCGAAGGGAGTCGTGCTCCAGGTTCGGAACGTCCTCACGAACCTCGTGGACATCGCCGGCAAGCCGACGGCGCCGCTCGTCGAGCTCCTGCTCGAGAAGGTCACCGACCCGGCGGAGCGGTCGAAGCTGGAGCAGATCGAGGGCGTCCTCGAGACGCCGGAAGGCCGCCACTCGCCCTTGCGCACGGCGATCGACGCGGGCGCCTACGACGTTCTGCAGCTCCTCGACGAGCTCCCGTCCTGCAGGCTGAACATCTTCGAGTTCCTGCAGGTCGCGCAACCGCTGCGGCCGCGCTACTACTCGCCGAGCTCGAGTCCGCGCGTGCACGGCGACGTCGTCCACCTCACGGTCGGCCTCGAACGGATCCCCGTGCCCGGGGCGCCGGGCCGCGCGTTCACCGGGATGAGCGCGCACTACGTGCACACGCTGCGCGAGGGCGACCGCCTGAACGTCTTCCTCGAGAGCGCGGACGGCTTCCACCTCCAGGAGGACGTGAGCAAGCCGATGATCTTCGTCTCCGCCGGGACCGGCTTCGCGCCGATGCGCGCGTTCCTGTGGGAGCGGCTGGCGCTGAAGCGCGATGGCGCTCCGCTCGCGGAGGCGGCGCTGTTCAACGGGATCCGCTCGCTGGGTCTCGACCACATCTACCGCGATGAGCTCGAGCTGTTCACGGTCGAGGGCGCGCTCGACGTGGTGCACGTCGTGACCTCACGCGAGCCGCTCGAGCGCCACGAGTACGTGCAGGACCGGCTCCGCGAAGAGGGTGCGCTGGTCTGGCGACTGCTCCAAGCCGGCGGCTACGTGTACGTGTGCGGCTCGCAGCCGATGCGCGAGGGCGTGCGCGGCGCGTTCGTCGATATCGCCGCCGAGCACGGGCAGATGCCACGCGAGCATGCCGAGGCGTTCCTGGAGAAGCTCGAGCTGACCGACCGGCGCTACCGGCAGGATCTCTGGGTCTAGGACATGGACGTTCTCGCGCTCATCTCGATGGTCGCGGCGCTCGTGATGTTCGTCTTCGCGGCGAGCGGCCGAGAGCTTCGCCGTTTCAACGAGATCTCACTCGGCCTCGTCTTCCTGACAGCGGCGCTGATCTTCCAGTTCACCGCGATCACGAACACGACCGTCGGTCGCTAGCTGGTCCGCTGGAGAAAGCCGCCCGGATGGCAGGTGACGCCGTAGTGCGCGAGATCGTCGCGGACGACGAAGCCGGGGTCGGTCGCGAGCCAGTCGCGGATCGCCGGCAGGACGCCGTGCGGCCAGTCGGGATTGACTCGTAGTTCCTCGACGTCGACGACGCCGTCCTCGACCACGAAGAAGCCGCCGAGCGGCACGAAGCGCGAGAACCCGGTCAGCGCCGCGAGCGTCGTCTCGTAGACGTGCGCGCTGTCCTCGATGACGAACGGGCGGGCACCCTGCGGCAGTAGAGCGACGACGCGGTCCGGCAGCTCCGGGTCGGTCAGGTCGCCCTGGACGAAGGTCACCTCCTCGGGCAGCTCGATCTCCGGCTCCGTCACGTCGACCGTGACCACGTGCCAGGGGCCGGCGATCCGACCGTGAGCCGCGAGTGCCTGCAGCCGATCGCGGAGCCACAGGGCCGAGCCGCCGGGCCCCGTGCCGAGCTCGATGACCGCGTCGGCGCGCATCTCCCAGAGCAGGTGCTCGTAGACGCGCAGGTCCTCGGGAAACTTCCAGAGAGGCACGCCCATGTAGGTGTCGTCGGTGTGCTGCCTGAGTCGGCGGCGCAAGTACGACCCGACGGTCTCGGACAGCACCGGGACAGCCTGCCAGATGGCCGTCGACGAGAGAGAGACCGGGCAGCCTCTCCCACCCATCCCAGAGGCGCTTCCAGGCGGGATCCTCTGAGATGGACTGCCCGGCCCTCAGTTCCATAGGGTCGCGATGCAAGGGGGTCCCGCGATTGACCTAACTGCGCCAAACGCACCGGCCGGTCTCGATGGCCGGGCCCCTGCCGCGTGACAGAGCCGCCGGGGACGGACACCTCCGAGAGAATGTACGGGAGCGACGGGACTCGAACCCGCGACCTCCGGCGTGACAGGCCGGCGTTCTAACCAACTGAACTACGCCCCCGGGACGGCCCAGTCTAGCCGAGCTAGATCGCCGTCAGACCGAGCTGGCGCAGGAGCGTGACCGAGTCCGAGTAGACGTCCTTCCGCGCGACCAGGCCGTCGCGGATCGGGATCACGTCCATGCCCTTGTACTCGACCGTCCGGCCGGTCGGCTCGACCTCCACGCCCGAGCGAGTCATCGTTCCCTCGTGCGTCCCGCGTGCCGTCCACTCCTGGACGACGAGGTCGTCGCGGACGTAGGCCCGGCGCGTCTCGAACCGGAGATCCGGGAACACCGCGAAGATGCCCTCGATCGCGCGCCCGATCTGCTCGCGGCCGACGTTGACGTCGCCGGTGACGTGGTTCTCGAAGACGGAGTCGTCCGTGTGCATCGAGACGATCGCTTCGACGTCGTGGTCGTTCCACGCGGCGTTGTAGCGGTCGATGAAGTCCTGCAGCTCCTGCCCGTCCACCGCGCGTAGCCTAGACAAGTGACTCTGCTGGACTGGATCGCGGTCGCGGTCGTGCTGCTCGCGGCGCTCGGAGGCGCGGCGCAGGGCTTCGTCTGGAGCGGCCTGTCGCTCGCGGGCCTGGTAGCGGGGGCCGTGATCGGCGGGCGCCTCGCGCCGGTGGTGCTCTCGGGAGGCGCGAGCTCGCCGTACTCGCCGGTGGTCGCCGTCGCGGGAGCGGTGACGCTCGCGATCGTCTTCGAGGTGGTCGGCAGCACGTTGGGTGCGGCCTTGCGCGGACGGCAGCGAAGGCGCGTCCTGCGTGACCTCGACTCGGCGGCAGGGGTCATCGCGGGTGCGCTCGTCGGGCTCGCGGTGGTCTGGGTGCTCGGCGCGATGGTGCTCCAGCTTCCGGGCCAGGCGCAGCTCCGGCGCGCGGTGCAGCAGTCCCTGGTGCTGCGCCGGCTGAACTCGATCGTGCCGCCGCGGACGCTGCTCAACGCGCTCGGGCGGATCGATCCGTTTCCCCACTTCGTCGGCCCGCCCGTGCCGACGGAGCCGCCCGACCCGCGGGTGCTGCGGCAGCCCGGTGTTCGCGCGGCGGCGCCGAGCGCCGTGCGGGTGCTCGGGACCGCCTGCGGCCTGGGCATCGAGGGCACCGGCTGGGTTGCGCGCACGGGTCTGGTCGTGACCGCGGCGCACGTCGTCGCCGGCGAGACCGACACGACCGTGACGTCGCTCTCGGGGCTCACGCTCCGTGCGCAGGTAGTCGCCTTCGACTCGCACAACGACGTCGCCGTCCTCCGCGTGCCGGGTCTCGCTGCGCGCCCGCTGCGGCTCGTCGATCCGAGGCCGGGCGCCAGCGTCGCGATCATCGGTTTCCCGGAGAACGGCCCGTTCGACGCCGTGCCGGGCCGGATCGGCTCGACGGCGACCGTCATCAGCCAGGACGCCTACGGCAACGGCCCGGTCACGCGGACGGTGACGAGCCTCAGCGGCGCCGTCCGCCACGGCGACTCCGGCGGCCCCGCTGTTGATGCCTCGGGCGCGATTCAGACGACGGTTTTCGCGGCGCGCACGAGCGGCGGAGGCGGGTACGGCGTGCCGGCCTCGCTCGTGCGGCGCGCGCTCTCGCGGGCCCGCGGGCCGGTCTCGACCGGTCCCTGCGCCCGCTAGCCGAGCACGTCCAGTGCCGCTTCGGGCTGCTTGAACGGCGGGATCAGGTAGACGCCCGCGGCCTTCTCGCGTGCCTCCTCGTACAGCTCCCGCGCGATCGCGAGGCCCTCGGCGGCCGCGCCCGAGCCCGCTTGCTCGAGCCGCCGTTGCACGCCCTCCGGGACGACGATCCCCGGCACCTCGTTGTGGAGCCGCACCGCGAGCTGGTGGCTGCGCACGTAGAAGATCCCGACGAGGAGCGGAATCGGCCAGCCGCCGAGCTGTTCCTCGAAGCGGTCGAGGTACGACAGGTCGAAGAGCGCCTGCGTCATCGCGAACCGCGCGCCGGCCTCGACCTTCTGACGGAACCGGTCGAGCTCGGTCTCCAGATCGTCGGCGGACGGGTTGACCGCGACTCCGAGGAAGAACGAGGTCGGCGCGTCGATCCCCTTGCCGTTGTAGTCCTCACCGCGGTTCAGGCGCGTGACGATGCGCGAAAGGCCGATGGAATCGACCTCGTAGACGCCGCGCGAGCCCGGGTAGTCGCCGATCTCCGGCGGGTCGCCCGTCACCGAGAGGACGTTGCGGACGCCCTCCGCGTGCGCACCGAGGAGCAGGGACTCGAGCCCCATGATCGAGGTGTCGCGCGGGGTGACGTGCGGGATCGTCTCGATGCCGCAGTCGCGCTCGATCGCCACGGCGGCCATGAGCGCGTTCGCGCGGGCCCGGGCCATCGGGTTGTCGTTGATGTCGACGAGATCGACGCCTGCGGCCTTCAGCGTCCGCGCGACGCCGAGCATCGCGTCGTAGGTGCCGCCCTTGGGCGGGTCGAGCTCGACGGAGGTGATCCACTCGTGCTCGCGCAGCTTCCGGGCCAGCTCCGTCTCGTACGACCCCGCTCCGAGCTGCGGCTCCGGCAGCTCGCGCTCGAGGACGTCGAGCGGCGCACTGGGCACGCGCTCTTCCTCGACCGCCGAGCGGATCGCCGCGATCTCGACGGGCGTCGTCCCGCAGCACCCCCCGATCACACGCGCGCCGAGGCGGGCTGCGTGGGCGGCGAACTCCGAGAAGTACTCCGGCGTCGCGTGCGGGTAGATGACGCGGCCGCCCGAGAGGCTCGCGAGGCCGACGTTCGGGAACGCGGCGAGCGGGACGCCGTCCTGGCCCATCGCCTCGAGCGCGGCGAGCGCGGCATGGAGGCCGGCGCCGTGGTTCGCGCCGATCGCGGCGAGCTCGAGCGGCCGCAGGCGCTCCGCGGCCTGGGCGGCCGTGACGCCCGCCAGCGTCTCGGCGCCCTCGTCGAAGGTGAGCGTGGCGACGATGGGAAGCGGCGAGACGCTGCGGGCCGCCGCGATCGCCGTCTCGAGCTCGTCGAGCTCGTAGAACGTCTCGATCATGAACAGGTCGACGCCGCGCCCGTCGAGGATCGCGGCCTGCTCGGCGAAGATCTCGCCACGCTGCTCGGGAGTGAGGCCGTGCGCGTCCCCGAGTGGGCCGATCGAGCCGGCGATGAAGACCTCGCGGCCGGCGATCTCCCGCGCCTCGCGCGCGAGCTTGACGCCCGCGCCGTTGATCCGTTCGAGCTCGTCCTCGAGGTAGAACCCCGCCAGCTTGCGGCGATTCGCGCCGAAGGTGTTGGTCTCGATCAGGTCGGCCCCGGCGCGGATGAAGCTCGTGTGCAGCGTCACGACGCTCTCGGGCGCCTTGAGATTGGCCTCCTCCGGGCAGCGCAGGCGAGGGACCGCGCTCGTCACGAGGACGCCCATGCCGCCGTCCCCGACGATCGCCGGGCCGCTCGCGAGACGCTCTTCGAAGCGGGTGTTCATGCGGCAACAAGATTACGCAGGAGTGAAGTGGGCTAGTCAACCGTTAACGAGGGATAGGTCAACCGGCCGCCTTTCATCGATACTCAGCGTGCAACGACAGAGCGCCCCATGCGGCGGGGAAAGCTCAGTCGATACGGGCCCGATGCGGCGGGGCCCGTCAGATGTAACTGCGGCTCTCTCACGGGAGACTCAGGCGGGGCCGGGCGGCGGCCCCGCCTGATGTATTTATGAAACCCGCGCAGAGCACTCGGGCTTCGCCCGAGTCCTGCACGCTGACTGAGTTGTGGCTCGGTCTCCGAGGAAAACCTCTAAAGAGACGCGATGGTTGTGCCGATCTGCACGACACAACTCCTCCGGCCGGGGACTGACGGCAATCATGTCTGCGGCTAAGGGGTGATGGACGGCGGGCCCGAGTGCCCGCCGTTCACGTTTCTACGACTCGCCCTTCCATTCCGCCCGCCACGGTCACGATCTGGCCGGTGACGTGGCCCGAAAGCTTGTCGGATGCGAGGACGACGACTTGGGCCGCGATGTCCTCGGGCTGGGCCACCTTCTTGAGCGCCATCGTTCGAGTGACTCGATCGAGGGTTTCCTGCGTCAGCGCGCCGCGGGTCATCGGCGATTCCGTCCAGCCGGGAGCCACGGCGTTCACGCGCGCGCGTGAACCTAGACGCGCCACCTCGTTCTTCACGCTCAGCAGCAGGCCGTGGAGGATCGCCGACTTGGCCGCCGCGTAGTCGGCGTGACCCGCCTCGCCGAAGAGCCCTGCCGTGGAGCCCACGAGCACGAGGCTGCCGGGCCCTCGGCGCAGAAAGCCGCGCGCGGTCAGGAACGTCGCCGTCAGATTCGCCCGCAGCGTCTCCTCCCAGCGCGAGAGGGGCAGCTCCCAGACCGGCACGTCCTCCTCGGGCCAGACGCCCGCCACGGCCGCGCAGACCTCGAGCGCTCCCGCCGCCTCGAACAGCGCTTCGGCCTGCGCCTCGTCCGTGAGGTCGGCGCCGACGACCGGCGCGCCGCCGAGCTCGGCGGCGACCGCCTCGGCCCGCTCGCGGCCGCGGTGGTAGTGCACGACCACCTCGCAGCCCTCGGTGGCGAAGGCCCGCGCGCAGGCGGCGCCGATCCCACCCGAGGCACCCGTCACGAGCACGCGCTTCCCCGCCAGCCCGGTGTCCACGACGTGACAGGCTATAGCCGTGAAGGTCTTGGTCATCAGCGACATCGAGGGGATCTCCGGGATCGTCTCGGGCAAGCAGGCGAACGCGGGCGAGCCGCTCTACGAGGAGGCCCGCAGGCTCTACACGGAGGAGATCAACGCCGCCGTGCGGGGCGCGAAGGCAGCGGGCGCGACCGAGATCGTCGTGATGGACCACCACGGCGCAGGCGAGGGCCTCGACTTCAACTCGCTCATCGCCGAGGAGCTCGATCCGGATTGCGAGTTCGTCGTCCAGCAGGAGTGGACCGAGTACACGGGCTTCCTCGAGTCGGGTGTCGACGCGGCCCTTTTCGTCGGGATGCATGCGATGGCCGGCACCGCGGACGGCGTCATGAACCACACCGTCTCCGGCCGCGACTACCACAACCTCTGGTTCAACGGCACGCTCGTCGGCGAGACCGGGATCAACGCTGCGCTCTGCGGCACGTGGGGCTGCCCGGTGCTGATGGTCTCCGGCGACGCCGCGGCCTGTCGCGAGGGCAAGGCGCTGCTCGGCGACGGCCTCACGACCGTCGCGGTGAAGGAGGGGATCTTCGTGCTGAGCGCCAGGATGCTGCAGCCGAAACGGGCGCGCGAGCTCGTCGAGGCCGGCGCGAGGCAGGCGCTGTCGAACCTGCAGGCCGTCGAGCCGTACGATCCCGGAAAGCCCTGCGAGATCAAGGTCGAGTTCAAGTGGACCGGCCCCGTCTCGAACCTCCGCTACCGCCAGGGAGTCGAGGTTGTCGACCCGCGCACGATCATCTCCCGGGGCGACGACTGGTGGACTGCGTGGAGGCAGTTCTTCTTCTGAGGTCATGGCGGTAGGGCTCCTGCACCCCGGCGAGATGGGCGCGGCGGTGGGCGAGAACCTCCTCGCGGCCGGCCATCACGTGCTGTGGGCATCGGCGGGCCGCAGCGACGAGACCAGAGCGCGTGCGGAGCTGGCGGGGCTCGAGGACGCCGGCTCGGTCGAGGAGCTGGCCCGCCGGAGCGAGGTGATCCTGTCGATCTGCCCGCCGCATGCCGCGCTCGACGTGGCCCGGTCGGTCGCAGGCTTCGACGGGATCTACGTCGACGCGAACGCCGTCTCGCCGTCGACCGCGCGGGAGATCGGCGGCCGCTTCGTGGACGGCGGGATCATCGGGCCGCCGCCGCTCGAGCCCGGGACGACCCGCCTCTACCTGGCCGGTGAGGAGGCGGACACCGTCGCGCTGCTCTTCCAGCGCACCTTGCTCGAGCCGTGGGTGATCTCGGACGACCCCGGCGCGGCCTCCGCGCTGAAGATGGCCTACGCAGCGTGGACGAAGGGAACCGCGGCGATGCTGATCGCGATCCGGGCGCTCGCCCGCGCCGAGGGCGTCGAAGAAGCCCTCTTGGAGGAGTGGCGGCTCTCGCAGCCGGAGCTGATCGATCGCTCGGCTGCCGCGGCGAGATCCGCGGACCGAAAGGGCTGGCGCTGGGTGGCCGAGATGGAGGAGATCGCGTCGACCTTCGCGGCGGCCGGGCTCCCGGACGGATTCCACAAGGCCGCGGCCGAGGTCTTCCGGCTCGTGGAAGCGAGAGTGCCCTGATGCGGCTCGAGGTCGTGGAGGGCGACATCGCCTCGCTCGAGGTCGACGCCGTCGCGAACGCGGCCAACGACCACCTCTGGATGGGCGCGGGGGTCGCGGGCGCGCTGAAGCGGGCCGGAGGCGACGAGATCGAGCGCGAGGCCGTGGCGCTGGGGCCGGTTGAGGTCGGCTCCGCCGTGGCGACCGGCGCGGGGCGCCTGCCCGCGAAGCACGTGATCCACGGGGCGGTCATGGGCCAGGACCTGCGTACGAGCGCCGATCTCGTCGGCCGGACGACCAAGAGCTGCCTCGTGCTGGCCGACGAGCTCGGGCTGCGCTCGCTCGCGCTGCCCGCCTTCGGGACCGGGGTCGGCGGCTTTCCGCTCGAGGAGTGCGCCGAGATCATGGTCGGCCAGGCCCGCGCCTACGAGCCGCGCTCGCTCGAGCGGGTCGTCTTCGCGGTCTACGGCGACGACGCTCGCCACGCGTTCGAGGACGCGCTGTGACCGAGATCGTCCACGACCTCGCCGAACAGGTCTCGTCGGCCGAGGCCGTGCCCGGCGCGGGCTGGGTTGCCGGTGTGTCGGCGGGCCTCGCCGCGGCGCTCGTCGCGAAGGCCGCCTCGCGCTCCGAAGGCTGGGAGGCGGCCGAGGGCGCCCGTGCCCAGGCGCTGGCGCTGCGCGACCGGCTGCTCGCACTCGCGGGACAGGACGCGCGGGCCTACGAGCGGGCGCTGGGCGCGCTCGAACGGCGGGACGCGACCCTCGAGCGCGCCCTCGTGCGGGCGGCCGAGATACCGCTTCTCATCTCGGAGACCGCTGCGGACGTGGCCCTGCTCGCCGCCGAGGCCGCGGAGGCGGCCGACGGCGCAGCGCAGGCCGACGCTTCCGCTGCCGCAGCGCTGGCCTCCGGAGCCTCCCGTGCCGCGGTGAGGCTCGTCGAAGTGAACCTTGTCACGCTCGCCGAGGACGAACGCCTCGGGCGGGCCAGGCGGGCCGCCGACGCGGCCTCGGAAGCAGCCAGGCGGGCCCTGGCCGCGCAGTCCTGACCTTTCTCGTCGTCCTCTACTTCCTCGGCTCGCTCGCCGTGACGCTGGCCGCGGCCGCGTTCTTCGCGCGGCGCCTCGACCGGGTCGGCCTTCGGCTCGGCCTGCCCGAGACGCTCCTCGGCCTGCTCACGGCACTCGCCGCAGATGCACCGGAGGTCTCGTCCGCGATCGCGGCGCTCGTCCGAGGCAAGCACGACGTGGGAGTCGGCGTCGTGCTCGGGTCGAACGTCTTCAACCTCGCGGCGATGGTCGGCTTCAGCGCGATCCTCTGCGGCGGGATCCGCATCCGGCGGGAGGCGCTCGCGGTCGAGGGGGTGGTCGGCGTGGCCGCGACGGTCGTCGTCGGGCTCCTGATCCTCACGGTGCTCGGACCGTGGGTGACCATCGCGCTGCTGGCGCTCGTCCTGGTTCCATACCTCGCGCTGCTCGCCGCGGGGCCGGCCAGAGCGCCGAAGGCGTTTCGCCGCTTCTTCGGCGAGCCGCACCGCCCCGACCACGCCCTCGAGCCCGGCGAGCGGGTGCTCGTGCCGGCGCTGACGCTGCTGCCGGCGCTGGCGATCATTGTCCTCGGGAGCACCGGGATGGTCGACGCTGCCCTGCGCCTCGCCGACCGCTGGAGCGTTCCCGACGTGATCGTCGGGATCCTCGTCCTCGCGATCCTGACGAGCCTACCGAACGCCCTCACGGCGGCACGCCTCGCGTTGCAGGGGCGAGGCTCCGCGCTCGTCAGCGAGACGCTGAACAGCAACACCGTCAACCTCGTCTTCGGCGTCTCGATCCCGGCGCTCTTCATCACGATCGGCTCGACCGCCGCGCTCACCCGGTTCAGCCTCGGCTGGCTGCTGCTGATGACGCTCGTAGTACTGGCCCTCCTGGCCCGGCAGCGGGGCGTCGGCAGGTCTGCAGGCGTCGTGATACTGCTGCTCTACGCCGTGTTCGTCGTCGTGCAGATCCTCTCCACGTGATCCTCGCCCATCTCGACCTTGACGCCTTCTTCGCGGCGGTCGAGGAGCTCGAGGCGCCCGAGCTCCGCTCGCAGCCGCTCGTGGTCGGCGGCGACCCGCACGGCCGCGGGGTCGTCGCGACCGCGAACTACCGGGCGCGCCGCTTCGGGATCCACTCGGCGATGTCGTGCGCCGAGGCGCTGCGCCGCTGCCCGCACGCGGTCTTCCTGCGGCCGCGGCACCGGCTCTACCGGGAGTACTCGCGGACGGTCTGGGACGCGGTGCGCGAGGTCGTGCCGACGGTCGAGCGGACCGGGATGGACGAGGGCTATCTCGACGTGGGGGAGGTGGCGGCGGACTTCGCGCGCGCCCGGGTGGTCGCGGAGGCGGTGCAGGCTGCGGTGCGCGGCGCCACGTCGCTGTCGTGCGCGCTGGGCGTCGCGTCCTGCAAGGTGGTCGCGAAGATCGCGAGCGACCGGCGTAAGCCGGGCGGGCTGACCGTGGTTCCCGGCGGCCGTGAGGCCGCCTTCCTCGCGCCGTTCGACGTGCGCCGCCTGCCCGGCGTCGGGCCGCGCGCGGAGGAACGCCTGCGCCGCGCCGGGGTCGACACGATCGGCCAGCTCGCCGCGCTCCCCGACGAGTCGCTCCGCCGGCTCCTGCCCGGCAAGCTCGGGCCGTTGCTGCGCGACCGGGCCCGCGGCGTCGACCCACGTCCGCTCGAGCTCTCGTCCGAGACGGTCTCGATCAGCGCGGAGGAGACGTTCGAGCGCGACATCTCCGAGGTCGAGCGGCTCCAGGACGAGCTGCGGCGGCTCTCGGAGCTGGTCGCGGAGCGGCTCGGCGATCAGACCGGCCGGACGGTGACGACGAAGGTGCGGTATCCGGACTTCTCGATCCGCTCGCGCTCGACGTCGCTTCCTGTAGGGACATCAGACCCGGAGCGGATCTGGGAGCTGGCCTGCACGTGCCTCGACCGGGCGCTCGCGGACCGTCCGGGTGCGTTGCGGTTGCTCGGCGTCGCGGTCTCGGGCCTCGAGGCCCACCGTCAGCTCGAGCTCGTTTAGTCCTCTTCCGTGCTCCAGCGCGCGACGTCGCGGATGCTGATGATCCCGACCGTGTGCTCGTCCTCGACGATCGGGATGTGGCGGAAGCGGTTCTCGAGCATGATCCTGGCCGCCTCTGCCGGGGACGCATCGCGGGTCAGCGTGACCGGGTTGGCCGTCATCCACTCGCGGACGCGGGCCTCGCTCGTGTGGACGCGGCCGGCGACGGCGCGCGTGAGGTCGCGCTCGGTGACGATCCCGATCATGCGCCCGTAGTCGGAGACGACCGCCGAGCTCACGCCGAGCTCGACCATCTTCTCGGCCGTCTCGCCGATCGTGTCCTCGGGCGCAACGGTCAGGACTTCGGTCGTCATCAGGTCGGCGACGGTGCTCACGGCGCGAGCGTAACACTGTGGCGCCGCCAAGCCTCGAGCAATTCGGCTTCACGGGCCGAATCGAGGCCGGCAGTTCCGTACGGCGTCTCGGTCACGAGCTCCGCGTTCGTCTCGCGGGCCCACGCCAGGGTGTCGCGAGCGGTCTCCTCGACGGGTCGGAACGAGAGACCCGCCGCGACCGCCTTCGCGACGCTCATCTGCAGGAACGCCGACTCGTCGCCCGGGATCCAGAGCGGAAGCTCCATCCACGGCCCGACGCTCCGTTCGAGCAGGAACTCCTCGTCGACCCACACCGGCTCGGATACCCCGCACGCTTCGAGCACGGAGGCCATCGTCATCGGCTCGCCGGAAGCGTTGAACGTTCCGCTGAGCCGCCGCTCGCACGCCGAGACCATCCACGCGCCGAGGTCGCGCACGTCGACGAACTGCGTGAGCTGCTCCGGAGAGCCGGGCGCCAGGACGTCCCCGCCGAGCGACCCGCGCAACGGCCAGTACGTGAACCGGCCGCTGCCGTCGTGCGGCCCGACGATCAGCCCGGCCCGCACGTTCGTGTGCGACTCCGGGAAGACCTCGCGCACCACGGCCTCACAGGCCGCCTTCAGCGCGCCGTAGTCGCGCAGCACCTCCTCGCTGGCGGGATCCTCGAGCCCGACCGTCGGCGCGGTTTCGTCGTAGCCAGGCGCGTACGGCTCGGCGTACACCGACCCGCTCGAGACGAACAGGTAGTGCCCGGTCGACCCCTCGAGCAGCGACGCCGAGTCGCGGACAAGTCGCGGCACGTAGCCGGAAGGGTCGATCACCGCATCCCACTCGCGCCCCTCGAGGGCGGAGAGGCCGCCGTCCCGGTCGCCGCGCAGCTTCTCGGCCTCCGGGAAGAGGTCCGAATTCGTCTGCCCGCGGTTGAAGAGGGTCACCTGGTGCCCGCGTGCCAGCGCCTCCTCGACCGCCGCGCGGCCGAGGAACTTCGTCCCGCCGAGGACGAGGAGCCTCAAGCTCCCGACGTGTCGGCCGAGACCTCAGGCACGGGCTCGCGCTTCGGCAGGAACAGCGCCGACCGCGTCCAGGCGGGCATCCACCAGTTCCAGCTCCCGAGCAGCTTCATCAGCGACGGCACGAGCAGCGCCCGGATCACGGTGGCGTCGAAGATGATCCCCGCCGCGAGGCCGATCGCGAACAGCTTGACCTCGTAGCCCGGGCTCACAGAGAGTACGAGGAAGGCGAACATCAGGATCAGCGCCGCGCTCGTGACGAGCTTCCCGGTCCGCGAAAGGCCGAGCTCGATCGCGCGGTCGGTCGAGCCGGTCTCGTCGTAGGCCTCGCGCATGCGGCTGAGCATGAACACCTCATAGTCCATAGAGAGACCGAACAGGAAGGCGAAGATCATGATCGGGATCCACGCGGGGATCGCCCCGGTCGCGCTGATGTTCCAGAGCGACGAGCCGTGCCCCTGCTGGAAGATGAAGACGACGATGCCGTAGGCCGACGCCAGCGAGGCGAGGTTGAGCAGCACCGCCTTGATCGGCAGCACGATCGAGCGGAATGCACGCGTGAGCAGGATCAGGGTCAGCGCGAGCACGAAGGCGAGCACGTACGGGAAGTTCCCGTAGATCGCGTGCACGAAGTCGCGGTCGACCGCGGCGACGCCGGTCAGCGATGCATCCGTCCCCTTGAGCGTGTCGTTCGCGCGGTTGATGATCCCCTGGATCTGCGGCGCGGCGCCGTCGACGGCGGGGAACGCCTGGACGAGCGAAGCGCCGCCGCGCTGCCAGCCCTGCGGGGCGACGGCGCCGGCGATGCCGTCGACCGCGCGGAGCTTCGCCGCGACCTGCTGGGGGTCGCCGCCGTTCTCGACGAGCACGTTGAAAGGCTTCATCACGCCCGGGCTGATGTGCGCGGCGGCCAGCGCGCTGCGGCCGGCGATCGCGTCGCCGGAGCCGGGGAAGTTCTTGAGCTGCGCCTCGTTCGGCGTCAGCTGCAGCCCGTAGCTGACGAGCACGCCGACGATCGTCAGCCCGATTGCCGCGACCACGATCGGGCGCCGGAGCACGAAGCGGGCCCAGCGGCCCCAGAAGCCGTCCTCCGGATGGCCCTGGTCGACGAACCGCTTCGGCATCACGCGGACGCTGTTGATCCTGGTGCCGAGCGTCGCGAGCATCGCCGGCAGCAACGTGATCGCCGCCAGCACGGAGACGAGTGGGATCAGCATCCCGCCGATGCCCATCGAGCGGATGAACGGCAGCGGCAGGACGATCAGCGAGAGCAGGCCGACCGCGACGGTCGTCCCGGAGACGATCACCGAGCGCCCAGCGTGCGTCATCGTCTCGACGAGCGCGGTCTCGACGTCCTCGCCCTCGCGCAGCTCGTCGCGGAAGCGGAAGATCATCAGCAGCGCGTAGTCGATCGCCACGCCGAGGCCGACGAGCGCGATCAGGAATTGCACGATGATCGAGACGTCGGTGATGTAGGTGAGCCCCCACACGAGCGTGAACGTGTTGAGGATCGCCGCGACCGCGACGGCGATCGGCATCAGCACCGCCGGCAGCGTCCCGAAGACGAAGAGCAGGATGATGAGCGCGCCGATGCCGCCGATCACGGCCTCGAGGAAGACGCTCGGCCCGCCGCTCCCGCCGTGCGAGCTCGCCTCCTCGAGCGGGTCGTGACCGGTGACGTGGACGGTCGTGCCGGCGGGCAGGCCCCCGGCCGCGAGCTTGCGCAGCTCCTTGGCGCCGCTCGTCGTGTCGAACTTCGCGATCCCGGCCGGGTAGACCTCCACGAAGGTCGTGTGGCGGTCGCCGGAGACGAAGGCGTCGCTCCCCGTCGAGAAGTACGAGCTCGTCAACCCGCCCGTCTGGGTGGTCGTCTTTGCGACGCGCTCGGCAGCCGCCTTGATCGCCGCGCTCTTCGTCGCGTCGCCGCTCGTGTGGAAGACGACGACGTTCGGCGGTCGTACGCCAACCCCGAAGGTCTTCAGCGTCCGCTGGCTCGTCTCGTAGGCCGAACGGCCCGGGATCGAGAAGCTCTGGAACCAGCGCTTCGACACCTGGCCCGCGGCGTAGGCGCCGAAGATCGTGAGGACGAGCCAGGTGCCCATGACGAGAAATCGGTGACGTGCGGTGAAGTGCGCGAGGCGTGCGAGCAAGCGGTTCTCCCTTCGGCGTCGTGTCTCAGCTACGACGGTTCACCGTAGCGGAACTCATCGGTCCGGCTTTCGCGAGGTCAGGCGGTGTCTTGCCGGAAGGCGCAACGCGGATCGTGGTGGCAGGCGAGCTGGAGCAGGATCTCGTGGAGCGCCTTACGGGTCTTCGCGTCGAGTGGCTCGAAGTACTCCTCCTCGAGCTCCCGCGCGATGTCTCGTAGCTCCGCGAGCCGCCGCTCGCCGGTCGTCGTGATGCTGACGACGTGCCGCCGGCGGTCGTTCGGATCCCGCTGCCGCTCGACGAGGCTGCGCTCCTCGAGCGAGTCCAGCAGCGCCACGAGCCGGCTCGGGTCGAGCGCGAGCGCCTTGGCGATCGTCGCCTGCGCCTGGTGCGCACCCTCGTCCAGCATCGCCAGGACGCTGTAGTCGTACGGGTCGAATCCTTCCGCCTCGAGCCTCGCGAGGGCCCGCGACTTGAACGCGAGGCCCAGGCGGGCGAGAAGGAAGCCGTTGCTGTTGAGCAGCTCCTTCGCGACCTGCGGAATGGGCTTCGTCGCCGGAATCTCGGTGATTTGCGTGGTCATCACGAAATTAGTGTAGCGCACCAACGTTGCTTTGTGTTATCGTGGCGCAGATCAACGATTGGGAGGCGTAACGGATGAACGCTGAAATCGTCGCAAACGCAACGGACGTACAAGAGAATCGCCGGCGCTGGTGGGTGCTGGCGGTGATCGTGGCGGCGCAGTTCATGGTCGTGCTCGACGTGGCGATCGTGAACGTGGCGTTGCCCTCGATCAAGACGGATCTCCACTTCTCGCAGGAGAGCCTGCAGTGGGTGATCACCGCGTACTCGATCTTCTTCGGAGGCTTCCTGCTCCTGGGCGGGAGGCTCGGCGACCTGCTCGGACGGCGCCGGCTGTTCATCGGCGGCCTGGCGCTCTTCACGGTCATGTCGCTGCTCGACGGCCTCGCGTGGTCGGAGGGGTCGCTGATCCTGTTCCGCTCGCTGCAGGGCCTCGGCGCGGCGCTGCTGTCGCCGGCGGCGCTCTCGATCCTGATGACGACGTTCCGGGAAGGGCGTGAGCGCAACGTCGCGCTCGGCGTCTGGGGCGCGGCGTCGGGAAGCGGCGGCGCGGCGGGCGTGCTGCTCGGCGGCGCGCTGACGAGCGGCCTCAGCTGGTCGTGGATCTTCTTCATCAATGTCCCGGCCGGGATCCTCGTCATGGCGGTCAGCCCCTGGCTGCTGCGCGAGAGCCGCGCGGATCTGGGCCATCGCCGGTTCGACTTCGCCGGCGCGGTCTCGATCACGAGCGGCCTGATGCTGCTGGTCTACGCGCTGACCCGCGCAACGCAGCACGGCTGGGGCACGACCGAGACGATCGGGTTGCTCGCGGCCTCCGCGGCCCTCATCGGCGCGTTCTTCCTGATCGAGCTCCGCTCGAAGGCGCCGCTGCTGCCGCTGCGGATCTTCCGCCTGCGGACGCTCACCGCCTCCAACGCGGCCGGGCTGCTGATGGGCGGCGCGATCTTCTCGCAGTTCTTCCTGCTGACCCTCTACATGCAGCAGGTGCTGCACTACTCGGCGCTGAAGACCGGCGTCGCGTACATCGGCCTGACGCTGACGATCATCGCCTTCTCGGCGGTCGCCCAGGGCCTCGTGACCCGGTTCGGCGTGCGGCCGGTGCTGCCGAGTGGCCTCGCGCTGTCGGCGGTCGCCCTGGTGCTCTTCGCCAGACTGCCGGTGGACGGCCACTACTTCACCGACCTGTTCCCGGCCTTCATCATCAGCGGCCTCGGCCTGGCGCTCGCCTTCGTGCCGATGTCGATCGGCGCTCTCACCGGCGTCAAGCCGGCGGACGCGGGAATCGCCTCCGGCCTGATCAACACGAACCAGCAGATCGGCGGGGCGATCGGCGTCGCGGTCGCGACTACGATCGCGACGACCTTCACGAGCCACTACGTGTCGGATCACGTGGGCGCCGGCGCCTTCAGCGGTCCCGCGCTGACGTACGGCTTCCAGATCGCCTTCTACGTGCTCGCGGCGCTCGCCGCGCTGGGCGCCGTGGTCTCCGCCGTGATGCTGGAGTCCGGTCGGCCCGAGGTCGAGGCCGCGCCCGAGGGCGCGGTCGAGCTGGAGGCCGCAGCATGATCGCGCTGGCGGCACAACCCGAGGTCGACGATCTCGTGCTCCGCTTGAAGGGCCTCGTCCACGTGCGGGCGCTGCTCGAGACCCGCGGCGTCTCGACCGCGGAGCTCGAGGCCCACAGCGACGAGATCGCACGCGTCCGGGCCGATCTGGCCGAACGCGTCAAGACCGCTTCCTGAGTCAGCCGTCCATCTCCGCCAGTCTCGCCCTGCGAGACTGGCGGAGACATGGGCGAGGGCGCGCGCCGTCTCCGGGTCTTCATCAGTGCGAGCCCCGGTGAGCTGACCGATGAACGCGACGCGGCGAGAGCGGCTGTCCGAACGCTGCGGCTGACCCCGGTGATGCCCGACCTCGGCGGCGACCGAGACGCCCGGTCCGAGAGTCGAGTGGACGTCTTCGTCGGTCTCTACTGGCAGCGGTACGGCTGGAAGTCCGACGCGTCTGCCGCCTCGGCCGTCGAGGACGAATACCTCGGCGGGGGAGACATCCCGAGGCTCGTGTACGTGAAGGAGCCCGCTCCCGAGCGGGAGCCCGAGCTCGGCCGGCTGCTGGAGCAGATCCGCTCGCGCGACCGCGTCTCCTGCAGAAACTTTGCGACGCCAGGCGAGCTCGCGGAGCTGCTCCTCGATGACCTGGCCGAGCTTCTTTCGCAGCGCTTCTACGGCGGGCGTACGCCTTCGCAGGACCTCCCTGAAGGAACCGTCTCCCTGCTGTTCGCGGACCTGGACGGGTCGACGCCGATCGTCCGGCTCCTGGGCGCCGCGTATCCGGGCGGCGTGCTCGACCCCTTCCGTACCGTCGTCACGGAGGCGGCGGGCGCGAACGGCGGGGCGGTCGTCGACTTCGAGGGCGACGGCGCGTTCTGTGCGTTCGCGGCGGCCGGCGGAGCAGCCGCCGCGGCGGTCGAGATGCAGCGGACGCTCGCGGCGCGCACCTGGCCGGAAGGGCTCGACGTCCGGGCGCGGATCGGGATCCACACCGGGGTCGCGCAGCGGACCGCGGACGGCTACGCGGGGATCGAGGTGCACCGGGCGGCGCGCATCGGCGCCGCGTCGAACGGCGGCCAGATTCTGGTCTCGCGCGCGACCGCCGACCTCCTCGACGGGGCCGACGGGCTGTCCACGTCCGATCTCGGCTCGTTCGCGCTCAAGGGCCTCGACCGCGCGGAGCCGCTCCTCCAGCTGCACGCGGACGGGCTCGAGCGCGACCTTCCTCCGCCGCGGGTGCGGGGTGCGAGCTCGGTGAGGCTCCCGGCGCATCTGAGCCGGCTCGTGGGACGCGACGACGAGATCGAGGGCATCGTCTCGCGCCTCGAGCCGCACGAGGTCCGTCTCGTGACGCTCACCGGCCCCGGCGGGATCGGCAAGACCCGGCTTGCGACCGCGGCCGCCGAGCGGGCGGCTTCCGCTTACCCGGACGGCGTCTTCTTCGTGCCGCTCGCGGAGGCTCGGACGGCCGAGCAGGTCGTCTCCGCCGCGGCGGAATCGCTCGGCGTCCGTGCCGAGGGCGCACGGCCGCTGCAGGACACGCTGGAGGAGCGGCTCGCAGCGGACCGCGTCCTGCTGGTGCTCGACAACTTCGAGCAGGTGCTCGAGGCGGCCGGAGTCGTCACCGAGCTGCTGGCGAGCTGCCCTGGAACCGACATCGTGGTCACGAGCCGGGCGCCGCTGCGGGTCGAGGGCGAGTGGGAGTATCCGGTTCGGCCGCTGAGCGCGTCGGCTGCGCTCCGGCTCTTCGTCGAGCGCGCGGCCGCGTCGCGTCCCGACTGGTCGCTTGCTCCGTCCGAGCGCGAGCCGGTCGAGGAGATCTGCCGCCGGCTCGACGGGCTCCCGCTGGCGATCGAGCTCGCGGCCTCGAGGCTGCGGGTGCTGGATCCCGCCTCGCTGCTCGAGCGGCTCGCAAGCCGGCTCGACGTCGTCGGCGGCAGCGTCCCGAGCCTTCCGGACCGGCAGCGAACGCTCACCGCGACGATCGACTGGAGCTACGAGCTCCTCGACCCGGCCGAGCGTGCGCTCTTCGCGAGGCTCGCGGTCTTCTCCGGCGGCTGGACGATCGCGGCTGCGGAAGGGGTCTGCGGCGGTCATCCCGTCGAGGACGTGCTCGGCACGCTCGAACGCCTGGCCGAGCACAGCCTCGTCCTCACCGAGGGCGGAAGGATGCGCATGCTCGAGACGATCCGGGAGTACGCGGAGGCCCGCCTCGAGGAGGGTGGCGAGGGCGACCGGGTCCAGGCCCGCCACGCCGAGTACTTCGACCGGTTCGTCGAGGACGTTCATTCGCTCTTCGCCGGCCCCCGCGCCTCGGAGGCTCTGGCGGCGCTCGACGGCGAATGGGAGAACATCGACGCGGCCGCACAGCGGTCGGTCGCCCGCGGCGAGTTCGTCTGGCCCGTGAAGGTCGCATCGCTGACGTGGCGGTACGTCTGGCTCCACGACCGCGTTCGGGAGGCGACGGCCTGGATGCCGCTGGCCTACGAGGCGCGCTCCGACCTCGAGCCTGCGCTTCGGGGGGAGCTCTGCCGCATCTGGGGCTCGGCGCTCTACCAGTTCGGCGAGTACGAGCGCGCGAAGGCCGCGCTCGACGAGGCGGTCGAGCTGCTTGCCGAGACCGGCCCGCCCGACCGTGAAGGTTGGGCGCGCACGCTGCTGGCGGGGCTGGCTCCGCACTTCGGCACGGACCTCGACGAGTCGATCCGGGACGCCTCGCGCGCGGTCGAGATCTTCATGGCGGAGAACAACCACTTCGGCCTCGCGACCGCGCTCGCGCTGGTCGGCACGCTCGAGACGCTCACCGGCCGGGAGGAAGAAGGGACGGCACACATCGACGAGAGCATCGAGGCCGCCCGGCGGATCGGGCTCACCTCGCTGATCGGTGCGAATCTCTCGCTTCGAGCCCTGGCGGCGCTTGCCGCCGGCGATGCGGGCGAGGCGCGCGAGTACCTCGAGGCCGCCGCCGGGATGCCGATCTTCCTCGAGGGGACGGCCTACTGTCTCGAAGGCCTGGCCGCAATCGCGCTGGCCGAGGGTGACGAGATCCGTGCGGCCACCGCACTCGGTGCCGCCGAGGGCCTCCGCGAGCGCACCGGGATCAGGATGTGGCCGGCGCTCGAAGTGGCCTTCAGGCCCGCGATCGAAGCGATCCACGCAGCCGGCCCGGCGGCACAGGCCGCCCGCTACGAGGGCTCCTACATGAATCCCCGGGACGTCTTGACCAAGCTTGCATCCAGATCTCACGCAATAGCGGTCGGTTAATCTCTCGGCAACTTTTTTCTTTCTTTTACATTTCGAGGGTTGCGACCGACCGATGTTTCATCTATGCTCTTCCGCGGCACTACTGCCAAGACCATCAAGAAACGATGCTGATCACCGTCAACACCCAACAGTTCCCAGCCGAAGCGGCGAACGCCGTCACCGGCTTGCCGTGCCGCCCGAGCTTCGACTCGAAGCTCAGGCACGGATACGTCCGAGCCCTCGCTGGGAGGGATGCGAGCTAGGCCTCTAGCCGCATAACGAGCCAGTCGAGGGCGACCCCAACCGGGTCGCCTTTTTCGTTCTCGAAGGCGACGTCAACACAGGAACACGAGGTGATGCTCAGCTTGAAGAAACATCGAGTTTGAATCGAGGCCCCGCCTGAGAGAGAAAGATCGCTCGGCGCTCGGCGCCAAAATGGCGCAGGAAATAGTGCGTGTGCTTTAGCTCGCGCTTTTTCCGGAAAGCGTTCGGGAATCGGGCTCCAAAGCCCCTCCACGTAGGACGCCGGTCGGAATCGCGGACCAGGTGATCCAGGGCCGAAGGGTAGGCGAGTGGCTTGAAAAACATCGTCTGGCAGACGCTGGACGAGACATCTGCAAGACATTCGGTCCGGGATCGTCTAACCGGCAGGACGCCACACTCTGAATGTGGAGGTCGAGGTTCGACCCCTTGTCCCGGAACCATAAGGCGTCGCTTGCGATGCCGTTGAGGAGGCCGTGCCGGCTTTGCCGGGGCGGCCGTTGAGGGCGGGTAGCTCAGTGGAGAGCGCTTCTCTGATACGGAAGAGGACGCTGGTTCGACTCCAGCCCTGCCCATCCCCACGGGCGAGTAGCTCAGCTCGGCTAGAGCGCTTGTCTTACAAACAAGAGGCCGCTGGTTCGATTCCAGCCTCGCCCACCTCGCAACTCACGTGGCCGTAGCTCAGCCCGGTAGAGCGCTCGTCTGAAACACGAGGCGCCGCAGGTTCGATCCCTGCCGGCCACACTCCTGACTCCGTAGCTCAATGGAGAGCTCCCGGCTCTTACCCGGGGAAGTGCGGGTTCGATTCCTGCCGGGGTCACTTCGGAAGGACTGCCACAGGCGCGGTACCCCGTCTCGAAAACGGGTGGGCCTTCGGGCCTTGAGGGTTCGACTCCCTCTCCTTCCGCCTTTGGAGGCATGGCCGAGTCGGCAAGGCAGCGCGTTGCTAACGCGTAGACGGCCCGCCCGTCCGCAGGTTCGAGTCCTGCTGCCTCCGCCTTCGTTGCGGCGTGGTCGAGCCGGTACGACGCGCGACTGTTAATCGCGAGAGGCAGGTTCGAGCCCTGCCGCCGCAGCTCAAGCCCTCGTGGTCGAAAGGCGATGACGCCGGACTCTCAATCCGGAGGTGCGGGTTCAAGTCCTGCCGGGGGTGCTTCATCTGGCTGTAGGGAAGATTGGCCATCCCGCCGGTGTCGGGAACCGGAGATCGCAGGTTCGACTCCTGCCGGCCAGATCGCGCGGTGGAGGAGCGGCTTCCTCGCGAGCCTCATGAGCTCGAGACGTGGGTTCGAATCCCACCCGCGCAACCAAATCCCAAGGGGGCGTAGCTCAACTGACCAGAGCACTCGCTTGTCAGGCGAGAGGTTGCCGGTGCGAGGCCGGTCGTCCCCGCTCTTCATGGTGGCTGTGGTGTAACGGCCAGCACCCGGGAGTGTGAATCCCGAAGTACCGGTTCGAATCCGGTCGGTCACCCCATTTCGCTCGCGGACGCTGAGCATCGGAGTGCTCAACGGGCTGTAACCCCGCCGCCTCGTGCGTGGTGGTTCGACTCCACCCGTCCGCATCTGCAACCTGGGGACGAAGCTCTACGGGCAGAGCGCCTCGCTTGCAACGAGGAAGGCGCGGGTTCGACTCCCGCCGTCTCCACTTCTAGCCTCCGTAGTGTCAACGGCAGCACGCGCCCTTTGTACGGCCGAGGTGCGGGTTCAACTCCTGCCGGAGGCTCCTTTCAGACGCCCGTAGCTCAGCGGACAGAGCGCTGTCCTGCGACGGCAGCGGTCGCTGGTTCGAGTCCAGCCGGGCGTGTCACAAGCGGACGTAGCTCAGTTTGGGAGAGCGCCGGGCTTCCACCCCGGAGAGGCCCGTTCGAGGCGGGTCGTCCGCTCCATTTGTAGGCCCGTGGTGTAACCGGAAGCACGGCGAGCTCCAACCTCGCTGGTCCGGGTTCGAACCCTGGCGGGCCTGCCTGCGTCGCGGGCCGGAGCGGCTCGGTTATCTGGAGAGCGACACCTCCGCACGGAGGACGCTGCGGTTCGAAGCCGCTTGCCGATCGCACACCACGACCGCGACGTCGACGTCCGCACCGCGGGCCGGAGAAGGCCGGTTATCTGCCTCAAACAGCCAACCCGGTCTTCACGACACGACCGCGGTTCACCCAAGCCGGCTGCGGGCCGGAGTGGGACGGTTACCTCGGTAGAGCGCCCGGCCCTGCGCGGCCGGGAGGTCGGCGTGTTCGAGTCACGCCCGGGGCTTCGGCTCCGTAGCTCAGTAACGCCGTTCTGCGACCCCACGACCGCAGCTCTCGAAGAGAGGAGGGACGCGATGTCCTACCTGACGCAGTACGCGGTGGCGCGTCCCTCCAGCCGGAAGGGCGCGCGGGTCGACGAGCACACGGTGCTCAACTTCCCGGACTTCGACGGCGGCGCTCACGTGCGCGCCTTCGTCGAGGACACGTCGGGCCGGAAGGTACGCCGGCGCCGGCTGCCGTCGCCGCGGCTGAAGCTGCGGATCACCGACTGCACGAACCAGATCCACCTCGAGTTCTCGGTGGACTCGCCCGAGCTCCGCGAGAACTCGCTCCACAAGATCAACACCCTGATTGCTGCGCTCGAGCGCTTCCAGGCTGGCCTCAGCGATGAGGCGCAGCTGCGGGCGCTGCGAGAAAAGCCGAAAAAGGAGGCTTGCAATGTCGTACCTGAACCGCATTCGAACACGGCGCGTGCCGCAGTCCGAGCCGATTCGCGGCTCGGGCCAGGTGCCGAACGGCGCCGGGGGCTTCGCCTGGTCGGTCGATGACTGGACGCGGCTGCGCCGGTTCCTGATCCTCGGCTCGGAGGGCGGCAGCTACTACGCCAAGGAGCTCGAGCTGACGCGTAAGAACGCGCAGGCGGTCGAGCGGTGCCTGACCGAGGACGGACCGCGGACGGTGAAGGAGATCGTCCGCGTCAGCGACGAGGGCCGGGCCCCGAAGAACGACCCGGCGATCTTTGCGCTGGCGATGGCAGCGGGCATCGGCGACGAGCCGACCCGCAAGGCGGCGCTCGATGCGCTGCCGCAGGTCTGCCGAACCGGCACGCACCTGTTCCAGTTCGCGACCTTCGTCGAGGGCTTCCGCGGCTGGGGCCGCTCGCTGCGGCGAGCGGTGGGCGCCTGGTACGCGGCGCAGCAAGTCGACGCGATCGCCTACCAGGCGGTCAAGTACCGGAAGCGTGAGGGCGTCACGCACCGCGACCTCCTGCGGCTCGCTCACCCGGCCGGGCAGGTGAGCTCGGGCAACCCGACGCTCGAGGTCTCGGACGAGCACGCTCGGCTGTTCGAGTGGATCGTCCGCGGCGGCGAGACGGACGGCCTGCCCCGTGTCGTGGAGGGTTACATCCGGGCCCAGGCCACGGAGCGCTCGGTGGAGACCGCCGAGCTGATCCGGGAGTTCGGCCTGCCCCGCGAGGCCGTCCAGACCGAGCACCTGACCTCGCCGAAGGTGTGGGAGGCGCTCCTCGAGGACATGCCGATGACGGCCATGATCCGCAACCTCGCGACGATGACGCGGGCCGGCGTGCTCGCGCCGCGGTCGGCGGGGACGGAGAAGGTGGTCGAGCAGCTCGGTGACGCGGACCGCATCCGCCGGGCGCGGGTGCACCCGATCGCGGTCCTCGTGGCGCTCCGGACGTACGCGGCAGGCCATGGCGTCCGGGGCCGGAGCTCGTGGAAGCCGGTGGGCAAGATCGTCGACGCGCTCGACGCCGCGTTCTACACGGCGTTCGGGAACGTCGAGCCCGCGAGTAAGCGGTTCCTGCTGGCTCTCGACGTCTCGGGCTCGATGAGCTTCGACACGGTCGCAGGCGTGCCGGGCCTCTCCCCGCGCGAGGCGTCGGCTGCGCTGGCGCTCGTGACGGCGGCGACGGAGCCCGACTACGAGGTGGTCGGCTTCTTCGCCGGCCGGGGCGGCTGGAAGTCCCGGACGAAGCGCCTGTACGACGTCGAGCAGGGCCTCACGCCGCTGGCGATCAGTCCGCGGCAGCGGCTGGACGACGCCGTGAAGACGGTCTCGAACCTGCCCTTCGGCGGCACGGACTGCGCGCTGCCGATGCTCTACGCGCAGGCTCGCGAGCTCGAGATCGACGCGTTCGTGATCTACACCGACTCGGAGACCTGGGCCGGCAACATCCACCCGGCCGAGGCGCTCCGCGATTACCGGCAGGCGTCGGGAATCGACGCGCGGCTGGTGGTCGTCGGGATGGTCTCGAACGGCTTCACGATCGCCGATCCGGCCGATCCGGGGATGCTCGACGTCGTCGGCTTCGACACGGCGACGCCGCAGCTGATCTCCGACTTCTCGTCGGGCGCTCTCTAAGACCAGGGGGCGCGCGGCGCCCCTTCGTCAGAGAGGAGGCGAGATGCACCTTCGTCTCGTGCGGGTCGCTGCCCGGCCGAACCCGGAGCCGCGCCCGAAGGTCGTGCAGCTCGACGCGCGCCGGAAGGCGCGTGAGGCTGCCCGTCGCGACCGGCCACGACCCCGGCCGGCCGCGTGAACGACACGACGAGCCGCCCGCTCTGCGTCACGAGCCTGCGGCTCCTCGTGCGGATGTGGCGCAAACCGGTTGACGCACCGGTCTCAGAAACCGGGGGCCGCGAGGCCATGGGGGTTCGAATCCCTCCATCCGCACCTGCCCGCCGCGCCTGAGGTGGGCCAAGGGGCGCCCCGCCGAGCTGTCCAGGCGGGGCGCCGGGGCATGAGACGATTTGAAGGAGGCACGAATGGACTCACGCGAGATCGTCGACAGCGGCACGATCCTGCGGGCCACCGTCGGCTCGACCGTCCACGGCCTCCACCACGGCGGCCAGGACGACCGGGACGAGATGGCCGTCTTCATCGAGCCGCCCGAGTACCTGGTCGGGCTCTCGCGCGCCCGAGGAATCCGCGGCGGTCTGTACGGCTTCGAGCACTTCGTCGAGCGGACGCAGCCCGAGGGCGTCCGGTCGGGCCCCGGTGACCTCGACCTGGTTGCCTACTCGCTGCGCAAGTACGTCCGCCTCGCGCTGAAGGGCCATCCCACGATCCTGCTCCTCCTGTTCGTCCCGGATGAGCTCACGCTCGTCGAGACGGACCTGGGGCGCGAGCTGCGCGAGCTCCGGCCCGCATTGCTCTCGCGGCGCGCGGGACGCGGGTATCTCGGCTACCTCGGCGGCCAGAAGGAACGGCTGCTCGGCACCCGCGGCCAGAAGCGCGTCAACCGTCCCGAGCTGGTCGACGCTCACGGCTTCGACACGAAGTACGCGATGCACGCTGCCCGGCTCGGCTACCAGGGGCTCGAGTTGCTCGAGACGGGACGGCTGACACTGCCGATGCCGGAACCTGAGCGCTCGCGCGTGATGGCGATTCGCACCGGCGAGCGAACGTTCGAGGAGGTGATGGCCGAGATCGACGAGGTCGAGCGACGTCTGGCCGAAGCGCTGAACCAAACCGTGCTTCCACCGGAACCCGACCGCGCAACGGTCGATCACTTCCTCGTCGAGGCCTACCGGCGCGCCTGGGGCTGGTAGTCGATCCGAGAGGAGGAACCCACGATGAACCGGTACAGCGACAACGAGTTCTCGTTTTGAGCCGATGAGCAAGCGCCGCCGCGGCTTCCCGTCCGAGACCAACGTCAAGCGGGGGAGCCGCAGCGTCAAGCGCGGCGAGAAGGAGCTGCTCGAGCGGCTCGGCAACAACGATCCATGCCCATGCGGATCCGGGCGCCGCTTTCAAGAAGTGCTGCCGTAACAGCGGCCGCTTTCGACGGCGCCGGCCGCGCCGACTACTTCAGAGAGCGCTGACGCGCTCCGGGGCGGGAAGCCGCCCCCATGCCTCCGTAGCTCAGCGGAACAGAGCACCGGGCTTCGAACCCGGGCGCAGAGGTTCGATTCCTCTCGGGGGCTCTCACATACGCGCCTCGGAAGGAGGTGAAGCCATGACGCCGAGCGCACACGCGTCCGCCGACCGGCGGACTCCGTCAGGCGACCCGGCTCGGGCCGAGTCGCGAACACCGAGCTCGAACATCGAGCTAGAAGGGAGCCCCTCGATGGGCCTTCCGTACCGCGCTCGCGTCGACGAGCGCTACTTCCTGAACCTGCCCGGCTTCCACGACGGCGAGTACGTGTTCGCATACGTCGAGAACACCACCGATCGCGGTCTCGAGACCGGGATCGACTGCGACGACGACTGCGAGCACTGCCCGTACAACTTCGAGCCGAAGATGACTCTCGAGATCTCGGACGGAGGCTACCGCCCGGTCGCTCTCGAGTTCGACGTCGACTCGGAGCGGGGGCGGGCCAACACGCTGCACAAGCTCGACACGCTCATCGCCGCCCTGCGCGTCTTCCGCCGCGGAATCGTCGCGGAGATCGGCGAGTACCAGCGGCGGGAGCAGGAGCTCGAGCAGTACCGCAGCTGACCAGGAGCCGGGCGAGACACCGTGGCCGAGCGGCTAGGCACGCGTCTGCAAAGCGCGGACAGGGCGGTTCGACTCCGCCCGGTGTCTTCACGCGAGACAATGAAGGAGGAACGATGAGCACGATCAAGACGTTCGGCTCCGTCGACGAGCGGAGCCTGAAGCAGCTCGAGCGGTGCATGGAGGCGGGCGACGCCGAGCTCGGCGTGCTCTGCGCCGACCATCATCCGGGCTACTCGCAGCCGATCGGCGGCGGCATCGCCTACGAGGGGTACGTCTCGCCGTCCGGAGTCGGCTACGACATCGGCTGCGGCAACAAGGCGGCGCGGACCGAGCTGACGCGTGCTGATCTCGACGCGGTCGGCGGCGTCGACGCCGTGATGGCCGAGATCACGCGGCGCATCTCGTTCGGCATGGGCGTGCCGGCGCAGGAGCGGGCCGACCACCCGGTGCTGGACAAGATCCGGAACGCGGAGTTCCGGCCGCAGCGCAAGCTCTCCCAGCTGGCGGAGTCGCAGCTCGGCACCGTCGGCTCCGGCAACCACTACGTCAACCTGATGGAGGACGAGGAGGGCCGGATCTGGGTCGGCGTGCACTTCGGCTCGCGCGGCTTCGGCCACAAGACGGCGTCGGGCTTCCTGGCGCTGGCCGAGGGCAAGCGCTTCGGCGAGCGGGCGGTCGAGGGCGAGATGGACTCGCCGCCGGTGCTCTTCGAGGTCGGCTCCGAGCTCGGCGAGTCGTACATCGCCGCGATGGAGCTCGCGGGCGAGTACGCCTACGCCGGCCGCGACGTGGTGGTGGACAAGGTGCTCGAGATCCTCGGCGCCGAGGCCGTGCACGAGGTGCACAACCACCACAACTTCGCGTGGCGCGAGGAGCACTTCGGCCGCACCTACTGGGTGATCCGGAAGGGCTGCACCCCGGCCCGCCCGGGCCAGGAGGGCTTCGTCGGCGGTTCGATGGGCGACGAGTCGGTGATCCTCGAGGGCGTCGAGTCCGACGAGAACGAGCAGGCGCTCTTCTCGACGGTGCACGGCGCCGGCCGGGTGATGAGCCGCTCGCAGGCCGCGGGCCGCATCCGCCGGATGACGGTCTACGCGTGCTCGACGCGCGACTGCGACTTCTCCGTCCCGACTCGGGAGTACACGGGCCAGACGTGCCCGGACCACCCGACCGCGAAGCTGCGGAAGTGGCGGACGGAGCAGGTCGTCCGGCCGGGCGTGGTCGATTGGCCGGCCGTGCAGGCACGCCTGCGCGAGCAGGGCATCGTGCTGGTCGGCGGCGGCGCGGACGAGGCTCCGGAGGTGTACAAGCGCCTGCCGGAGGTGCTCGCCGCGCACGGCGACACGATCCGGGTGAAGCACACGCTGCGCCCGGTCGGCGTCGCGATGGCCGGCCGCGACGTCCACGATCCGTACAAGGACTAGCGGCGGGTCAACGGATACAACAAGGCGGCGGCCGCAATGGCCGCCGTTCCTATTAGTACGGACAGAAGCGGCAGGGTGAAGGCGAGCACGAGGCAGCCGACCGCCCCGGCCGCGGGTACGAAGAGCTTCCGCTTCAGCGTCAGCGCCGAGGCGTTCGCGACCGCGTAGTAGAAGAGCACGCAGAACGAGCTGAACCCGATCGCGCCGCGGATGTCGGCGAGCGACACGACGACGACCACGACGGCGCCGACGAGCAGCTCGGCCCGGTGCGGTACCCGGCGCTGCTCGTGCACCGCCGACAGCGCCTGGGGGAGGTGCCGGTTCGCTGCCATCGCGAAGACGGTCCGCGAGACACCGGCGAGCAGCGAGAGCAGGACGCCGAGCGAGGCGACCGCCGCTCCGACCTGGACGACCGGCGCGAAGCCGTCGAGCGACCCGGCTTCAACCACCGCCCGCAGCGGCGCCTGGGTCGCGGCCAGGAGCGACGGCGGGGCGGCGAGCAGCGCGGCGACGGCGACGACCGCGTAGATCGCGATCGTGAGCGCCAAGGCGACGGCGATTGCGCGCGGGATCGTCCGCGCCGGCTCGGCGACCTCCTCGCCGAGGGTCGCGATCCGCGCGTAGCCGGCGAATGCGAAGAACAGGATCCCGCCGGAGCGGAGAACGCCGAGCACGCCGCCGTGGGAGTTGGAGAGGTGCGAGGTGTCGACGGTTCCGCCGGCGAGCGCCACGACCACGAACACGGCCAGCGCCGTCAGCACGACCGCGACGATCAGCCGCGTCAGGCCCGCGGTCTTGGAGATGCCCGCCAGGTTCACGCTCGTCAGCGCGATGACCGCGCCCACCGCGAGGGGCCGCGCGACCGATGGCGCCACGTAGTGTCCGAAGGTGAGCGCCATCGCCGCGCAGCTCGCGACCTTGCCGACGACGAACGCGGAGCCCGCGAGGTAGCCCCAGATGTCGCCGAGCCGCCGCCGTCCGTAGACGTACGTGCCTCCCGACTCCGGATACAGCGCCGCGAGCCGGGCCGACGAGGTCGCGTTGCAGTAGGCGACCGCGCCGGCGAGCACGAGGCCGATCAGCAGTGCCGACCCCGCGTAGCGCGCGGCGGGGGAAAGCGCGGCGAAGATTCCGGCGCCGACCATCGAGCCGAGCCCGACCACGACCGCGTCGAAGGTCCCGAGCCGCCGCGCAAGCCTCGAAGGTGCCGTCACCCCGATGCGCTGGATCCCGAGTTCATGTGGATTGACACGTACAAAAGCGGGTAGTTAACTTGACTGGAGGGCCAGGACGACGACTGGGGAGGAGTCGTGCCAAGGGTCACAACGGCAAGCCGCCAGCTGTTGCTTCTCTTGTTGGTCTTGACGTGCCTTGCTGTTCCGGCAGGCGCAGGGAGCCAGACATCGGACACGTTCACGATCACTCCTGTCCTACGCGGATCGCCCGGGTCCAACGGCTGGTGGGTCAGCAACGTGAACGTCAGTTGGCAATTCGCGCCCCCTCCCGACCAGACGCAAGGTTGTGACATCCAGACGATCACGGCCGAGGGTCGAACGCACATCGTCTGCTCGGCGTGGTGGGGGCAGGTTCGCCTCGACTATCCCATCGACATCTACGTCGACAAGACACCGCCCGCAGTACACGGCATCGCCAGTCGCCC